>JAYTBG010000062.1:0-5521 GCA_043737055.1 Chitinophagaceae bacterium | reverse complement strand
CAGGTACCATAGCAAGGCACTGCCAGATGCCAATTATAAAAGCCTGCACAAAAGAAATATCCTTTTCTTCCCTTGTCTGCGGGTTGTTAAACATTTTGTCTACAAAAAGCAAAAAAATACCTCCTATGAGTAATGCAATTGCTACTGTGGTAGTGCTTTCCAGCAAGGCATCTATCCTGTCTGAAAATACGAAGCCAAGCAAAAGAGCTGGAATAACACCTACTACAAGTTTCCCGTAAAATTGAATGTTTTTGAAATCGAAAAATTTTCTCCAATACAATACTACCACAGCCAGGATAGCTCCCAACTGAATGGCCACAGTAAACATCTTGGTAAAGTCATTGTCGGGTACATTCATGGCCTTGGAGGCAATGATCATATGGCCCGTAGATGAAATAGGCAAAAACTCTGTAAGCCCTTCTACAATCGCAATGATGATAGCTTGGTAGGTGGTCATTCAAGTTGGGTTTGGTTTGGCAAAAAAAAAGCGCCGTGAGATACAGCGGAAACTATGTTATTTGAACCTGTTTTTGAGTGAAATTTTAAGAGAGTGTTTTTGGCTTTCTCATGATGCCCACAATCTCTAGAACAAAACCAGCGATAATTAGCAACGGAGCAATGGTAATACGGGTTGTACTGTACACTTCTTTTTCATTAAAAATGTTAGGGTCAGTGCTTTTGCCACCTGCCATCAAAAAGAAACCAAGGGCCAGCACTGCCAGGCCGGCCGCCATTATCATGTAATTCTCTCTGCCAAACATGGGGGTATTGTTTACAATAACTTTTTTCGGTGTTGTTTTTTGCATAATGCGTAATTATTGGCCTGCAATATAATGGAATCTTTTAAAATGCTTACCTCGGTAAGCAACCTGCCGGGGTTAATACAAATCATCCAGCTTCATGCGAAGATATTTGATTACAGAGCGGTGAGTGCTTACCAACGAAATAGTGACACCCAACACAATAATGATGAGGAATAGAACAAGTAAACCTTGGGTATCGTGCAGGGATCTGAAGCCCGGTATCATGTTTTCTAGAATGGTTACGCTGCCCCACACGGCGGCAATGGCGATACCAGATGAAATTAAACCATTGATCACCGCTCGCTGGTTGATGGGCTTAGCAATAAATCCTCTTGTGGCTCCTACCATTTGCATTGTTTTTATTAAAAAGCGGTTGCTGTACATAGCGAGCCGGATGGTGTTGTCTATAGAAAACACAACTAATATCGTAAGGAGTACCGCCGCAATCAAAAACACAATGCCTGCAGTTTTTACATAGCTGCTCACTTTGGTGACAGTCTCAGTAGGAAACTGAAATTCAGAAATTACTCCGGGGTAGGTTGTTTGCAAAAGGGTAGCAAGGTTGTTAAGGCTATCGGCTTCTACATAATCAGCTTTTATGTAAAAATCAATGCTTTCCGGCAGCGGATTGGCTTCGATAATTTTCTTCCAACTACTATCATTTTCGGTGCTGTAGTTTTCGATGGCCATCTCTTTAGTTACATATTGCACCCTGTTGGCGTAAGGTATGTCTGATATAAAATTGGTTAGGCTGTCAATTTGTTTTTTGCCTGCTGTTGGAGAAAGAAAGGCGTGCACCTGGATGCTTTCCTTGAAATAATCGCCGGTCTTCCGAAGGTTGAGAAAAAACCAACCGACAATGCCGAATAAAAATAGTACGAGTGCCACCCCGATGATGGCGTAAGCATATGTAGGTTTTCCTCTTTTACCTGATGATTTTTTTCCGAACTGAGACATATATCGTTAATCGTTTAATGGGTTTGAGTTGAGCGCTGGATGACCTCGTCAGCCAGGCTTCTTTAAAAAGTATTGCATTATCCTCTTTCCGCTACTCCGTTTAGTAAGTTGCACACTTGTGCGAAAGTGGGCAAAAATAAAGGTTTTTACCTGCTTTGCTCTAAATTTGCCCACTGCACAAAAAACGCAACGGCCGTCAAATATATTTTTAATGCGCTTTTACAAGGCCCTATATATTTGTTAAAATACCTGACGGCAGGTTGGTTGATTTACAAATGAAAAACAGTACCGACATCACCGGGACATAACAAGCGCAGCCACTGAAGTCCGGGGATGATTCAGGAGGCGGCAACAAAAAATAAAAGGTAATGGAGTACAAGTTTAATGGTCCCGACGGGATTGAAAAGAAATGGCAGGACTACTGGAGAACCAACAACCTCTATAAGGTGAGCAATGATTCGGCGAAGCCAAAATGTTTTGTGTTGGATATGTTCCCTTATCCCAGTGGTGCAGGCCTGCACGTTGGCCATCCACTCGGGTATATCGCCAGTGACATTTACAGCCGATATAAAAGACTGAAAGGATTTAATGTTTTGCACCCCATGGGCTTTGATAGCTTTGGCCTTCCCGCAGAACAGTATGCCATAGAAACGGGTCAACATCCTGCGGATACTACCGAGAAAAACATCGCCACTTTTAAAGCGCAGTTAGATAAAATTGGTTTTTGTTACGATTGGGATCGGGAAGTACGCACAAGCGATCCTAAATACTACAAGTGGACGCAGTGGATATTCTTACAATTGTACCATAGTTATTTTTGCAACACCCAAAAAAAAGCAAGGCCCATTAGCGAGCTGGTAGCAAAATATGGAAGCAAAGGATGCAACAGTTTTACCGCAGAAGAGTGGAATGCATTTGATGAAAAAACAAAAAGTGATTGGTTGATGAGGCGCCGCCTGGCGTTTTGTGCATACGGCGAAGTGAACTGGTGCGAAGCCCTGGGTACGGTGCTAGCCAACGATGAAGTAGTGAATGGTGTTAGCGAACGTGGGGGCCATCCCGTAGAAAAAAAGAAAATGCGGCAGTGGTATCTGCGCATTACTTCTTACGCCGACCGTTTACTGGAAGGGTTGGAGAAAGTAGAATTTAGCGAAAGCATGAAGGAAATGCAGCGCAACTGGATTGGGAAAAGCGAGGGTGCAGAAATCGATTTTGAAGTCAAAAGTCAAAAGTCAAAAGTCAAAACTTTGAAGGTCTATACAACAAGGCCAGATACGATTTTTGGCGTGGACTTCATGGTAGTGGCGCCTGAACATGAAATGGTAAAAGACATAGTGAGTAAGGAGCAGGCCGGGGAAATTGATGAGTACCTCACTTATGTAAAAAGCCGCAGTGACCGGGAAAGGCAGGCGGAAGTAAAACAAATTACAGGTTGCTTTACCGGGGCTTATGCTATCAATCCTTTTGACGGAAAAAAAATACCCATTTGGATTGCAGAGTATGTATTGGCAGGTTATGGTACCGGTGCCATTATGGGTGTGCCTTGCGGAGATCAGCGTGACTTTGCCTTTGCCAAACATTTTGATATTCCCATCAGCAACATTATAGGAAGCCACTTCAACGGTGAAGAAGCTAATCCTACCAAAGAAGCCATTTTAGAAAACTCTGGTTTTTTGAATGGTCTGCTCATGAAAGATGCGATCACTGTCGCCAATAACAAAATAGAAGAATTGGGCATAGGCAAACGCAAAGTAAATTACCGGATGCGGGATGCGGGCTTTAGCCGCCAACGTTATTGGGGTGAGCCGTTTCCCATTATTTGGAGTGATGGAATTGCATTGCCTTTGGATGCAGAAGAATTGCCGTTGGAATTGCCACACGTAGAGAAGTATGGGCCAGGGCCGGAGGGCGAAGGGCCTCTTGCGAATATTAAGGAGTGGGTATACACCCCCTCATCCCCATCCCTTCTCCATAAAATGGGGGCAGACCTCACCCCTAGCCCCTCTCCTTTGGAGAGGGGAACGCAAGACCTCACTTCTTACGGCTACATAAACAGCACAGTTGATGAGTGGAGGAAGACATTGGAATTTGCGAAACAAAATAGGAAAGAACCTACTGAAGAAGAAAATATTATTTGGCAGGAGTTAAGGAACAGGCAGGTGGATGGATTTAAATTTCGCAGGCAACACCCAATTGCAGGCTATATTCCAGATTTTGTTTGTTTGGAAGCCAAACTGGTAGTTGAAATAGATGGTGAATATCATAGTTATAAAGAACAGCAAGACTTTGATACAGCAAGGCAGGAATGGTTGAAAGAACATGGTTTCGAAATGATAAGATTCACGAATGTTGAGGTGAACAAATATTTGCCTGCCGTACTTAAAAAAATTGCTGAAGAACTTTCCAAAAATAAAATGGCTGCAAGCGAGGCGGGGGCTGGCTCCCCTCTCCCTGGGAGAGGGGTTGGGGGTGAGGTCAGAAGGGAGACGAGTACCATGCCCGGCTACGCCGGCTCCTCCTGGTATTTTCTACGTTACATGGATCCGCACAACAGCGAAACTTTTTGCGACCGCAAAGCCAGCGATTATTGGAACCAGGTAGACCTTTATATCGGCGGCACAGAGCATGCCGTGGGGCATCTGTTGTACAGCCGTATGTGGACCAAAGTGTTGTTTGACCTGGGATTGATTGGTTTCGATGAGCCGTTTAAGAAATTGTTGAACCAGGGGATGATAACAGGAAGTAGTAGGTTTGTTTATAGGCTGGAAGAATATACAAGAGCCGCAATTTATAAGGAAGATGGAAGTATGCTATTAAATAAGGTTACGGAAAAAAATATTTTTGTATCAGCAAACATTCTTAGAAATATCACTCAATATGATTTAGATAGTACCGAAACTTCAACTTCACTACAGTTACTCGATGAAATAATTGAGACTCAAATTAATCCCAATACTCCCAACTACTGCTCAATAAAATTTACGCCACTTCATGTTAATGTAAACATCGTCGATGGATTAGAATTAAAGACTGAAGAATTTAAGAACTGGAAAAATGGAGAATTCGCTATTGCCAAATTCATTTTAGAGGATGGTAAATACATTTGTGGTAGTGAAACAGAAAAGATGTCAAAACGCTATTTCAATACTGTTGATCCTGTTGATCTTTGTGACAAATACGGCGCCGACACCTTCCGCATGTACGAAATGTTCCTTGGCCCTGTAGAACAAAGCAAACCATGGGATACAAAAGGAATTGAAGGAGTACATAGATTCTTAAGAAAATTGTGGAGGTTATTTAATGATGATCTAAAAGGAAAAGTGTGGACAGATGAAAAAGCCACTGACGCAGAATTAAAAATCCTGCATCGCACCATCAAAAAAATAGAAGAGGACACAGAGAAATTTTCTTTTAACACAGCCGTGAGTGCCTTTATGATAGCCGTGAATGACCTGGCAGATATAAAATGTAATAAGAAAGAAATCTTAGAACCCCTGTTAATTTTACTGGCGCCATATGCACCTCATATTACCGAGGAACTGTACCGGCAATTAAGATCTTCGAAAGTCTCCCCTTCAGGGGGAGATTTGGAGGGTGCTTCTATCCTTGATGCAAACTATCCAACTTTCAACCCTGCATTGTTGGTGGAAAGCAGCAAAGAATACCCGGTTTCAATCAACGGTAAAGTGCGCACCAATATCAGTCTCTCGCTGGATCTGCAACAAGCAGAAGTGGAAAAACTGGTTGTGGAAAATAAGATT
>JAYTBG010000061.1:0-12736 GCA_043737055.1 Chitinophagaceae bacterium | reverse complement strand
AGGTGTCCAACGTTGTAATGATATCTTTTCCGTTTACCGGATCAAGTTCCGAGCCCATTACCGGCATGTAAGATCCGCCCACATAGCGCATCAACCTTTGGCCTGATATCCCTCTAAGTAAGCTGTCGTAAGTAAGCTCCAGACCCACATTTTTTTTTGAATCTAATCTTGAAAGGCCAATGGTTCTGTTGGCCAATAGCACGTATGGATTGATGCGTTTGTCACGGGTGTCTATGATGAAACCACTCTTGTTTCTACCCTGGCGTACCAGTGGAAAATTGCGGAGCATGCGGTATTCATCAAATGATATTTTCTTCTTTAATGCGAAATACCTGTCCTTATTCTTATAGGCCAGTTGCAACAATTTTTTATAATTTGCAGCGGTTTTGTCTTTAAATAGAGAAGCCATAGAAAGGCTTAACGAGTCTACATTTTCTTTAAAACGCTTACCTTGTTTTTCTCTTAAGCCTTCTGCGGCAAAATCTACATATATATCAAACACCGGGATGGATGTGCTAAGAAGGTTACCGTCTTCGCTATAAATGCTCCCACGCTCTGCATCTATCGGCAGGTATTTTAGTTGAAGACTTTCGCCCATTTCTCTCCAGTAATTGCCCTGCACCTGTTGCAGGTAAAATGCACGACCCAATACCATGGCACTCAGTACCACTATGCCCAAAAAGCACAAGTAGACTCTCCATAATATGTCGTTTTTAATTTCCATTCCCCGACCCCCAAAGGGGCTTTTTGATTTTTAATTTTTGTAGGTCGTTATTGTTTAAACCAATCATTTTAGAGCTTATTTAAATGACCTCTTAGTTCAGTTCACCCGAAACTATTTAGCTGCAACGGGGGCATTTAATACCACCGGCGGCTGCTTCGGTTCTTTGAGCCCGAGTGGCTCTACTGCTTTTACGAGTTCACTTGCTTTGCTTCTGTATATCACATCTGCCTTTACAGATTTGTATTCGTACTCCAGTTCTTTAATGTTCTTTTCACTTGCTGCTATCTTCCTTACCAACTTATCGGCCATGTGGCCATTATAGATGTACAATACAGCCAGGCCGGCCAGGAAAAGAAAGAAAGGAATGTTGCGCACAATCCATTTGTAGTTAAACATCTTTCTCCAATCCTTTTTTAAAAAGGCATTTGATTCTATATTTTTATGCTGTTCACGCATCACTAATTTTTTTGTGCAATCCTTAACTTGGCGCTTCTTGAGCGTGGATTAATTTTTAACTCCGCAGCACTGGCGCCAATTGGCTTTTTGCTGATTGTAGTTAAGGGACTCTCCGGACGAGTGCCATAAACATCATCTGCCTCCGGTTCCTGCACCGCACCGTGCTTTATAAAATTTTTAACCATCCTGTCTTCCAAAGAATGAAAACTGATTACTACCAACCTGCCTCGTGGCTTTAATGCTGCAACTGCCTGCTGCAGCATTTCTTCAAGTGCACCCATCTCATCATTTACCGCTATGCGCAGAGCCTGAAAAACCTGCGCAAAATATTTATTAGGGTTGCCTTTAACGATACCCTGAACCGACTGCTTGAAAGCATTGATGGATTTAAAAGGGCTAATAGTTCTTTGCTCTACAATTGTTTTAGCAAGCGTTTTAGAATTGGTTACTTCCCCAAATTTTTCAAATATTTTGTGGAGCTGGAGTTCGGTATGATTGTTTAGAATATCGGCGGCGGTAAGTGGCTGCCTGTTATCCATTCGCATATCCAGTGCGGCATCAAACCTTGTAGAAAAACCTCTTGCAGCTTCATCAAACTGGTAACTGGAAACGCCCAGATCGGCCAGGATGCCATCTATCTGGGGGTGCTTGTGCAGGCGAAGAAATTTTTGCAGGTGACGAAAGTTTTGGGCAACAAAAATGATCCGCTTATCGCTGGGCACATTCTTTTTGGCAGCCTCATCCTGGTCAAATACGATGAGCTTTCCATCCCCATTTAAATGCTTAAGAATTTCTTTACTATGACCACCGCCACCAAAAGTGCAATCGACGTAAACACCAGATGGCCTTATGTTCAGGGCCTCGATGGCTTCCTGTAATAATACCGGCACATGGTAGCTACCGGATAGATCGGCGGCATCTTGATCTTCCCTGATATTTTCGGCGTTTTCCATACTCTCAGCTTTACGTCAAACTCTCACCAGGTTTATTCATCACTTCGTTGGCCAGGTTGCTAAAGGCCTCGGGGGTAAATGATTCAAAGAACTCTTTATACTTGGTTTTATCCCAAATCTCAATTTTGTTAACTGCCGATACCAACACAATGTCCTTTTCAAGGGAAGCATGCCCCATCAGGTTTTTAGGTAACAGCAGACGCCCTGCCGTATCAAGGTCTATCTCGGTAGCACCATTTAAAAAATAGCGGCGAAACTCTCTTACTTTGGGATCGAAATCGTTCAATTGGCTGATCTGGTTAAAGATGGGCTGCCAGGTGGGAAGTGGATAAAGGGTAAGGCATTTTTCAAATCCACGATTGATAACAAATTGGGCAGCACCCTCCTTCGGCAGTTGCTTTTTAAAGCCGGCCGGCAAAAGGAATCTTCCTTTAGTGTCGATGGTTGCTTCAAATTCGCCCAAAAAGCCTATCATGAGGAGAAATAAGTTGGTTACTAAGTATTATCTACACAAAATAACACTTTTTCCCACTTTGCGACACTTTTTTGAGAAAAGTTATTTTTCCACAGAGCTACAGCCCGACGGGGGCTGGATTTAACATAAGACTGACGTTTTTGATTGTGAATTGAATGTGGAAAGCTGTGGAAAGCTGTGGGTAACCTAAGCCTGGCAGGGTGACTAAGTTTATCGCTGATTGTGTGGTTGCGACTGGTACTGGTTATTTGGCTAAGGGCAGGCTGATGGTAAAACAGCTTCCTTTACCGAGAGTGCTTTCTGCTTTGATAGTTCCCTGGTGGGCATTCACCATAGTTTTTACATAACTCAGCCCAAGACCAAAGCCTTTTACATTATGGATGTTGCCTGTATGGGCACGGTAAAATTTTTCAAATATGCGGCTAAGTGTCTCCTTATTCATTCCGATGCCATTGTCCTCAATTCTTATTTTAAATTGCTGTCCGCTGTTGAGGGTTGTCAGTTTAATGTGGGGGTTATCTTTTGAATATTTCACCGCATTATCCAGGAGGTTGTTTACGAAATTGATAAAATGAACTTCATCTGCAAGAATGACATCATTGCCGGCATCAAGCTTTACTTCAAGCACACCATCTTTTTCCTGTATGGGTAAGGTCATGTTATTTACCGCAATGCCGATAAGGTTGTGAGCCCCGTGCCTTTTGAGGTTGAGTTGCACCTCTTGTTTATCAAGTAGCGCAGCCTGCAAAATTGCTTCTACCTGTTTGTTCATTCGCTTATTTTCCTCTTTTATGACGCCGGTAAAATATTGGGTCTTTTCCTTATCGCCCATCACTTTTTCATTTTTCAGCGCATCCACGGCAAGTGAAATTGTCGCCAGCGGAGTTTTGAACTCATGGGTCATGTTATTAATAAAATCAGACTTTATCTCACTTAATTTTTTCTGCTTCAGCAAGCTGCGGATGGTAATATAAAAAGCGGTGGTGATGATGATCGTAAACAAAATGGACCCGAGGATAAACCAAAAAATTTCTTTCAAAACAATAGAGCGTTCATTAGGAACGATAACCACCAGCACTTCTTCCATTGTTAGATTTTCCATACTTGAGCCGCTGGGGGCAACCAAAGGATAAACATGCTGAAAGTTATCGACAGTATCAACGGCATATTTATAAAAATTCTCCGTTTGAATCTCCTCGCCGAGAATGTTGTTTTGTGCAATGGCAAACTCAAAAGGAACATCCCTGATGAGGTATTTGTGCAGGGAGCTTTTGACAATCTCGCTAATCTCCACTTTACTAAAACGCTGAATCACAGAATTTTTCATAAATTCCATGCCCCGTTTCTCGGAAGGAAACAATAATTCATTTTTTTTCGCATACGGCAAGATGTTTCGTTCCACCATTAGTTTCTCGGCTGCTTCAGCAGTTGCCCTGCTTATATTTTCAGACAATTGCTGCTCTTTAATATCCTTCGCACTTTGTATCCATTTAATCTGAAAAAAGATAAGACCTAATAAACTAAGCAGTGTAAGAATCGTAATAATGGGGAAAATTTTTTTCATGAATCGCTTGCTGTACTTGAATGTAGCTAAAGCTACAAATCTAACCCAATAACCTTTTTAAACACTTTATATAAATCAACAATTTTATAATTAACGTAGGTTTACCAGCGGCGCTGCATGCCTTTTTTTACTTTTTTTTGTAATAAAATCTTACTTTACAAATATGATTTCTCCGGCATCCGGCATACTATTAATTGCAGAACCATTTTTAAAAGACCCATCCTTTAAGAGGTCGGTGGTGTTGCTTTGCCGGCACGAAAAAGAGGAAGGTAGCTTCGGGTTTGTTCTTAATAATTTGTTTCCGCAAAAGTTAGACGAACTGCTACCGTTACTTGCTGGCTTCGACTGGCCGGTGTTTAAGGGTGGACCTGTGCAGCCAGACACACTGCATTACGTGCACCAATACCCACACCTGCTGCCTGACTGTATAAAACTATCGGGTGATTCTTATTGGGGAGGCGACTATGCAACCCTCAAAAACCTGATACTCAAAGGAAGTATTGATCCAAAAAAAATAAAATTCTTCTTAGGATATAGCGGCTGGAGCGAAGGGCAGTTGTTGGGAGAGATGGAGGAAAATAGCTGGCTCACAGTAGAGGCTACCAGCACAATTATATTTGATACTCCAGAGCATAATATCTGGAAAGCAAGCCTCATTCACCTTGGTGGAAAATATGAACGCATGATCCACTTTCCTACAGATCCGCAGTTGAATTAGGGGAATGTGAATGGTCAATGGTTACTGGTCAACGGTGGCATTTGAAACCGCTCTCATCTGCCAACTGCACACCGCCAACTCTCATCTGTCCACTGTCATCCAACAACCGCTACCTGTCATCTACCAACTTCCATCTACAGACTGCCAACTGCAACATTCAACCCGAACAACTATATTCACCAAAAATTATCATTGCTCTACCGGCTGCTTAAAATACCTGCTGCTATTAGCTTTTGGATGTACTGCAGGAGGTTGCGGGTTACCAACAAAGCCATGCTCGCCTCCAAAGGCCCGCTGTTAATTGCATCCAATCATCCCAACTCTTTTTTAGATGCCGTTGTTATTTCGTCGCTGTTTAAGAAGCCTGTGTACTCACTTGCCAGGGGCGATGCTTTTAAAAATAAGTGGGTAGCTATGCTGTTGCGGTCTTTGAAAATGTTACCTGTTTACAGAGCTTCTGAAGGAGTTGAAAATATGGAACACAACTACCAGACATTTGAGGCCTGCAAAGAAATTTTTAAAAATGATGGAATCGTTTTAATTTTTAGCGAGGGCAGATGCGTCAACGAATGGCATCTTCGGCCGCTAATGAAAGGCACCGCCCGCCTTGCTATTAGCAGTTGGGAAGAAGGAATTAAACTGGCAGTACTACCCGCCGGACTCAACTACCAAAGTTTTTCCAAATTTGGTAAAAATATAGATCTGAATTTTGGGGAGTTTATTTATAAAAAAGATTTTCCGGGAGATAATGGTTTTGGAAAATCGGTAAATGCCTTTAACAATCATTTGCAGAAAGCACTGGAACCACTTGTGTACGAAATCGACAAAAATGATCAGGAAATGCTTGAGAAAAAAATGCGAGCACCTGTTTCTTCGCTTACAAGAATGTGCCTACAGATCCCTGCTATTTTAGGCGCTTTGCTTCACTTTCCTATGTATTTAAGTGCAAAAAAAATAGCTAGTAAAAAGGCATATGACAGCGACCATTTTGATTCGATTCTTTTCGGGATTTTATTTCTTGGCTACCCCGTCTATCTGGTGCCGATCGCATTAATTGTAGATGTGTGCACCAGTGGCCACTACTGGCTACTCACTGCATTGATGCCGTTTACTGCATGGTGCTATATGATGGTTAAAAAACAATTCTAAACACAGAGTTAATAAAAAAGCCCCTGCAGATTGCAAGGGCTTAAAAATTTGTACCGGTAGTTGATCTATACTTCAAGCGCACCTTCTACCAAAACGGTGGTCTTATTGTTTAGTACTTCTACAAAACCACCCTGGATGGTATAAGAAGCTGTGTTGGTCTTATCTTTTAATATTTTAAGCTTACCAGCTTTAAGTGCACTTACCATTGGAGCATGCTTGTCCAGCACTTCAAACAAACCACTAATACCCGGCAACTGCACGCCAAATACATCTCCGCTAAAAATTTTACGATCTGGTGTTAGTATTTCAAGTGTCATAATCAACTATTTGAGTACTTAGTAAAAAGTATTTAGTACTAAGACAAGCGTTTTATTTATGAAGAGTATTGTAAAACGACAATATCATTTTGTATACCTGGAAAGTTTCATCACCAATCTTATCAGCCTTTTCTTTCTTCGTAAATCCAAAACGTGTAGCAAGTTCTAGTTGAGTTTGTATTTCATTGCACGAACCCATTGCTACCTCCAGAAAATATCTAAACTGTGCGTCTGTGGCTCTGCCGGCTCCTTCTGAAATATTTGAAGGCACGGAAACTGCAAATCTTTTTAATTGTGAACAAAGACCATAAATCTCCTCCTTAGGAAAACTCGAGCTTAGCTGATAAATGTCTTACGCTAATTTCATAGAGCGCTGCCAATTTTTAATTCTTTAAAATTATGCATTCCCATAAGAATACTTTTTAAAAGAAAATAGGGCCTGTATCTAAATACTGAGTACTTAGTACTCCATACTAGTTAGGCTTGCGCTGCAGCCATCAACTTCTTGCCTTTTTCTACCGCATCTTCTAACGTACCTACCAGGTTAAATGCTGCTTCGGGGTATTCATCCACTTCGCCGTCCATGATGGCATTGAAACCACGAATGGTATCTTCTATGGGCACGAGTACACCTTTTAAACCGGTAAATTGCTCTGCCACAAAGAAGGGCTGAGAAAGGAAACGTTGTACTTTACGGGCTCTTGATACGATCAATTTATCTTCATCACTCAACTCATCCAAACCAAGAATGGCGATGATATCCTGTAATTCTTTATAGCGCTGTAAAATTAACTTAACTCTGTCGGCAGTATTGTAATGCTCTTCGCCCACAATGGCTACCGTTAATATTCTTGAAGTAGAATCCAAAGGATCTACCGCAGGATAAATACCCAAATCCGCAATTTTACGACTCAATACAGTTGTTGCATCCAAATGCGCAAACGTAGTTGCCGGCGCCGGATCAGTCAAATCATCCGCAGGCACATATACCGCCTGAACAGATGTAATGGAACCGTTTTTGGTAGAAGTAATTCGCTCCTGCATCAAGCCCATTTCTGTAGCAAGTGTAGGTTGGTAACCCACCGCCGATGGCATACGACCCAATAAAGCCGATACCTCAGAACCTGCCTGTGTAAAACGGAAGATGTTATCTACGAAGAAAAGAATATCCTTACCCTGGCCTTCTCCATCTCCATCACGGAAATATTCCGCAATTGTCAAACCGCTCAAAGCCACACGAGCTCTTGCTCCTGGTGGTTCGTTCATCTGACCAAAAACGAAAGTTGCTTTAGAATCTTTCAAACCTTCCATATCTACAGAAGCAAGATCCCATCCGCCTTCTTCCATGCTGTGTTTAAATTTCTCGCCGTAATTCATGATGCCTGCTTCAATCATCTCACGCATCAGATCATTTCCTTCACGTGTTCTTTCTCCCACACCTGCAAATACAGATACACCATTGTATGCTTTCGCAATATTGTTGATCAATTCCTGAATCAAAACTGTTTTACCAACACCAGCACCACCAAACAAACCAATTTTACCACCTTTTGCATAAGGCTCAATCAGATCGATTACTTTGATACCTGTGTAAAGAATTTCATTGGCAGTACTCAGGTCTTCAAATAATGGCGGCTTTGCGTGAATAGCACGACCATTTTCTTTGCTTACCTGTGGCAATCCGTCAATAGCATCACCTGTTACATTAAAAAGACGGCCCTTAATACCATCGCCTACCGGCATGGCAATTGGCTTACCGGTATCAATTACTTTAGTGCCACGGACCAAACCTTCGGTACCATCCATCGCAATTGTTCTCACACTATCTTCTCCCAAATGCTGCTGCACTTCAAGTACAAGCTTGTCACCGTTCTCACGGATTAATTCCAATGCATTCAAGATTTCGGGAAGTTTCGATTCGGCATCAAACTGTACGTCTACAACAGCGCCGATGATGGATTTTACTTTACCGGTATTGGCCATAAAAAGTATTTAAAGTATAAAAGGTTTGTATTTTAGGGCGCAAAGGTAGGGCTTGGCTGTTGTATTTAAAAATAAGTAAAAACTTTTTTTAGCCTTAAACTGAACAATGCTCCAGGTCTTAAACCCCTGCCTTATTGCAGGTTTGAAAGAATTTTAGCCCAGGGGCCCTAAATGCTGCAAGGCGGTATAAATAGCCCTACTTTTGCAAGCGTTACTATAAATTCGCCTGTATGAAATATACTTTCCTGGTATTGATTGTTGCAAGTATTGCCTGGTCCTGCTCCCCTACTGCACAGTTTAAAAAAGACGAAGCTGCTTTTAATGCGAGCAAAGTGGTTCTCAGCTTCACATCTATTGCAGATATGAACGATTCTCATTTCGATATTAAAGAAAATAATTATTTTGAATTTTACCGTCAACTTTTTGACAGCGTAAAAAACACTCGCTATCCGGGGCGATATATCCGCAAGGGAGACACCCTCTATCTTGACTACTACAATCCTAAAGGGAAAAAACTACTGGGCAGCAAAGCTGTAGTGAATGATGGCAAGAAGGAAATTCTATTCTTTAAATAGATTGAGCTAAGGGCAAAATAGGAGGATAAAATTTCACAGCATTGCTTGTGCCGGCTCGAACCCGCCCACTTCACGGCACCATAGTCATACTCCCGAAATCTGTTTCGGTTTCCGGTTTGCCAGCCAAACCCCCGCCAGTATAATAAAGACAGCGAGTATTTGTTTCCACCCTACTTCTTCTCCGTAAATAATTCCCCAAAAAATAGCAACAGCAGGTATGCCATACGTTACCATGGAGGCGAACACTGCACCAGCCCGCTTGATTAAAATGTAGAAAAGAACTGTAGCGAGGGCAGTCCCAAAAATGCCAAGCACTGCTGCATACCCAGTGGAAATCAAGATGTCTTTTTGCAAAAAGTCCTGTTCAAAATAGCCCGTAAAAAATAGCACGACAGCAGCGGGGATAGCGTTTAAGCTGAGGGCAACAGACACCACTTTTAGTGAACTGATGTTGCCCAGGTGCCGCTGTACCATATTTACATTGTAGCCGTAAAATGCAGTGGCCAATACCACATACAATATAGAGATTGCATTACTGTTGTCTTTAAAACCTGGCTGAGAAAGAAATAGCAATACGCTGCCCGACAAAGCCAGCAATATGCCCCACAGTTTGTAACGGGGAGTTTTTGTTTGAAAAAATAGAGCTGCCGCAATAATGGCAAAAATGGGCGTCAAGGAATTGAGTGTACCTGCAAGGGAGCTGTCAATTTCCTCCTCTGCAAGGCAAAACAAATAGGCTGGCAATAAACTTCCTATCAGGCCTGATAAAAAAATGATACCTAGTTTATCACGAGGTATTTGTCGCCTGCTTGCTATAGCCACCGGGAGTAGCACAAGGCCGGACGAGATGATGCGAAGAGATGCTACCTGGTAGGCTGAAAGATGAAGCAGCCCACCTTTGATCAAAATAAAACTACTACCCCAAATAAAAGAAAGCGAGCCAAAAAGGAGCCAGCTAATGAGTTTGTTGTTCATGCCATTTAATGAGCGGCAAAGTTGCCCGAAATAAACGTTATTACCATAATTTTATTATATTGAAAAACGATCAGGTTATTTCCAAAACACAAAACTACTTACATGGGACTCATCAAAGAATTTAAAGATTTTGCAGTGAGGGGCAATATTATTGACCTCGCAATTGCTGTGGTAATTGGAGCAGCTTTCGGGGCTGTGATATCTTCCCTGGTAGAAGATGTGGTAACGCCGCTGCTATTAAAGCCTGCGCTTGAAGCCGTAGGAGCATCCGAAATTTCTGCGCTTAAATGGGGGGCAGTAAAGTATGGCAGCTTCCTCGCTGCTCTGATAAAATTTGTTACTGTTACCCTTGTATTATTTGTTGTGATTAAAGGTATTAACCGGACCAAAAAGAAAGAGGTGGTTATAGACGCCGGTCCATCAAGCACTGACAAGCTTCTTATGGAAATAAGGGATTCCTTGAAAAAGTAATGCACAGGACCTAAAGAAGATTCTCATGCTGATAAAGCCGGAGCCTGCTTAGTAGATTTTGGCCGGTTTTGCCACGCAGGGTAAAGATGCACAGTATACGCTTCATGGGTTGGTAGCTGATGGTTGCTACGATCCAGTTTAAAATTAGTGGTAAGCCTTCATCAACCAGAAATACATGCCTAAACCTACACTGTCCGAAGTATATACTTTACTTTTAAATCATATCGTTCTATAGCTCTGGTCAGGAATATTAAAACCTGCCGAAGGGTCTGCTCCCAGCTTCTGTCCTGAACAGATCGTCGGTTTCCTGAGGCATATAAAAACAAAAAGCCATAATTTTACCGACCCTGCACGCTTTCAAGCAAGGGTTCAGCGCACAACAAAAAAAGTTATTTTGAATAATACCAGTTACCAAATCAAGCTTGACCAATTTGAAGGCCCTTTTGACCTCCTTCTTTTTTTTATTGAAAGAGACGAGCTGGATATTTACAATATCCCTATCACTAAAATAACCAACGAATTTCTAGATCATATTCATCAGTCTGAAAAACTCAACATCGAGTTGAGCAGCGAATTCATTTTGTTTATAAGTACGCTCATGCGCATCAAGGCTAAGATGCTGTTGCCGAGGAAGGAGCTGGATGCATCCGGGAACGAGATCGATCCAAGGCAGGAGTTGGTAGATAAGATCCTAGAATACAAAAAATTCAAAGAGGCTTCTGTGGTGATGGCAGAGTTAGAAGCAGAGCGCATGCTCATGATCAAACGGGGTAATTTGCAAAGGGAGCTGTCGCAAATAGGGGAAGAAGCCGGCGAGGGCACCGAAATACAAACCCTCACATTGTTTAAGTTGATGAAGGCCTTTGAAAAGGTTATACTTCGCATACAGGACAAAAATAATAAGCCTGTGCATACCGTTGTGCAGTACGACTACACCATGGAAGGCATTCGGCACTACATGCTTACCATCAGCCAAAAAGAAAAAACGCTTTCGTTCGAAAAAATATTTGAGCCCTGCGAGAACCGGATTCATGCCATTTTCATTTTTCTGAACATGCTGGAACTTGTGCAGCAAAAATTCATGAGCATCATAACTGGAGAAGGAAGAAATAACTTTATTATTGAATATAACGAATATCGGGAAGAAGATCAGTCTACCGCATTGACGCAAGACGACTGGACGAACAGCAATTAAAACGGTATTTAAAAAAATTTGTAGAAAGCAATTCCCCACAGGAGTTGCTTTTTTTTTATGTGTACCAAAGTTTCGACATAGCCGAGCAATAGTTTCCCCAGAGGAAATAGCAAATATGCTTTGAATAATGTTGGCATAGTATTTCAATTGATACAATGAAAACTACAAACGACCCGTTATGAAAATTGTGCACAGTGAACTCTACAAAAAGCAACTCACCCTTAGAGTAATTTCGGTAGCCGATGCAGTGGGAATGAACGCTGCCCCCGAATACTGGCTCAGCGTTAAGCATGCCGGTCTTCACCTGCTGGCGTTGGCATCTGTGGCTAAACTTTTTCTAACACAATCTGACGTTAATCAATTTGCAAATCACTAAACATACCCTCATGAGTAATCCTAACCTTGCTACCAAAGAATTACAAAACCTGATAACTGCAAACTTTGAAAGAATGATGGCTTTTGAGCAGGCAGCTTTTAATTCCGGTTCCGACCAGCTGAAGCAATATTTTGAAGCAAAAGCCGATGAAAGCGAAAGCAATATTGATGAACTGAATGCGATATTATTTAGCCTTAACGAAACCAGCTTTGACGTAGAAAGTGAGTCAGCTAAAAATCTGCTTGGAACTACGCATCTTTTCACCGGACAGAAGAACATAAACATCATCTGAAAGCATATCCAGTATTTGGAGAAATCTGTGATTAGATTGTATAAAAAAGGAATGTCAAATTTAAAGGGCCTATCGCACCAAATAACGGTACTATTGGGCAAGCACTACACGGAGTTGCAGGCTTCTCACCTCTACGCACAAAATTGTTAACCACCTCCTGACATGTAATAGAAGCAGCGCACCACCAGCGCTGCTTCTTTTTGTAGATTAGTTTTCCAATGTTTTAGTGCAAAATCGCAGTCAACTGACTGGCATAATATTTGATGTTTAAACATCAATTAAATTATTTGTTATGAAAATGACTTTACACAAGGCCAGTGAAAGAGGCAGTGCCGACTACGGCTGGCTGAAACCAAATTATTATTTCAGCTTTAGCAACTATCATGATCCTGAAAAACTGAGGTTTGGTTTATTGAGGGTTTTAAACGATGATTTTATTGCCGGCGGTGGCGCCTTTGGTACCCATCCGCATGATAACATGGAGATAGTAACCATTCCGTTTACTGGTGCACT
>JAYTBG010000060.1:0-2198 GCA_043737055.1 Chitinophagaceae bacterium | reverse complement strand
ATCGCTGAAAATACCGAGCGCATTACATTGAAAAAACAGTGCTGTTTTACTACTGCTGTTGTGAGCGAAGCCATGCTTGCCCCAATACCAGGTGAGGACGCTAAAAGTATTTTTCCCCCGTTTTAAAAAAGGAGCAATGTCTAGTTCATCATAATAAGTATCTGTTGAGTTTGGACCCCGTTTTAATTGCCCTTCTCTCACAACTAATTTTCCATTTATGTACAACCAGTATTTACTATCAGTTGCAATTTGCAGCAAGGCTATTTTGGGTATTAATGCGATGGCAACCTGCTTTTTATAAAATAACCATGTATTGGTATCAGGCATGGCGGCCATACTAATCCAGGAAGCGTCGCCCGATTTTTGGGCCAAAAGAGGGGCTGTAAAGAACAGCATGATGCAGCAAAAGATTTTAATTTTCTTAATCATATTGGTTGCTGCTTTCCTCTAAAAAAAAAGGCCCTCATAATGAGAACCCTTTTCGTATGTACCGATTGCTGCTTCTTAAGTTAATTTATAAATGGTTAGTATTTACTCGTAACCTACATTTTGAACCACATTCGGATTAACGTCTCGCTCACTGTTAGGGATAGGCAATAGCAAATGCCTGGGAGCTATAAACTGCATGGGCACGTTAGAACTGAAGTAATTGTTATCTAACGTAATAAGTCCTTGCAGGTGCCACCTTCTTAAATCAAGCCAGCGCTGTCCTTCTCCGGCCAATTCAATAAAACGCTCATCCATAATCCAGCCCATTATGATTGGCCTGCTGGTTTCTGCAAGTGATCTGTCAGCCGGAAATGTCCCAGCGGGCACCATGTTTCGGGCACGTGTCCGTACCTCATTAATAAGCCCGATGGCTTCAGAAGTAGACCCTCCGGATTGAATTAAGGCTTCAGCCTTTAAAAGTTTTACATCAGCTAACCTGAGGATGCGATAGTTATCTCTTGAGCCAGGATCGCCACCGGTGCTATTATCAGTGGTGTTGTACTTGTTAACGTTTCGGTTGCCTGCATCTAAAGTAATTGCCCTCCGTGGGTCTGCCGCATCAAATGCAGCCACAAGTTTTGTGGTTGCAAAATAACGTGAGCCTCCAAATAAAGACCAATGATTGCTATAGTGCCCCCAATAAATAGACATCGAACCTATCGGGTTGTCAAAGTCGTTATCGAGCCATACATTGTCAGAGCCAAAAGGCTTTGCAGCCTGGAACTCAAACAAAGACTCATTGTTATTTTCTGTTGCATCTGAAAAGTTATCCCGAAAATTAGGTACAAGGCTTAAGCCGGTAATTTTATTAAAAGCAGCTATTGCCAGGGGATAGTCTGTAGTGGTTTTTGTGGCAGAAGCCCGGAATAATAAAGCCTTACCTAAGAGTCCATTTGCTGCATTGGCGGTAACCCTGCCCCGCTCAGATGCCACCCAGGATGTAGGCAACAAAGCTGCTGCTTCAGTAAGATCTTTTATAGCCTGGTCTAGCAGTTGTGTGCCGGTAGTACTTGGTGGTGTGAATTCGGAAGATGTAACCGGGCGCTTCAATCTTAAGGGAGCAGTACCATAATAATTCCAGAGATAGTAATAACCAAATCCTCTAAGGAATAATGCTTCCCCTTTGTGATGGTTTTTAAGGTTAGGTGTAGTGTAAATACCATTAGCGACCCCGTCTGTTTTTTCGATAACTACATTGGCCCTGCCAATCATCTGGTAAAATTTTTGGAACATATAGCTCACCCGGCCACTGCTAGGTTGTAATGAACCAAAAATTTCTGATTCATCATTAGATGAATTGGTAGTTATGTCGTCTCCCGGCAACGTAAACAGACCAATATTTGGGTTGTTTCCATTAAACCAGTAGAAGTCGCTCATCTTGGCGTAAGTACCATACACAGCCTTGGTAAAATCAGCCTCTGTTAAAAAATAGGATGCCTCCGTAGGCCCATGTGGCATTAAGTCTAATTTAGATTTATCGCAACCGGAATAAATAACAGTGCTGGCAAGGAGTGTAAAAAATGATATTTTAAAACGATTCTTTTTCATAATGCTATTGTGTTTATGCAATGATTGATGATTAAAATGCTGCCGTAATACCGAAAATGTATTGCCGTGTGGGAGGTATACCATCTACCTCAGGGTCTAAACCTGTGAATTTAGTAATGGTAAAAAGATTAACCCCACTTGCATAGATCCTTATATTTTGT
>JAYTBG010000059.1:0-5567 GCA_043737055.1 Chitinophagaceae bacterium | reverse complement strand
ACCAAAACCCTGAAAGTTTTGCCTACTTCTTTTTGCATGCTCTCCAATGAGTGTATTCTGTGCAGCGTCACCATTTCCTGCAGCCTTCTTTTTTTATCTTCCAGCGTTACATCATCTGCAAATCTTTTGGCTGCCAGTGTACCTGGCCTTTCAGAATAAAAGTACATGTAGGCAAGATCAAACTTGCAATATTCCATCAGGCTCAAAGATTCCTGGTGCTCCTCTTCGGTTTCTGTGCAAAAGCCCGTAATCATGTCTGTAGACAGGCCGCAGTCTGGCAACAGTTCCCGAATGCGATTTACTTTGGCAATGTACCATTCACGGCTGTAGGTGCGGTTCATCATTTGCAACACACGGCTGCTGCCGCTTTGCACGGGCAGGTGAATATAGTTGCAAATGTTGTCGTATTTTTTTATGGTAAATAGTACATCGTCCGTAATATCTTTTGGATGCGATGTAGAAAAACGAACCCTGAGCAGGGGAGATACCTGGGCAACTTTTTCCAGCAACATGGCAAATGTTACAGCCCTACCGCCCCCCGATGGAGAGATGATTGCACCCTGCAAAGTCAAAGTACTGTTTGAAATAACAGAGTCTCCAAAAGCCCTTCCTTCGGAGGTGTTTGGAGACACCCAATGGTAACTGTCTACGTTTTGACCAAGCAGTGTCACTTCCCGGTAGCCATCGTTCAACAGGGTTTTACATTCCTCCACAATGCTGTTGGCATCCCGGCTCCGTTCCCGGCCACGGGTAAATGGCACTACGCAAAACGAACACATATTATTGCAGCCACGCATGATGCTTACAAAGGCGGTAACTCCATTGCTGTTTAAGCGGATGGGTGCGATGTCTGCATAAGTTTCATCCCGGGAAAGTAAAACGTTTACGCCTTTTTGCCCGCTGTAAGCTTCTTCTGCCAAACCAGGCAAGTGCCTGTAAGAATCAGGTCCTACTACAATGTCTACTAACTTTTCTTCTTCCAGAAATTTACCTTTTAGCCTTTCCGCCATGCAACCCAACACGCCTATTACCAGCCCGGGCCGGCTTTTTTTCATAAGCCTAAACGTGGTGAGCCGCTGCCGCACTTTTTCTTCGGCTTTCTCCCTGATAGAACAAGTATTGATGAGGATAAGATCAGCAACTTCTGTATGTGCCGTGGCAGCGTAGCCTTTTTCTTGTAAGATAGAGGCCACTACTTCGCTGTCAGCAAAGTTCATTGCACACCCATAACTTTCTATGTAAAAATATTTGTATGGCGCAACCAGGTTGGTGTTAAGAGCCTGGAAGGGTTGGCCCTGTATTGATTCATCGTGCGCTTTGTCTAAAAGGAGTTCCTGCATTAACCTGCTAATATTTAGACAGCAAATATAATCCAAATTAAGGTTATCGTGACAGGTTGTCACCTAATTAACAGGCTTCAAGTTAGAAAACCCGGTTCACGTTGAAGTGTATGTTGCGGTCTTCTGAAGAAAAGGCATAGGCCGCACTCACTGTTATTTTATTAAACGGTGATAGAATAATGCCCGCCCCATAACCAGTATGCCATGTATCGCTCTTTTCATTTTTCAACCACACCCGCCCTACATCGTATAAGCCAAAAAAGGTGACCTTTCCATTGTAAAGCCGGGAGCGTACATCCCGCATCCATCTTAATTCATTTTGATTATAGGCCGAACTGGTGCCATAAAAGCGATCCCGTTGATGACCCCTTAGCGTTTCAGAAGAGCCAATGGTATTGTACTGAAAAAACTCTGGGTTGCCGGTTAGCGTGGCGCCTCCAGCCCTGATCATTATACCGAGTTGTTTCGAAATTGGCAGAAACGTATTGATCTCCGCTCTAAACTTGCTTACACGCTTATCTTTTTTGTTCAGGTTTCTTTGAAGATTGGCCTCTGTAATTAAAGCAAACCCTTTGGTAGGATAAATAGAGTCGTTAATGTTTTGAAAGACGTATTGCAACTCTGTGCCGGCGTAAGAATGGGTTTTGTAAACAGATGGTGTTTGCAGGGAAATAACCTTAGCAAGGAATCGTGCGGTGTCGTTGATGATGTCGTAGGACTGATAATAAGGGTTGACTAAAATGCGGTGCCTGTTATTGAATACTCTTTGAACTCCACCCTTTGCAATAAACTGACGACTACGAACCCGGTTAAAATCCCTCTCTCTATCCGGAAGCACGGTTTCATTGCCAATGCCATAAAAATTATTCCACCGCACCTGATCGTAGTTTGAAAATAAATTCACATCCCACGCACCCAGCTTAGAAGGAAACAGTGCCTGGTAGGTAGAGCTAAATGCTTTTTGCCCAAGGGAATATTTTACATTGAATTTATGCTGTTCGCCGAAAGGTTTTTTTCTCCACTCTTGTTTTTCAATTTTAAAAGCATAGCCCACAAAGATCCTGTCTTCAAAAGAATAGAATAGCGCCGGCCTCTTAGACCGTTTATCAGGCTTAAAATAATCATACACATAACGATGTATAGCAGTGTCTTCACTTAAGTATACGCTGGTTTCTTTAGAGCGAATGATATCATTCTGGTGATTGTCGTAAATGAGGGTACTGCGGCCCCTGCCGGCCACGGCCGATTGGTCTTCAAATTTATCCTTACCCGTTCCACCTATCAGCCTTACCTTAATACTCTTGTCTACAGCGCCACTCACTTTGTATTCATCGTTCCCATTTATACCATAAATCCTTATTTCTTTAGTCTGCCTGTTGTCGAACTCCCGGCTAAAAAAAGGACTATCGGCCGTATTTCCCTTGTTAGATATCTTAAAGATATTAATTGCTGTAGCGGTATCGCTCAGTCGTTTTATTTCAAATAAATCATCGTCTTCGGTGCCGGTTATCTCCACATTCCTGGTGAGGAACAAAAAATATTCTTTCGCATAGGTGTCTATATCTTTTACCCGGCTTTTTAGCTTTGCTGCTATGCCGGGGCCTGAAATAGCAAATACTTCCGGGGGCATTTGAGCAACCGCATCGTCTATTACTTTGCTGCTAAGTGTTGCTTGCAATTCGTTGGCGGCATGCAACCATTGCTTTTCTGTAACGCTGGTTAAAAGACGTCTGTCAAGGCTGCGGGCAGGAGCGTTGAAAGTTTTGACGTCTTTTATTTTGTGATTAAAAGATTGCATATGCTCAGCACCGGCAGCTTTTAGTAATATCTTTAAAAGTGCCCCGTCAAAAACGGAAAATGCATTATCTCTGTCACGGGGAATGGGGACATAGGTTGTTTGCTTATCATTTTTGAAAGAAGCCCATCTCCACTGATCTTCATGCCGGCCCCAATCGCCAATAATCATATCGAACAACCTGGCTTTTACAAAAGCTTGCTGGTCTACCACGTTGTCATTGTCTTCCCATATCTTATCATACATTTTTTCTGTGCCAACTATGTTTTTTGAATTGCCAAAGTTGGCTGCTGTTTCCCAATTCTCATCTGGGCGCTGCTCAAACAAATGAATTTTATTTGCGAATGAATCGTTGAATTTTCCTAATGCGGTTTGGGCAGGAATAAAATACAAACTGGGCTTGGCGTGATAAATGTTTGCAGCTACTGCCAAAGGGGCGATTACACTAGCGGCATAAGGATGTGAAAAAGTCACCTGGTCGTCTGCAATACTTTCTAAAAAAGTCCCGAGGGCGATTGATGGCAACGCTCTTCCAAAAGTTTTGTCCACACCTCTTAATACATATTCTCGTTTATCCTTATCCCTTAAGCGGAGTGACAAACTTTGCCGGCCACCTCCTGCCTCGTATGGCTCCAATCCCCCAGCCAGGGTGTCTAAGGAAGCTTTTCTGAAACGAACCGGGGTGTGCCAGTCTCTACGATAGTGCTCACCAAAAAAGAATTTATAGGTTTTGCTTTTGTAATAATTTGCAGAAGCCGGCAGCGTTACAAACTGGGAAGAATCCTGTGCGCTTGCACTTTTGTTTGAGGTAAAAATGAGGAACAATAAAAAGCCATTCCGAAAATTCCTGAAATTAGTATTATAAGCCATGAGGTTCTCTAAAGGAGTAAAGGGTGAATACTAAACAATACTTAAAGAAAAATCATACCAATTTAAGCCGCCGTTAAAATATGTATTCACATCGCAGGCAGCTAATATCCATTTATAATTTCCCATAGTATGTAAAAAACTACTCATTTTTCGGAAAGTTCGATTCAATTTGATTTTGGAATTTTCTTTTTGGAAACCACTTCGTTTTTGGTTTTTCTCTTGCCCGCCCCCCGGTTTTGTCCCAAACTTTATCCAGCAACGGCAATATCTTCGGCAATGTTTTTTGCTTGTTCACCGGGCAACCGCAGGCATACCTTTAAACAGTAAAAAAGAAAAAATTAAAACGGTGGCTTTTAGTCAATCGTTTCAGTAGTGGCGGCCGCTTCTTTTTTTGGGAACATGCGGCTCAGCCATGTTTGCCCGGCAGGAGTAATCCAATTATTTGTCAGGTGCTTCAGGGTGGTTATGCTATTATCAAAATAAAGGGTGTGCTCATCAATAAACTTATTTTCTATGGCATAAGATATTTGAGCGAGGGGGAGTTGTTCCAGCTTGTCTTTAACGATAAACGTCAGCATTTGCCTATTGAACATATCTACCTGGTATTTTTGCTCAATTGCTTTTATTACGTGTACGGAGCTGTCCGTACTGCAGCCACTTACACCTGCAGCCGTTTCGTCTGCTATTAAAACGACGAAACGACCAAAAAATAAATTCGCAAATCCTTTTACAGGGGTTCCATGGCTGTTCCAGTCCGCTACAAAGTCCTGCAACATCTCTTCCATCTCCAACGCTTCGCTAATAAAAAACAGGCGGCTGCTTTGATAAATCCACACCTTCGAAGTGTCGGAAAAATCGGAAGGTAAATGCTGTTGTATATCAAGTTCCATGTAATATTTTTTTAAGTTGTCTTACGAGCCTCTTCGCCGGTTTACATAGACGCCGCCACCATCTCTGCAATGTCGAGCACCGCTACTGCATCTTCTTTTTCTTTGTTTTTGACACCGTCGGTAAGCATGGTATTGCAAAACGGGCAAGCTGCTGCAATAACAGATGCGCCCGTTTCCAGGGCCTCATTGCTTCTTTCAATGTTAACCCTGATATTGCCTTTTTCCTCCTCTTTAAACATTTGAGCGCCGCCCGCACCGCAGCAAAGGCCGTTGCTTCTGCAGCGTTTCATTTCCACCAATTCTACATCCAGCGCTTCCAATACTTTGCGGGGAGCTTCGTAAATATTGTTTGCACGACCGAGGTAGCAACTGTCATGGTAGGTGATTTTCTTCCCATTAAAAGCACCACCTTCTTTTAGCGTTATTTTTCCTTCATCTAGTAGTTGCTGTAAGAAGCTTGCATGGTGTATCACTTCATAACTGCCACCCAAAGCAGGATACTCATTCTTGAAAATATTAAAACAGTGCGGACATGCCGTTACTATTTTCTTGATACCGTAGCCATTCAATACCTTGATGTTTTGGTATGCCATCATTTGAAAAAGGAACTCATTGCCAGCCCGCCTTGCAGGGTCGCCAGTGCACAATTCTTCTTTACCAAGAATAGCATAT
>JAYTBG010000058.1:0-5571 GCA_043737055.1 Chitinophagaceae bacterium | reverse complement strand
CACCGGGTCGGCCTCCATTTGCGCCAGGGATTTTTCTGCACCGTAGACCATTCCTAATCTTCTGAATTCCCTGTCATGATCAAGCGCTACCTCTCCCACCACTTCGCTTGCCCTACCAGCGGCGGACAGTGTTTGCAAATCCATTTGCCACAACCTGAATTTTGCATGCAGGAAACCCTGGATGAAATAAGCATCGGTTTCTACTTCGGCAAAAACATGCGGCACCAGGCGATCATCAAAGTACACGTCTGTTTTCCCTTTCAGAGCAGCAAACCTAAACTCGCCGGAAAAGTTTTCATTGCTGGCTTCTGCATTTTGCCAGATGCCATGTTGTGGTGAAAGCAATTTGCCTAATGGGGCAGGCAACAAAGTTTTTGTATTGAAAATAAAAATGAGGGCAAGTGTAAGCACTGCAAAAATCGAAAAAGGAATTATTCTCATATCAGTTTTGTTGCTCGTAAAATAAAACAAATTAGCCGACTTGGTTAAACTATTAATTTTGCCTCACCCCTACCCCTCTCCAATGGAGAGAAAAATAAATATTAATTTTGTTTCATGGAGAAAGAACTCACAACGCACGTAAAAAATATCCTCGGCTTGCAACTGCCCACAGATCCACGTTGGGTGAACCTTGCAGAAATTCAACTACAGGAAATTTTAACCGACCATGCCTATTGTGAGCAGAAGGCAGCAAGCACCTGCATTAGCCTCATCACCAAAAACTCGGAGAAGGAATTGCTCGTGCAGGAACTGAGCCCCATCGTTACAGAAGAATGGGGCCACTTTAGAATGGTGCTGGCAGAACTCAACAAACGCAACCTGCCGCTAGGCCGGCAACGCAAAGATGTATACGTAAATAAATTATTGCAGTTTCAGAAAAAAGATGGCAGCCCATCAGACCGGTTTCTAGACCAGATGCTTATCATGGCATTGATTGAAGCCCGCAGTTGTGAAAGATTCAAACGCCTGAGCGAGGGCCTGGCAGATGATTACATGCGCAGGTTTTACCGCAGGTTTATGGAAAGTGAGGCCGGCCATTATACGTTGTTCATTACCCTTGCCGAACATTACCTGGACAAAATAATAGTGAGAACCCGCTGGGCTGAATGGCTGGCCTATGAAAAAGAATTGATGGAGAGTGAAGAAGTGAGGGGCGATAGGATACATTGAGAGACAGGGCCTTTTCTATCAGAATTTCTGGTGTTCCTCATAACCGTGTTTTTTAACCTATTCATGTGCACGGTTATCGTTCTCCGATTACTGTTCGAAAGTAACCGCTTCCATTGTGGCTAATTTCGTTTCCATGCTGATCTATTTCCGTGCACTTGAAATCGATGTTGCCATACAAACTATCTCCCCGTTCGTACGTAGCCTTGTTCAAGGCCAGCTTTTGATAGGCAACATTAAAAACTGGGGCTGGGTCTTCAGGATCATCCACGTCAGTAGAATAGTAGGGTTCTGTGTAAAACATTCCGTTTTTGAAGTTAATGACGAAACCCCAGCCGCCGAAACCATTTCCAATTCCGATGTTTATGGTTAAAATTTCTCCTTTAGAAAAATAGGCCCGGCAATTATTCAGCCTTGCAGAACTGCTATCCGAAAGGTTGACGTGTCCCTTTGTGAAGTAAGCCACGCCGCTTGTCCTTTTCGCTAATGTATCCTGGATATCAAGTACAGAAGACACTTCTCTTTCCTGGTCCAACTGTTGATAGATGATGTTGTTAGAAATTGCTGAGTCAATGGTAGCATTTCCCCACAATTTATTTTGATGCTTGCCACGACAGCTAATCACAATAGCTATACAAAGTACCAAAGCATATGAAAGCATTTTTTTAAAAGTGATTGTGGAAAGGAGGATGTCTATCATTGTAGCCTTTACCTAATAAGATGCTTTTTGCTCATGAATTCACAACAACACCCTTAGTCTCCCAAAAGTAAAGGATGCTAAACAAAACTGCATCTCCGCAAATGATTGTTCCCAATTTTCATCTGCGAATCTGCGGCAAACATTTAGTTTCTTGGTATTATTTCACTGGTTTGGCAAGAAATGAAATGATGGAGCTACTTACTGTGGCCAACCCGATGATAACAGCAAACCTCCAAACGTGTCCAATAAGGGTAATGCCCGATGTCGGATTTACAACAGCCGAGACATAAGCATAAAGTACTAATGAGCTAATTACAAACGCTAAGAAACCACTCGTGAACAGGCGTTTAAAATTAGTAGGTGTTTTATTTATATACTTGGTGGTAAGAATAGCGGCGCAAAGAATAAAAAAATAAGGCACAATCTGCAGGTAACCGTTGGTGGTAAAGTTGGGAACAATAATTAAGGAGAGTCCACCAACTATTCCCCACAAAACACCCGATGCTGCGGGTTTGGCAAAAAATGTTTCAAATCTCATAATATGAATTTTTGTATGTGAAGTAAATTGAATTAGTAAATTAAACCATATAACCTGGAAAATTCGAAAACGATGGTTCATCACACTCATAAAATACAATAGCGCAATCTGATAGTAGTAGGAAAGTATGGCATCCCCACCGCTTCATTAATTTCGGGTGGTTTTAAACCCCATCCTCCTTCTGGAAAAGTTGGTTTATATCCCTGTTGTAAATTCTTATACTTTACAAATTTATGTTTTGCT
Source organism: Chitinophagaceae bacterium (assembly GCA_043737055.1). Classification (GTDB taxonomy): domain Bacteria; phylum Bacteroidota; class Bacteroidia; order Chitinophagales; family Chitinophagaceae; genus Ferruginibacter. Next base: position 2,923 of record JAYTBG010000058.1, on the reverse strand, counting down.
CCAATACCACAGGTTACTTCCATTTGCCAGCGGTTGTTCCTGCTTAAATTAAAAATGGTTCCTAACAAAATAGCGCCGCCTACAGAAGTTGCCTGGGCCTTGTAAGGGTAAGTGGTCAAAGTATCGTTGCTAACCTTGTTTATAAAAGTATTGGTTCCGGTAAAACCGTATCCCTTCATTCGAAACTCGGCTCCCCAAAAATGATTAAGGCGATTGTCTTTTATATTATGGTAGCGGTATTGTAATAACCATCGGTAACCGCCAGTCACGGGATAGGCCTCCTGGTAAAATGGAGATTTAAAAATATAAGACAGCTCTGTAAAATAGCTACTTCTAGGAGCAAACATCTTAGTAAACCCCAAGCCTACAGCGACCTGCGGTTCCGCCAAACCAAGGGAATTAAAAGTGATAGCTTGCTGCTGCCTGGATAAAGAACTTTTCTTTGTTTTATTTTGAGCGGTAGATGCAACTGTGCTGCTGAGAAAGAGACTAATTATAAGACAGCATTTCTTCATTAAAGGAAGTTAATAGCCTAATAGATTAAGTTAAGAATGTTTTTGCTGCATGGCAATAGAGAGTTGCTCAAATATTTTTATAACTAAAAGCCGAAGTTTTGAACTTGACGGCAGCAAAAGATTTAAGAACCCGATGGGCCGAATGGCTGGCTTATGAAAAAGAATTGATGGAGAGTGAAGAAGTGAGGGGCGACAGGATACATTGAGATAGGGGCAGTGGTTGCTATTCACCTTCTACCATTAACCCTACCACTGGCAAGTGACCGCTAACCAAATATTCGTTGCACAACGTTGCTTCTTAAAGTTCATAGTTTATGATTTTCTCTTTCAGCCACCCTCTGTCTCCATTTGTCAATTGAGATTGTTGTGTCAAGTCTAATCTTAAACCCAAAGGCGTTATCGACAAATTTTTACACAACAGTTGGCATATACTTTATGATTACCGTATCCTGACTAATGATTATATCAGTAAATCCATGAGAATTTGCTTCCATTACCTTAATCACTGAATACCCTTTTTTCACTTCTATAACATCATGAACTGTCGAGATTTCACTAATCTCATATTTTGAGACTTTTACATCGTCTCTTCCAACAGTCACTTCGTTGAGCCTTTCTTTGCAGGAAGAGAAACTTAAAAATGTAAAAATTGGTAGGAGTAAGCGTTTCAAATGCAAGAGTGTTGGTGAAAATTGTCTGAACTCAAATCTAAGTCTAGGGGTGCATATAAACAACAGCTCTCACTGTTTTTACTAAGTTATCCTTGATAGGATTTCATGCTTAACGACCCATTTTTTATTGGCCAACTCAACAAAAACCCAGGAGCCCAAAGAACTTCCAGTAATAAATAAAATTGCCTTGTCTCTATTCTTGTTAGAAACAATCTTTGAAAAGTTTATTGTATTATGCCATAGTTCCCGTTTTATCAACTTGTCTAAAGTGATATTTATTTTGGTCCTTTCTTTAAACCTTTCCAAAATCAATGATCTCGTTGTCTGTCCTAACAGGTTTGATAGCTAAGATAAAATCCTTAAAGGAATAGTCGCCATTGCAGTACTCCTTAAAAAACAGTTCGTTGTTTTGAACGGAATAAATCAATGTCTCCAGTTCCTCCTTGAAATCCCTGATGCTGTCATTGATGTGAATTATCTATCGAACGTTTTGCGGAAAGTGTCCAAATTTTTTCTCTAACACCCTTGAGTAAATATCGTATTGAATTTCTTCGTGCATCTTATAATTGCAAGATGGCGAAAGGCTAGTAATAAAAACTGTGAGGAGCAGTAGGTATTTCATACAAACTTTATAGAGAGATACTGTAGCGGAGTGTTTCCATATTAGTACTAGACAAAGGATACTGCTTGATTCTGTGCTAACATTTGAAAAACGGACAGCCCTGCAACTGAAGCCGATTAAAATTGTGATGCTTCAATTTCGTACCGGTTCTACTACAACCAGTGAGGCTGAAGTGGCTTCCGTCAAGCCGGCATTTTAACAAACCGCTTGTTGGCGGTTCGTGCATGTTGTTAGGCTGGTTGTCTTGTGTCGGTTTTAGCTGTTTGCTTTTTTCTGTGCTTTTTATTATAATCCGCAATGTACTTGCTGATTTCTTTTCTTTCCTTGTCTGTCAAAGGTTCGCTTTGAATAATAAAGTCAACACCCTTTGGTTCTTTTATAAATCCCATATGTTTATGTTTTAAAATATTTTTCAACTAATATTTTTGCCGCATGAGTTTCAATAATCATTCTGTGTCCACAAAAATGATATGCACCCAGTGTGTCAATGTAGTGCCGTATTAATTTTGTCTTAGCAGTAAATCCAACAAATCCCTCGAAACCATACTGGAAAGAAAGTTTACATGCGAATGATACAAGATTTCCAGCTACACCTTCATAGAGTTTTTTTCGTCCGATGTTAAAGGGTGCATTTTCAAGCAAGTTCATAAATTCCAGCTATTTTTCTTTGTAGTTTGTTTAGTGTCCTTAATAGTAAACCTTGCTACTTCAGTCGGAAAACTGTCACCTGAAATTGTGTTTTGGATAGAGTTCGTCAGCCTGTCAACAATGAAATCTAACTGTGTTTCTGCGCTGTTTTTCACCCTACGAATTTACTGATAATATATCTTCTCGGCAAGTAAGTTTGCCATTAGTAACCTGTCGTTTGGCATAATTGCTAACAAGTGTATTATGCTGTAACACGCAACTTACCGGAAAGGAAATTACTACCTTAATTTGATCAATAATATAGCTGATCGCTCCTGAAGTCAGTGCAGTCAATGATTTAAATGTATCATTGTTGCTCACCAAAGAAGTTAATCTCCCCTGACATATCCACGTACGGATACTTTTCCTGGAGGGCCACACAGGCTTGCAGGTATTTACTTCTAAACTTTTGATGCGCTTCTGAATCC
>JAYTBG010000057.1:0-5573 GCA_043737055.1 Chitinophagaceae bacterium | reverse complement strand
TGGCTTTTTTTGTTTCTAATTTTGTAAGGTTCATCTGACAAACCGGGCATTTTCCTGCCTTGGCGTAGGTCTTATCTCCTTCGCACTTCATGGTACATGGATACGCAGCTGTAGCAGCCGATTTTTTTGCAGCTTTCATTTGCATATTGCAAACAGGGCACTTGCCATTTTTTGCATAGGTCTTATCGCCTTCGCACTTCATTGGGCATTGGTAGCGCATTGCAGTTGTGCTTTTTTTGGCTTTGTTTTTATTTTTTGTTGTTTGTGCATTAACGGCACTAAAACTAAAAATGGCGATAACCATTACAACAATCATTTTTAACTTGTTCATTTTTTTCTTTTTTAGGATGACTAATTATTTGCCTTGCGGAATGATGAATGTTTATATACAATTTTGCAGCCGCTTTTTAGACGAAGCCTTATAGGTTTTGTAAACCTATAAGGCTTTAGTAGGTGATGGTGATTCCCGCACCAAAACCCATATCACTATCATAGTGCGTAGACAGGCTAAAATATTTGCCAACGATATACCGCAATCCAGCCATGTATTCTTTATCTGAATTGCCCATCAAGTTCATCCTTAGTCTCGGTGCAAGTGGAATATCCTCCCGCATTAATTGGAAGCGAAATTTCCCTTTACTGTCTATTCTTGCCTCGGCATTTACCAACATGGGCAGGGTATATTGAACACCTGCTACAAAGGCTTTTCGGTTTGTTTGATTGCTGGTTTGCCCAAACATGTTCTTTTCATCTTCTTCGTTTCTTACCTTATTTCGATGGTAATCAAAACCGATAAAGGGAAACCACCATTGATTCCTTCCCATAAAACGTCCGAAATAAGTTTCACTTTCATAACCATGTTTTGCATGTGAACCTATCCGCCATTCTGTAGAAAGACGAAACCGGGTATTCGCCAGCATAGCTTCACCATCACTTCCGTTGCTTTCGAGACCCATGGTGCCCATCAAGTGGAATTTTTTATCCTCTGAGTTTAAGCCACGCCTTGCCGCTTTTGGATTGGTTATATCTGTTTTATCAACTAAGGGATTGTCATAAGCGAAAACTTTGCCCATTCCACTCATCATATGATAGAGTATGTGGCAATGAAAAAACCAATCGCCACCCCGTTCATTTGCATTAAATTCCAATGTGTCTTTTTCCAATGGCATGATGTCAATTATATTTTTTAGGATGGCGTTTTCACCTTGCCCGTTTAATAATCTGAAGTCGTGCCCGTGCAGGTGCATGGGGTGGCGCATCATGCTATTGTTGTAAAGGATAATCCTTATGTTTTCACCTTTCCGGATGAGTATCTTATCGCTTTCTGAAACTACTTTGTTATCAATGCTCCAAACATAGCGGTTCATATTACCAGTGAGATCAAATTTTATTTCTCTCCATGGACCTTGGGGTAAAGTGGTTACTTCGGGTGCCCGCAACATCTCATAATTTAATGACACTATATCGACCCCATCCGCAGGTACTTCTGTCGTAGGGGTAGTTTGTTTCCTGCCTGCTCCTCTCTTTTCCATGCTTTGAATCTTCTTTTTAGTGCGCAGTTCTTCACCTGCCACTTCCGGATACATCACTGTATTCATATCAATGATCTGATTTTTCATTTCCATTCCTCCCGCATTAACCAGGTTCCCCTTCATATCCATCATTTCGTTCATCATTTGCATGCCGGCAAAATACTTGGGTCGTTTCCATCTTACAGCAGGAACTTTTTCGCCACTGCCCAACCACACAGAAGTAAATTTTGTACGGTCTTCCGGTGTTGCTAAAAATTCGTAACTCTTATCGTCAGGGATGGTTACTACAACGTCATAGGTTTCAGACACGGCAATAATTAACCTGTCCACCTCTACAGGTTCTACATCATTTCCATCGGTGGCAACTACTGTAATTTTTCCACCTGAGTAGCTGAGCCAGAAATAATCAGATGCTCCGGCGTTTGCTATGCGCAACCTTACTTTATCACCTGCTTTGAACTGTGGATGCTCACTCTGATTTTTGCCATTGATCAGGAAATTATCGTAATAGATATCCGTTAGATCCATTGCGTTCATGCGCTTCCATTCATTCTTCACTTTGGTTTTAAACCAACCCAACTTTATGGCTTCCAGGTAAGTTTGCTCAGCACCTTTTTGCACTGCAAACCAATCGGTGGCAGCATGCAGGCTGCGGTGAGCTTCATTAGGTTTCATATCCAACCATTCGCTTATCACAACTGGCATAGTTGGTATATCCCATTCTTCTCTTTTGTTCATAATGAAGGCACCGTACATACCTAACTGTTCCTGCAAGCCACTGTGGCTATGATACCAATGTGTGCCATGCTGAATTATAGGAAATTTATACAAATAGGTTGCACCAGGTTTGATTGGCATTTGTGTCAAGAAGGGAACGCCATCGTATTTGTTGGGAAGGAATAAGCCATGCCAATGCAGCGATGATTCTTCCTTTAATTCATTGTGCACCCAAATTTCGGCGGTATCACCTTCGGTGAAGGTTAGCGTCGGCATAGGGATTTGACCGTTGACTGCGATAGCTCGCCTGGGCTTTTTACCAAAGGTTACTGTGCTGTCCCGGATGTAAAGATGATAGACAACTGTTCGGGGCGGCACCTGGCTTCTGATTGTTTTTATTGGACCCAGGTTTTGCTTTGACACTCTTAAATTCTCCATGTTCTCACTATTATCCGTCATCTCCATACCGCCCATGTCCATTCCATCCATGTTTGAGGCAGCTGCCGCTTTTCCTTTTACCAACTTCATTCCGCATTTCGGACAATTACCCGGCTTGTCAGATTGAACTTCCGGATGCATCGGACAAGTGTATGTTCCCGGGGTTGCCAATGGTGCCCTGGAAGATTTTGTTTTATCAACAACCAGGTTCATCCCACATTTAGGACAATTGCCCGGCTTATTTGATTGAACTTCCGGATGCATTGGGCAGGTATACGTTGTGGCGGCCGGTTGAGTTGTGGAAGATTTTGTTTTATCCATCACTAATTTCATCCCACATTTTGGACAATTGCCTGGCTTATTTGATCGAATTTCCGGATGCATGGGACAGGTATAAATCGTAGCAGACGTCTGGGTTGTTGGAGATTTTGTTTTATCAACCACTAATTTCATCCGACATTCTGGACAATTGCCTGGCTTATTTGATTGAATTTCCGGATGCATCGGACAGGTATAAATCGTGGCAGACGTCTGGGTTAATGGAGATTTTGTTTTATCAACCACTAATTTCATCCCACATTTAGGACAATTGCCCGGCTTATTTGATTCAACTTCCGGATGCATGGGACAGGTATACCTTGTAGCAGCCGATTGATTAGTGAAAGATTTTGTTTTAGCTACAACTAATTTCATCCCACATTTGGGGCAATTGCCTGGCTTGTTTGACTGAACCTCAGGATGCATAGGGCAGGTATAAACAGCCTTTCCCCCGTCCCTCTCCAAAGGAGAGGGAGCTTGTTGCATATGAATGCGATGGGCCGCATGCTCCTCTGCAGATTCTGCGGAGGTTTCGGCTTTACTACCTTTCAATTCGTTTACTGTTTCTTTTATCTCTGCCACATCTGTTTTCAATTCCTGGATCATATCCTTCATTTCCCGAACATCATTATTTGACGATTTAACGTTTGATTCAGTCGTTGGTTTTTTGCTGGTACCGGACTGCATAGCTGCTGCTGGTTTTGCCGCAGCCTTTTTTGCAATTGCTTTTGCTGATGCCACTTTGACTACCTTCTTCTCCAGATTCATCCCACACTTTGGACAATTACCGGGCTTGCTCATTTGCACCTCGGGATGCATGGGGCATGTGTACACTGTTTTCTGCGTTTGTCCTATTGCAAGCAAATGCAACGTAATGACCACTGCTATTAAAATAATTTTTTTCATCTGTTAGATTTTTTTATTGGCAACAGCTTTTTTTTCTTACAAAAAAGAATTTCAAAATTCGAACTGCCGCTCTGCTAATATGTTTCAACATCGTTTAATTTTTTGCCGGGAGACTATCCCTTGCTTTGGTGGCCCAACCTATAATAGCTGCCTTATCTTCTGCTGAGAGCCTTGCATCGCTATGCATCCATGTGTAAGATGTTATCGGCATCGAGCCATCCTTCACGCTCCCCGCTATTGATTTTAATTTGCTTAGCTGTCGTCTTTTTGAATAACTGCCAAACTCATCAAAATTTAATTCCGCTTTTCCATCTTTTATATGATCAGCTAATACCCATCCCATCGGCTGAAGGTTGGCATACCAAGGGTAGCGTGTATTGTTGCTGTGACAGTCGTAGCAGGAGATTTTCAAAATGGCTCCTACATCAGCTGGCACAAAGAAATGCCTCGTAATATCTGCTTCACCAACCAAGCCCTTATTCCGGGCCGGCTGGCTAAATTGCATGGCAACGGATACAATCAGCATTGCTATGAGAACTCTTTTAAGGAGTTTCATTTATTTTATTTCTTCTTTCATGGTTCCGCAGGTGAGCATCTTTTTGCCGTAGTAAGGGTTCTTAATCTCTTGTACTTCACTTATCCAGTTTGCACCCTTCTTGTCGTTGTACATGGGGCAATTGTCCTTGTAAAGCGTCCGCTCTGTTCCAAGTGACTTTACCAGGTCGTATAAACCATTGCTAAGCATTTCAAAATGTTCCCGCTGGTGTTCTATTTTATTTGCATTATCGCCAATATGTTTTCCGTGTTCTGTCATGTCATCTTTCATATCGCCAAATGCCCGGCTTTGATCCGCTGTTAAGGTTGCCGTATCAATTTTTTGCAAAGCTTCCACAATGGCCTTACCTGCGGTAGCAGCTTCCTGTGAGTTGTCTGCAGTTAAGGCATTTTTTAGGTGCAGGTAGTGAGTCACAACTTCATTTGTGGATTGCTTGCTTGGGTTTTCGCTCGGAGTGGTTGTATTTACGTTAGCAGAATCTGCATTGTTGGCCTCTGTCGGTTTAGAAGAATTTTGTGTGCAGGCTGTACATGTTAAGGCAAGTATAGTTATGCCAAAAAGGATCGATTTCATAATGAATATGTTTAGTGAATTTAAAATTGTTATAAGCACAAAAGCCCGAACACCATGGTAGTGTCGGGATCAATTATCCATCCAAAAAATCAAATTAAAAAAACGCAGTTTAATAAATGCAGCCGTTTGAGACCTATCAGCGGTGCATTTGAAAGCGGGGTGCAGAAAGAGGGTATGATTGTCTTAAATTCATAGCTAGCGAAAGCTGTTACCAACGCCGGCCCTTCAATCAGTAGATTATACTTTAAGACACTGCTTTTTTGGTGGTCAGTGTCAACTTTAATTTGTTTGTGCTCGTCCTTGCAACAGCCACCTTTCTTTTCTTTCATCCCGCAATTTCCGCACTTATTGTCTCCCTCACCGTGTAACAACGTCCACCCTACAAATTTATCCATACAGTAATGCAGATGAACAGTGGCACCCATAGTTGCAGCGCTGTACATGAACAAAACCAGTATGATAATTAATTTTTTCACTTTGCAAAAGTATTGCTTTTGATATACAATTTTCCCTCGTGTTTAGTTCGCAGTATT
>JAYTBG010000056.1:0-2218 GCA_043737055.1 Chitinophagaceae bacterium | reverse complement strand
AACGGTTGCCGTCAATGAGCAACGATTGTGGCAGGGTGGATAGTTGCGCAATGGCCAGGTGCATTGCTTTGAACGAAGCTTGTAAAATATTAATTCGGTCTATATCGTTGTTGCAAACAGAGGCTACTGCAAAAGCAATACTTTCTTTTTCTATGACTGGCCTAAGAAGGTCACGTGTTTTTTCACTTACCTGCTTGCTGTCATTTAACATCGGGTGATAAAAATCACGGGGAAGAATTACAGCAGCAGCAAAAACAGGGCCGGCATAACAGCCACGCCCAGCTTCATCTACACCGGCTTCTGTTCTGTTTTTCTTGAAAAAGGGCTGTAACATTTTAAGCAAATATCTGGAAAACCTTCTTGTGCATGTAACTTTGTGGTAATTTATTTTACATGAGATTGATTAAGAATTGGGTGTTGGCTACGTTTGTTTTATGTTTCCTGGTGATTATTGCGGGCGGTATAGTAAGGACTACACAAAGTGGAATGGGCTGTCCTGATTGGCCGAAATGTTTTGGCAAGTGGATTCCACCAACGCAATCTTCCGAACTTCCTCCTGATTTCGAAAAGTATCTTGGCAAGCAGGATATAGACCATAGTTTTAATGCGTGGCATACCTGGATAGAATACATCAACAGGCTGCTGGGGGTGCTCTTGGGCTTGTTTGGTATTATTCAGTTGTTGTTATTGTTTAAACAAAGAAAAAGTTCAAGAACAGCCTTTCGCCTTGGCATTGCTTTTTTAGTTACGGTCATTCTTACCGGGTTGTTTGGAGCCATTGTGGTAAAACTTAACCTTGCTCATCTTAGCATATCCGTTCATTTGTTGTTCGCTATTTTATTGTTGCAGATTCAACTGGCGTTGTTGCTCACTTTAAATAATCGGTTAGGAACAATGAAGATGGCTGGAGTTGCAAGGCTACTGCTAATTATTTTCCTGGTACTGCTTTTTTCACAAAGCATACTCGGTACCATGGTGAGAATTTACGTAGATGATATTTCTAAAATGCTTGGTTATGGGCAACGGGAACTCTGGTTAAAAGATCATCCGCTTAGTTTTTTAATTCATCGCAGTTTTTCGTGGGTAGTCCTTGTGGGAGGTCTGGCACTTGTATGGAAACACAAACATAGTGAGCTCTCCGGGCAATTTAAATATTTAGCGCTCGTGCTACTTTCAAACATGACTTTAGGTATTATTTTATATTATGCTGATGTGCCAGCCTGGGCACAGCCCTTACACCTATTGCTGGCCGCCGTGGTATTTACTCAAACTGTAGCGCTCGTGCTCCAAACAAAAAAAATCCCATAGCCGTTTCCCCTCTTGCATGCAGGCTGAATGCTAAATGTACTTTGAGCAATATTTTGTTCTATTTTTAGTTACAGCCATACATGAGAGCACGCCTAAAAAATATCTATTCCTTTTTTCCGGTACAGCTTTTCCTGCTTCATTTTAGAAAGTACCAGGTGCTGCTGCTATTCTGGTACATCCTGGGCAGCACCATCAACAGTACTTTCCTAAAAAACTTTGGCGCCGATGCTTTGTTCTTTGCTCCAGAATATCTTGGTTCGGTAAACATGCTTGGCGCTTTCTTAACGGGAGTGGCCTGGGGAATTTTTATCATGAGCTGGAACATCACCACATTTATTTTGCACAGCAAGCGTTGCAAATTTTTAGCAACAACTACGAACCCCTTTTTAAAATATTGCATCAACAACAGCATACTGCCGCTGGCATTCCTGATATTTTATTTTGTGCGGCTTTACCGTTTTGACGACTACAGGGAGTTGATGGCTTTCCAGGAAATTGTAAGCATCATAGGTGGCATGTTGCTCGGCATCATCACGTTGGTGGCGGTATCGTTTGCTTATTTTTTTGGAGCTGGCAAAACCATCGACCGCAGTATGACCGCTATCATTACCGATACCGGAACCTTTACAAAAACTTTTAAAAGGCGCTCCGATCCTATGGATGACTTTGGGTTGAGGGTAAAATATTATTTATCTGCCTCCATGAAGCTTCGTACAGTCAGAAGCGTGGGGCACTATCGGCAAGACTTTTTAGACGCCATTTTTAAAAGGCACCATGTTGCCGCTATTGCCTGCATGCTGCTGGCATTTATTTTTTTAGTGCTCCTTGGTTTTTTCCTGGAACTCCGCATCTTTGAAATGCCTGCAGCAGCCAGTATTCTTATCTTTTTTGCGGTAATGATCAGCTTCAT
>JAYTBG010000055.1:0-12857 GCA_043737055.1 Chitinophagaceae bacterium | reverse complement strand
CTGTCTGTTCAACAACTTTGAGCCCCTGCCCTTCATGTGCTCTTTGAAGATGGGTTGCAACATCAGCGACCTCCTCAGCATGATAGTTGCAGTAAGTGGTTAAGTTTACTTCTCCAATAATTTCGTTGTTGTGAGCATCCACGTTAATCAGCCAATAATCTGACCCCGATGTAGGCGCCAGGTATACCTGCCACGCCAGGCGAATTTCTGCCCCGTCTCTTAACGGAACCCACATTAATTCTGTAGTCATATTTACATTGCTAATGCCTGCTTTTCCAAACTCTGTTTTAGTTCCCCTGGCCGTGCCGTTGAGGGTAGCAGGTATAGCTACTTTTTTTTCGGTAAGCGTTTTTTGTAATGCGGAGGAGGCGGCAACAGAGGGTTGAACGGCCAATGCTGCTGTAAGTTTTTGTAAGTTTTGCAAACGTTGGCCGGCTTTAGAGACAAGGGTACCGTTTTTAAAAGCCAATGACTGCACCTGGTTAAAAATCGGGATGCCTTTGAAACTTTGCTGCACGTAAACCAACTCGGTGCCCGACGACTTATTGTAGAATGCGTTCGAGATAATGGAGTTTTGCAAATCTTCTGCCGTAAGGCCAAGGGCTTTCTGGTTGCGGGCAAGGAGTTTGAGAGCGTCCGTTTTTGGAAGGTCTTGTGCCAACAAAGTAGCCTGAACCAGCACCAAAAAAACAATCATAAGGTTCTTCATATTTTCTTTCAAATTTTTAGGATCCGGAATTTTTTAGGTGGCAAGCCAGCGTTGGTGAAGGCAGCCTGGAGGCTTATAATAAGCGGAAATCATGACGGATATGGATTGGTTTGGCTCCGTTTACGGTAGCAATACGACAAAATACAACTTCGCTACGAGAATTTGGCCTTTTGTGCAAAAGACGGTTTGAACAAACGGAAAGGGCCTGAAACGGGAGTTTAATTAACCAGCAATTGTTTTGAAAGCTGAGATTTATGGCCTCAAAGGGATTGATTTTTTTGCCATTCCAGTTATCATCTCTTACCTTTGCGGCCTAAAAAACAGGTGCTTTGAGCTGGAAATGCACAAGTAAGCCCCAATAACTATTGGGCCAACAATCATAGATGTCATTTTCAGCCGGCTTCATAAACAAATACAAATTTTTATGGTAGAGATTAAACCAGATGAAATTTCGGCGATACTGCGCCAGCAACTGAGCAATTTTAATGCTTCTGCAGATTTAGAAGAAGTGGGCAGCGTATTGCAGGTAGGAGATGGTATAGCCCGTGTTTATGGACTGAATAACGTACGTTCCGGCGAACTGGTAGAATTCGAAAACGGCGTAAAAGCTATTGCACTGAACCTTGAGGAAGACAACGTAGGGGTGGTATTGATGGGCGAAAGCACCGGTATTAAAGAAGGTGCCAAGGTAAAACGTACCAACCAGATTGCCTCTATTAAAGTAGGCGAAGGCATGTGTGGCCGTGTTATAAACACACTTGGCCAGCCAATAGATGGCAAAGGTCCTTTGCAGGGCGAATTGTATGAAATGCCCCTGGAGCGCAAAGCACCCGGTGTAATTTTTCGTGAGCCCGTAAAAGAACCTCTTCAAACCGGTATTAAGGCTATTGATGCAATGATTCCCATTGGCCGTGGGCAACGTGAGTTGATCATCGGAGATCGCCAGACAGGCAAATCTGCCATTGCTGTAGATACTATTATTAATCAAAAAGAATTTTACGCAGCAGGCAAGCCTGTTTACTGTATATATGTTGCTATCGGGCAAAAGGCATCTACCATTGCTGGTATCATGAAAACTTTAGAAGAGCATGGTGCCATGGCTTACACAACAATCGTAGCGGCATCAGCATCTGAACCAGCTCCACTTCAGTTCTACGCTCCGTTTGCAGGTGCAGCCATCGGAGAATTTTTCAGGGATACCGGCAGGCCGGCTTTGATTATCTATGATGATCTGTCAAAACAGGCCGTGGCATATCGTGAGGTTTCTTTGTTACTTCGTCGTCCGCCGGGTCGTGAGGCGTATCCGGGTGATGTGTTCTATTTGCACAGTCGCCTACTTGAAAGAGCTGCCAAGGTTGTAGCTAAGGATGAGATTGCGAGGCAAATGAATGATTTGCCCGAGTCTATCAAACATTTGGTGAAAGGTGGTGGTTCTTTAACAGCCTTACCAATTATTGAAACACAAGCTGGTGACGTATCCGCTTATATCCCAACTAACGTAATTTCTATTACTGACGGACAGATATTTTTGGAAGGTAACTTGTTTAATGCTGGTATTCGTCCGGCCATCAATGTGGGTATTTCCGTGAGCCGTGTGGGTGGTAACGCTCAGATTAAATCCATGAAGAAAGTAGCGGGTACGCTTAAGTTAGACCAGGCGTTGTACCGGGAGCTGGAAGCCTTCTCAAAATTTGGTGGTGACCTGGATGCTGCTACAAAGAATGTTATTGACAAAGGTGCCCGTAACGTGGAGATCCTTAAGCAAGCTCAATATTCTCCCTTTAGTGTAGAAAAGCAGGTAGCTATTATTTACCTCGGTACCCAGGGGCTTTTGAAAGAAGTAAATGTGAAAAAGGTGAAAGCTTTTGAAGAGCATTTTTTGCTGGAGATGGAAAACAAGTTTCCACAGGTTTTAGCTGAGTTCAAAAAAGGAAACCTGCCTGAAGATGGATTGAAGAAAATGGTGGACATGGCGAACGGCCTGATTCCACAGTATAAATAACGGTCGTTTTGTTACGAATTAAAAAAGAGCGAGCGATCGCTCTTTTTTAATTTGGGTTAGTTGAGAGCCTTGACAGTTTTAAATATGCCAGGCCGCTAACGTGATTATTGCTAAAATGGCAGAAATTATAAAGGGAATGCTTTTTGTAATTTTACAGGGAAATTTACAAATATGACCATTGGAATAATTGCAGTTTCTGTCATCTTCATGTTGCTTGGCATCATTGTGCAATGGAGGCTCAAAAGTAAATTTAAGGAGTTTAGCGAAGTGCCAACCAGTAGCGGTATGAGTGGAAAAGAGATTGCAGAAAAAATGCTCAAAGACAGTGGCATATACGATGTGCAGGTTACCTCTGTTGAAGGGCAACTCACGGATCATTACAACCCACTAAACAAAACAGTTAATTTAAGCACTGATGTATACAGCGGCAGGAGCGTTTCTGCGGCAGCGGTTTCTGCTCATGAATGTGGTCATGCGGTGCAGCACGCAACTGCTTACTCTATGCTCATGCTTCGGAGCAAGCTAGTGCCGGCTGTTCAGATAAGCAGCAATTTATCGCAGTGGATAATCATAGCAGGCCTTGGCTTCATGGGCTTTGGGGGCGGTAATTCAACCATCCTGTTGGTAGGCATTGTACTTTTCGCTATTACTACATTATTTTCTGTAATTACCTTACCTGTAGAATTTGATGCATCTAACAGAGCCTTAATTTGGTTGGAATCTGCCAATATAACAACAGCTGCTGAAAAGGCCAAGGCAAGGGAAGCACTTAAATGGGCCGCATTAACGTATGTCGTTGCAGCGCTGGCCTCTATTGCCATGCTGGTGCAATACATCTTAATTTACCAGGCAAGGAGCAGGGACTAATCATAAGTTGGTAGTTGGCAGCTGGTAGCTGTGGCAACTAATAAACTATAATATAATTATACATTAGAAATCATATATCCCAAATCAAACATCAAAAAACATAAATCACACATCACACATCATAAATCAGAAAAATGAATTTAGGAAAAGAGTTTGAAAAATATGCGGTGAAGCACCAGGGAATTAGCAGCAATACGTTGCACGGTTACATGAAGCATAGCACTCCGCAGGCCTTGTCTTCTATTCCCTCGCTTACTGGTTCCGTAGGGGATGTTACAGGTCTTACACCGAACATTATTGAGGAGCGACCAATGAACGTGGCAGTAATGGATGTGTACAGCCGCCTTATGATGGACAGGATCATTTTTCTTGGCTATCCTATAAGCGATGAGGTTGCAAACATTGTAACAGCACAGTTGTTATTTTTAGAAAGTACGGATCGCACCAAGGACATTCAGATGTACATCAATAGCCCCGGCGGTAGTGTGTATGCCGGTTTAGGTATGTATGATACCATGCAGTTCATCACACCTGACATTGCAACCATCTGTACAGGTATTGCTGCAAGCATGGCGCAGGTATTGATGTGCGCAGGAGCTCCGGGCAAAAGAACAGCTTTGAAACACAGCCGCATCATGATGCATCAGCCGAGTGCCGGTGCTATGGGCCAGGCGAGTGACATTGAAATAACGGTAAACGAAGTGCGCAAGCTTAAAAAGGAACTATACGAAATTATTTCCCATCACACCGGCCAATCAGTGGAAAAAGTAGCAGAAGATTGTGACAGGGATAAGTGGATGACGGCGCCTGAAGCAAAGGAATACGGACTGGTAGATGAAGTGCTTTTAGTAAACCCAAGAAAAATAAAAACAACCTAAATCCTTCCCAAAAAAGGCATAACATCAGAATTGAAATAAAAACAATTCAACACTATAACCATACAACAATTTATCAAAATGAATATTTACAACAAAAATATACGATTCGAAGACGACGAAGAAACTCCTGACATGCCCGATATGCCGGATAATCCGATGGAAAAAATGATGAGCGGATGGCGCTTTGATAAAAAATTTATCGAGCAAAGAAAAATATTTTTATGGGGTGTAGTAGATGATAAATCTTCTAAAGATATTACCGATAGATTGATGTACCTCGAGGCCATCGATCCTGGAAAAGAAATAACATTTTACATCAACAGCCCGGGTGGTATGGTTACAAGTGGTATGGTTGTCTACGACACTATGCAGATGATAACTTCGCCTGTGAGCACGGTGTGTATGGGTATGGCCGCAAGCATGGGAAGCATCTTACTAAGTGGTGGTACAAAGGGGCGCAGGTATATGTATAAGCATGGCGAAGTAATGATACACCAGCCGAGTGGCGGTGGTAGAGGTACAAGCGCCGATCTTGAAATAATGGCTGTACAGATTTTAAAAACAAAACAGTTAGGTGCACGCATCCTGGCAGAAAATTGTGGACAGACCTACGAAAAAGTCATGAAAGATTTCGATAGGGATTATTGGATGAATGCGCAGGAGTCTATTAGCTATGGGATTGTGGACGGTGTGATGGAAAAATTATAAGGGATTTGCAGCAGAATATTGCCCTTTGTCGCAGATTCGCAGATTTAAATCTGCGAATCTGCGACAATTTTATTTTCAGACAGTAGGGGAAAGATTTAACAAGTATTACGGTGGACGAATTCATGCTCAGGCTAAAACAAAGGTGGATAATTATTAGACGGACTAAAGGCGTCTTAAGCTATTTTTTGCCGCAGATTTGCAATTCTTAATCTGCGCATTTGCGGCAAATCATATTTGAAAGTTTCGTTGCAGCATCATGCATCATTTTGCAAATGACGGCTGTCTATATAACGCATTCTTAAAAAAGGCGTGTACCTTCGCAACGGCTTTGCATGCAGCCTGTGGCCTTGCAAAGAATTAAAAAAAATAAATGGCAAAACAACCCATATTGCATTGCGCCTTCTGCGGCCGCAGCAGAGATGAAGTAAAGATTCTTATAGCTGGCCAGGATGGTCATATATGCGAAAATTGCGTAGAGCATGCACAGGAAATAATCTCCCAGGAGCTGAGCAGCCAGATAGACGCTAAGCACCCCGCCAGCGGCAATCATAAACTTACCGTACGCAAGCCTATCGAAATCAAAAAATTTCTGGACGAGTATGTAATTGGTCAGGACGACGCCAAGAAAATTTTGGCAGTTGCGGTTTACAATCATTACAAAAGACTCAACCATAAGTCTGACAATGAAGTAGAGATTGAAAAAAGTAATATTGTGATGGTGGGTGAAACCGGCACGGGTAAAACCTTATTGGCCAAATCAATCGCCCGCATGCTGAATGTCCCTTTTGCTATTGTAGACGCTACTGTGTTTACAGAAGCAGGTTATGTAGGGGAAGACGTAGAAAGTATGCTTACCCGTTTATTGCAAGCCTGTAACTACGACGTGCAGGCTGCAGAAAAAGGCATTGTGTACATTGATGAAATAGATAAAATTGCCCGCAAGAGCGATAACCCTTCCATCACCCGTGATGTAAGTGGTGAAGGTGTGCAACAAGGACTGCTGAAACTGCTGGAAGGCAGTGAAGTGCTGGTACCACCACAAGGTGGCCGCAAGCACCCTGAACAAAAACTAGTAAAAGTAAACACGCAAAATATTCTCTTCATTTGCGGTGGTGCCTTCGATGGCATTAATCGTATTATTGCCCGTAGGGTTAACACCAATGCTATCGGCTTCAACGTAAACAAAGAACTGCAGGACTACCAACACGATAACCTTTTGCAATTCATCAACGCTGTAGATCTAAAACACTTTGGTTTAATACCTGAGTTGCTCGGCCGTATGCCTGTTGTTACTTACTTAAACCCATTGGATGCGCCTACGCTTCGGAGCATTTTAACGGAGCCTAAGAATGCCCTCATCAAGCAGTTTACACGCCTTTTCGAAATTGAAGGAATCGTTCTGAGTTTTGAACCAGCGGTATATGACTTTATGGTAGAAAAAGCATTGGAGTACAAATTGGGTGCCCGGGGCTTGCGCAGCATCTGCGAAAGTATTCTTACCGACGCCATGTTTGAACTCCCAAGCCAAAAAGTAAAAACCTTTGAAGTAACGCTGGAGTATGCACAACGCAAATTCAGCATCAGTAAACTGAGCATGCTAAAAGTGGCCTAGTCGTTCTAAAATCTGCTTATCTTATTACATCCATCATCTGTTGGCAGTATTTCTATTTTCCGGCAGTGAATTGAGTACTGCTGCGATTTATAGCGCTATCTTTAAGGCTGTAAGGACAGCAACCTTAGCAGCGTTTCCGTCCTATTCTGAGCCTCCAAATTATATGTAGTTATGAATCTTTTGCTGGAAGAAGAGAATGCCCGTTTTAAGTTCATAGCAGACAACGCCGCAGAACCATTCATACTTGTAAACCAGGATGGCAGTTTTGAATACCTCAACAAAGAAGTGCTAGACAAATGGGGTTACACAGCCGAAGAAGCAAAATTGCTGCGCATACCTGATGTTGATCCTCTATTTAGCCTCGAACGTTTCCAAACTCTTTTTCTACAATGTCAACACGAAGAAATCCCGCTTTTTGAATCTCTTCATAAACGAAAAGATGGGAGTACTTATCCGGTAGAAATAAAGGTCGGAGGAATGAAACTGGGAAAGAGCACCTACCTTTTTGCGCTGGCCAGGGACATCTCTTCCCGGCGGCTAGCAGAGGCCGCACTGCAGGAAAGTGAAAAGCGCTTCCGCAATACGGTGAACCAGGCACCTACGGCCATCATCATTTTAAGAGGAAATAATTTTATCGTAGAAGTGGCCAATGAAGCCTATCTCAAAGTAGTAGACCGACATGAAATGGACCTGGTTGGTAACCCGCTGTTTGTTGCTATGCCAGAAGCTGAGCAGGCTGTTAGATCGCTTTTGGAGGACGTGCTAAAAACGGGTAGTCCTTTTCATGGTGTAGAGTATCCGGTACCAATTAAGCGCTTTGGTGCTATGGAGATCTCTTACTTTGATTTTCTATATCATCCGCTGAAAGAAGAGGATCAATCTATCTCAGGCATCATAGTCACCGCTACTGATGTAACTCTCAACGTAAAGGCAAAGCATGCCATAAGTGAAAGTGAAAAACAGTTTCGAAAAATGGTAATGGATTCACCCATTGCAATGGCCATCTTTCGGGAGCCAGACATGATCATAGAAATGGCTAACACCACCATGCTTGAGCAAATATGGAGAAGGCCTAAGGAAGATGTTATCAACAAAAAATTAATTGATGCTTTTCCTGAACTGGTTTCTCAGAGTTACCCGGCTACCCTAAAAAAAGTATTTGAATCGGGGATAAAGCACAGCGAAAAAGAATCTGCTGTTATCGTAAAGACCCCCAACGGCACAAGAACAATTTACATAGATTACGAGTACACTCCACTGATGGGCACAGATGGGCGTAGCTCAGGCATTATGGTGACGATACACGACGTAACCGAAAAAATGGAGGCTCACAAAAAAATTGAAGAAAGCGAAATTTTTAACCGCACGGTGTTAGAGAGCAGCCCTGATTGTGTGAAGGTATTAGACCTTGCTGGGAAGATCAGTTTCATAAATGTAAATGGCATATGTGTTTTGGAGGGCGAGAAGAAAGAGGATTTTTTAAACAGGGAGTGGAATACTTTATGGACTCCAGAAAATCAATCGGTAGTAAACAACTCAGTTACGCAGGCAATTAAAGGCAGGGCCAATAAATTTATAGCGTTATCACCCACTATGAAAGGAACTATGAAATGGTGGAATGTAAGTGTAACCCCAATTTTGGATTCAGATGGTGGGGTAATGAGCGTGTTGGCTACCTCACGGGACGTAACCGCAGAAAAAAAAAGGGAGGAAGACTTGATGGAAAGCGAGCTAAAGTTCAGGCTACTGGCAGACTCTATGCCACAATTCGTATGGACGAGTGACGCCGAGGGAAGCCTTAACTATTTTAATCAGTCCGTTTATCAATACACCGGCCTCAGTGAAGCTAATATAAGAGACAATGGTTGGCTGCAAATTGTGCATCCTTTAGATATAGAGAAAAACATTCAAAAATGGACTGAATCTGTTTCTACAGGAAAAGACTTTTTGCTGGAGCATCGCTTCAAAAGATTTGATGGAATATACAGATGGCAACTAAGCCGTGCAATACCCAGAAAAGATTCATCAGGCAACATCTTAATGTGGGTAGGCACCAGTACCGACATTGAAGACCAAAAAACATTTGCAACCGAGCTCGAACAAAAGGTTGAAGATAGAACCAGGGAATTGGCCCACAACAATCAAGAATTGGCAAAAATGAATAAGGAACTCGAATCGTTTGCGTACATATCGAGTCATGACTTGCAAGAGCCGCTTAGAAAAATCCAAACTTTTGCAAATCAGATATTAGACAAGGAAGCAGCACTGTTAACCCCGGCAGGGAAAGATAAGTTTCAACGCATGCAAAATGCTGCAAAGAGAATGCAGACACTTATCGAAGATATTTTAAACTATTCCCGCACAAGCAATGCTAAACGGGTATTTAAGTCCTCAGACCTAAACCTCGTTTTGGCTGAAGTAAAGGAAGATCTGAAAGATGAATTGTCACAAAAGAATGCCATCATTGAATCGGGGCAACTCTGTCATGCAAACATCATCACGTTTCAGTTCAGGCAACTGTTGTACAACCTGATTCGCAATGCACTAAAATTTTCTGCACCGGGAGTGCGGCCGCTCATAAAGATAGAAAGCAGATTTGAGCAGGGAAAAAATTTACCCCACGCCAATTTACATACAGAACACCAATATTGTCACATTAGCGTTGCAGACAATGGAATTGGTTTTGAACAGGAATACAGTGAAAAAATATTCGAAGTTTTTCAAAGATTGCATGGGCGCAACGAATACGAAGGAACAGGTATTGGACTAGCAATTGTGAAGAAAATTGTAGAGAATCATAATGGAATTATTTCGGCCAAGGGCCTGCCGGGAGAAGGTGCAAGATTTGATATTTTTCTGCCCGTGCCAGAGGATACCAACACCCCCACTGCGAGCCCTAACCTGCAGCCGTCATAATACTTTTTTTTGGCTTTGTTATCTGCTGAAGTGATAGTTTCATCACTTCAGCAGATTTTGTCATTTGATTGCCACGAGTTCTTCTTGCTGGTGTATTGCATAGGGGTACTTCGTGCATAAAAACGGTAATTCTATTACGAGCCGGGCTAGGCAAAAGCCGCCCGATAAATTAATTTAATTAGCCAGTTTCATTTTAGGTGGTTGGCTTATTTCAGTATAATTTCGTTGCTCATTTCAAATTAGCAACTTCAAAATAAAAAGTAAATGGTCGACGTAATACTGGGTTTGCAATGGGGAGATGAAGGGAAGGGGAAAATAGTAGATTTCTTTGCTAAAAATTATGACTTGATCGCTCGCTTTCAAGGCGGGCCCAATGCAGGCCATACGCTGTATGTGCAGGGTAAGAAAATAGTGTTGCATCAAATACCAAGCGGAATATTTCATGAAAATAAAACCAATCTTATAGGAAGTGGGGTTGTGCTAGATGCAGTAACCCTGCAACGGGAGTGCGAATCAGTAGCTGCTTTTGGTGTAGATTTTAAAAAGAATCTTTTTATAAGTGAACGCACGCATCTTATTTTACCTACCCACCGGGCATTAGATAAAGCAAGTGAAATCTCCAAGGGTGTAGAAAAAATTGGAAGTACATTAAAGGGCATAGGGCCCACTTACATGGACAAGACTGGTCGCAATGGTTTGCGTGTTGGGGATTTGCTCGATAAAAATTTTACGACACAGTATATCAAACTGCGAATGAAACACCAGCGTTTGTTGGACACCTTTAACTTTCAGGAAGATATAACGAATTGGGAAGAAGAATTTTTTGAATCGCTGGATTTTTTACGTCAATTAAAAATTGTAAATGGAGAGTATTTTATCAATGATAAAATAACTGCCGGAAAAAGGGTGTTAGCCGAAGGCGCACAGGGAAGTATGCTGGATGTAGATTTTGGAACTTTCCCTTACGTAACCAGCAGCAGTACAATTACTGCAGGCGTATGCTCCGGCTTGGGTATTGCGCCGCAAAAAATAAAGGAAGTTATTGGTATCACTAAGGCTTATTGCACCCGGGTGGGTAGTGGTCCGTTCCCAACAGAGTTGTTTGACGAGACGGGTGATTTTTTGCGTAATGCCGGTAATGAGTTTGGTAGTACTACCGGCAGGCCCCGGCGCTGCGGTTGGATAGATCTTGTGGCACTGCAATTTGCATGTATGATAAATGGGGTTACACAATTAGTAATGACCAAAGCTGATATTTTAGATGGTTTGGATGAACTGAAAGTGTGCAACAGTTACATGATTAACGGAGAAGAGAAGAATTATATACCTTTCCAAATGAATCGGGTTAAGATTGATCCGGCATTTAAAACATTTGAAGGTTGGAAAAAGGATATTTCGGGCGTGACCAGTTATGACAATATGCCTGTACAAATGAAGACTTACATCGATTACCTGGATAACTTTATTAAAATTCCAGTAAAGTACATAAGCAACGGGCCAGGAAGAGAGCAGATTGTAGCGGTGTAAAAAAATAAATTAAAAATGTCGCCAAATATTTGGCGAATCAAAAATCTAGAAGAAATTTTACAGCAAATACATTAAGTATGGCCACCAAACCCAACAACGAGAAAAAGACGGTAGCAAAAAAGTCTGCACCAGGTAAGAAGGAAGATGCTAAGAAGGCGCCAGCCTCTTCTGATGTAGATGGAGATGAAGAAGATGATGACCTTGATGAAGAGGCCACTGCTGCTAAGCCAGTAGCTAAAGCTAAGGCGGGGGGTAAAAAGAAGAAGGCCGATGACGATGATGATGAGGAAGATGATGTAGAAGCAGAAGTTGAAGACGAATGGGAGAAGCCCGCAGATGATGACAATTGGGATCCTGACTTTGAAGAGTTTGACGTACCAAAGTCTAAAACGAAAAAAGCCCCTGGTAAAAAATCGGGAGAAGAGGATGACCTTAAGATTGATGATGATTTTAAAGAGTTTGGCTTATTCAACGATGCAGACGGCGGCGGTGATTTTGATGAAGAAGATGATTTTTAATTGCTGAATTATTGACAACAACAACATTTACTGCAGACAATACTATTGATCTTAAAAACAAAATGTTGAACTGGGCTAACCAGTTCAACATTTTTTGTTTATTGGATAACAACAACTACACCCACGATCTTCCTGCTTTTGACTGCATCCTCGCTGCGGGAAATAAACGCTCTATACAACTCTCCAGGGGTCATTCCTTTGCTGCCCTAAAAGATTTTCATAATCAAAAAGCTTCCTGGCTATTTGGTCACCTTGGCTACGATCTTAAAGATGAAGTAGAGAATGTAAATTCCCGGCACGAGGCATTCATAGATTTCGGGATGGGTTTTTTCTTTGAACCCGAAGTAGTTGTTCGCCTTAAAAGAAACGAGGTTTTTATTACTTGCGAAGGCCGCCCGCCAGAGGAAATTTACGAGTCCATTTGCACGCAGTCCGCTGAAATCAACAACAGACCTTCAACAAGCCTAGCATTACAAAGCCGCATTACCAAAGATGCATATCTGCAGGCAGTGGACGGTCTAAAACAGCATATTCGCAGGGGAGACTGTTACGAGATTAATTTCTGCCATCAATTTTTTGCGGAGAATGCTATACTGGATCCTTTATATACCTACAGCCAGTTGGTACAAAATTCTCCTAACCCTTTTGCAGCTTTTTATAAATTGAATGGAAAGTATTGTTTGTGTGCAAGTCCCGAAAGATATTTAAAAAAGGCTGGCAACAGCATTTTGTCTCAGCCAATAAAAGGAACAAGCAAACGTTATGCAGAAGATGGAATCGAAGACGTAGCCAGTAAAAATAATCTAAGGAATAGCAGTAAAGATCGAACCGAAAATGTGATGGTGGTAGATCTTGTAAGAAACGATTTAAGCAGGATTAGTAAAGAAGGTTCTGTGCATGTGGAAGAGTTGTATGGCGTTTACAGTTTTCCGCAAGTACATCAGATGATCAGCAGTATTAAGGCCGAATTGGCAGACGACATACATTGGACAGAAGCGATAAATGCTACCTTTCCAATGGGGTCTATGACGGGCGCTCCTAAGAAAAGAGTGATGGAATTAATTGACGAATTTGAAGCCTCATCCCGTGGGCTCTTCTCCGGCGCTATTGGTTACATTAC
>JAYTBG010000054.1:0-12861 GCA_043737055.1 Chitinophagaceae bacterium | reverse complement strand
TGGTACATTCCTCTATAGCCTGGCTGTGTAATATTGCTTGTAAAGCCTCTGCATAATCGTCTATGCCAACGTTTTCTTCCGGGAGCATCTCAGACGCTCCGCTACCGGGAATGTCAGGAATAATCAACCGGTAGCTTCGGGACAGAGTAGCCGCAAATTGTTCCCAGATGCTGCTGTCTTCCCCAAACCCATGGAGCAATACCAGCACTGGTCCTGAGCCTAATACTTTATAACGCAAGGAGACAGCTTTGAAGAGGAGTGTGTATTCCATGACGGTTAATTTGAACGGGGCCCAGCAGCATCGTATTTATAACGAACTAGAGAGCGAAACACAAGTAGAATT
The DNA here is from genome assembly GCA_043737055.1 of Chitinophagaceae bacterium. GTDB lineage: Bacteria > Bacteroidota > Bacteroidia > Chitinophagales > Chitinophagaceae > Ferruginibacter. The sequence goes on along the minus strand of JAYTBG010000054.1, from coordinate 12,518 downwards.
ACAAAAGGCAGTAAGGAAAGGTTCAATTGTTGAGGTAGAAAAAACCATGCGCAAAGCGTGAGCAGTCCTCCGACAGCAGTGACTAAAAAATATTTTCTTACCCACTTTTTGTTGCTGTTTATAAAAAATGAGATCAGTATGTGGGTGGGCCATGCCCATAAAAGGTTGTAATTGTCTTTGGTCATGCTATGATCGGTACCTGCCCACATAAAGATGAGTAGGATTCCCAGCAACCCTGTAACAAAAAATAAAAGCCCGTCAAGGCCGGCCATAAGTACCGGAAATTTTTTGGAAAACAATATCTGTAAAAAAACAAATAGCGCCAGCAACAACCCAAATGCCATCATGGGTGTAAAACCGGTACCCTCGTTTGCTGTTGAATCGAAAGCGTATAAATTATTAGTGGAACTTACCACGCTCACATTGCGTGTGCTATCAAGCGCCATCATTAAATTATCCGGGAGAAATTGTTGATCAGATGTTGTCATTACCCGGTCCGTTCTTGCACCTAACAAAACATCAATCCCCCATTTGCTCCACTGCTGGTTACCTTTGTCCAGGTATTCATGAATGGCTTCTCTAAAGCGCATGCCTTGTGGTTTTACCGAGGGTAATACCGGGGTTTGATTTTTATATTTAACGATGAGATCCCGCAAGCGGGTAGTGCAGTTGTCCAAAAAGAAATCGTACTGGTAATACTTATTTTCTTCTTTTAAATTTTCGATGAGGGCCTGCCGAACAATTAACTTTTCCTCTGGTGTAAAATTTAAAACCTGCTCGGTAATGCCCCTGCCGGCAGCCTGGTAGCTAAATTTAAAATCTTCAAATCCTTCGGTGCTTACATAATACAGCAGCTTTCCTCTAATGAACTTGATGTAGAATCCTTCATCATCGAAATTGAAAGTACCGTAGTTGAAAACAATGTCCGTTACGCTGTTGCTGTCAATAACACGCAGTGCGCTGTGACCAAAGATGGAATACAGCTCGTTGCCAGGAGAACAGGTAAGTAAGGAAATACGAGTGCGGGAGGAATCCTGTGCAACAGAAGTTATTTGATGGCTGCACAAAATGATTACAAGGAAAAGGCGGAGGGCAAATGTGATGATTTGATAATTTGATAATTTGAAAATGAAGGACAAGGGCGACTTTATTTTTGCAAAAGAATTCTTCATTATTTGAGATTGGCTACGAAAATAGGTAATTGGCAATAGACATCATTGTCGTTTACTTTAGTTCTTGTTTGCCCTTTCCCAACCGCCGACGGGGCTGATAGCCGCCGGGGTTAGTCGAAACCTGCTAGCGGTTGAAAATACTATCTACTGGCCAGGTAGGCCTAACGGCGGTTATCCCCAAGTATACAACGTTGAATAGATTATTGGCAGATGGATAATGCCTGGATGGAAATATACACAACAGCGAAAAATAAAAGGCTGCCGGTTAGGGGGAGCCTTTTATATAATTCTGTAATGCTCAATAATGGTGTGCCGTACAAGAGTGCGACGCAATTATGCAACATAGTAGTACTTCAGGCTGGGGACAAAAAATATTCTCTACAATGTCTCTAAAATGTTCTCTATTTTCCTCTACCCAATTAAGATGGGTGAGGGGCATTACCTGCTATAATTAGGAGCTTCTTTGGTGATAGCAATATCATGAGCATGACTTTCTTTCATACCGGCATTGCTGATTTTTACAAACCTAGCCTGTTGCAAAGCTTTAATGTTGGCCGCACCACAGTAACCCATACCCGCTTTTAAACCCCCGGTAAACTGGTGAGCTACTTCTTTTAAGCTTCCCTTAAAAGCTACTCTACCTTCTATGCCTTCTGGCACAAACTTTTTGATATCATCTTCAACATCCTGAAAATAACGATCGCTGCTGCCCTGTGCCATGGCACCAAGTGAGCCCATGCCCCTGTACTGCTTAAACTTTCGTCCTTCGTAAATAATTGTTTCACCCGGGCTTTCTTCTGTGCCTGCAAATACGTTTCCCATCATTACGCAGGAGGCTCCTGCAGCAAGAGCTTTCACCATATCGCCGGTGTAACGAATACCACCATCACTAATGATTCCCACATTCCTGTTTTTTAAAGCAGATGCCGCTTCCATTACTGCTGTAATTTGGGGCACCCCTGTGCCAGCTACTATCCTCGTGGTGCAAATAGAACCCGGTCCGATGCCCACTTTTACCGCATCTGCTCCTGCATCAGCCAACGCTTTAGCACCGGCAGCAGTGCCCACATTACCTGCGATAACCTGGATATTTTTAAATGATTTTTTTACCGATTTCAACATGTCTATTACGCCCTTGGTGTGGCCATGGGCACTATCCAGGCAAATAATATCTACACCTGCTTTTTGTAAAGCATCTACCCTTTGGAGTGTATCCGAAGTGATGCCTACGCCGGCACCTACCAGCAATCTTCCAAAAGAATCCTTTACTGCATGCGGATGACTTTTAAGCTTTAAAATATCTCCAAAAGTTACCAGGCCAATAAGGATTCCGGCCTTGTTTACCACAGGCAATTTTTCAATTTTATTTTTCTTGAAGATCAATTCTGCTTTCTTTAAATCAGTGCCTTCGGGCGCAGTGATGAGATTTTGTGAAGTCATTACCGTGCTCACTTTTTGCTTGTAATTAGACTCAAATCTTAAATCCCGATTGGTGAGAATACCCACTAATTTTTTATTGCTATCTACGATGGGGATACCACCAATTTTGTTTTCCTTCATCAGGCGCAAAGCCTCTCCAATAGTAGCGTCAACAGTAAGTGTAATTGGGTCGAGGATGAGCCCGTTTTCACTCCTCTTTACTTTTCTAACTTCGCCGGCCTGTTGCTCAATGCTCATATTTTTATGCAGAATTCCAAGGCCACCTTCCCTCGCCAAGGCGATAGCAAGTTGCGCCTCAGTTACCGTGTCCATTGCAGCACTCAGCATAGGTATATTAAGTGTGATAGACCGGGTAAGTTGGGAGCTGATTGTTACATCACGAGGCAATACTTCAGAGTATGCTGGTACCAGCAATACGTCGTCAAACGTTAAGCCATCGCCGAAAAATTTGTTGGAAGAAATGGTGGGAGTGTTTTTTATTGTTGCCATGGGCGAAGGTAAATAAAAAAGAGGTTCCCTACCAAATATGCTGTTACCCAAGCGGAACTCTACAACAGCTTGTAAGCTTTTCCCGGTAAAGAGATGAGTACGTTTTGCATCTCTAACATCAACAAAGCCGACGCTACAGCACTGCTGCTAAGTCCCGATTTAAAATTCAGTTCGTCAATCTGAACGCTATCCGACTGCTGCAGAATATCAACTATCGTTTTTTCATCAGGAGTTAATTCTATAAAGAGTTCCCGTTGCGGCTTCGGTGATTTCTTTTCTTTCGGCAACCAATTCATGGCTTCTAAAATATCCGCCGCTGAAGTAATCAGTGAGGCCTTATTAGAACGGATCAGGTGATTGCAGCCCTCACTTTTCAGGTCGGTGCTTTTGCCCGGAAGCGCAAACACATCTTTGTTATAACCGTTAGCAAGTTCGGCAGTGATCAGTGATCCGCCTTTTAATCCGCTCTCTATTACCAGCACGGCATCGCACATGCCGGCAACAATTCGGTTGCGCCGCGGAAAATTTTGTTTGTCGGGTTTGGTGCCACTTGCAAAATCGGTAAGCAGGCCGCCATTGGTTGTCATCTGTTTTGCCAATGCCTTATTTTGAGATGGATAGATGCGATCCAGGCCATGAGCTACTACGCCCACTGTAGCAAGGTTGTTTTTAAGTGAAGCTTTGTGTGCAATGGTATCAATGCCGTAAGCAAGGCCACTTACAATTAATACATCTTCTTCCTGCAAATCTTCTACAATTTTTTCGCATTGGTGCCGGCCGTAATCAGAATGGTTTCGGGTGCCAACAATGGAGATGATCTTAGATTTATTAAGGTCTGCATTTCCCCGATAAAACAATAAAGAAGGGCTGTCGAATGAATTCAGTAGTCGCTGGGGGTAATCTTTGTCAGTGAGAAATAACGCTGTGATCTTATACTTTTCTATGAACGCTATTTCTGCTTCGCAAGAAGAAAAGTCAGCAAATGATTTGATGTTCGCTGCTCTTATAGTTCCAATACCTTCGATATTTTCAAGCTGTTTTTTGGGCGCTTTAAAAACAGAAGCCGCATCTCCATAGCAGTTGATAAGACCCTTTGCCTGCACATCCCCAATGTTGGGAATCATCGTAAGAGCCAGTTGGTATAAAAGGTCATTGTTCCTAGTCATGTGTAGAACAATATAATAAAATTAATTTGATACAATACTTAACTCTGTGCGCCTGTTTACTGCTTTGCCCGCCTCATTTTTATTATCAGCCACCGGTTTAGATGCGCCAAAACCCTTTGCAGACATACGTTTAATCTCAATGCCCTTTTGTTGTAAGTAAGCAACAACAGACTTTGCCCTGTTATTACTGAGAAGCATATTATCAGCAGGCTTGCCTACATTGTCTGTGTGTCCACTGATTAGTATGGTGAGTTTCGGATTTTCCTTCATCAATAAAATAAGTTGATCTAATTCTGTGGTAGAGGCAGGCTGCAATTCAAATTTTTTGCTATCGAAAAAAATATTTTTGAGCACTACAGATGCGCCAGCTTCTATAACCTGCAAAGGTATATTTACCAGCATGGGAGAATCTGCCTTGTTCGGTTTCACAGAAAAATTATCAGAATAAAAAAGGTATCCCTTGCGATTTACGTTAAATGCATAATCTTTTCCCACGGGTAACGTTACCAGGTAATTACCATCTTCATCCGTTTGCAGGCGGGAAATTAGTTTACGGCTACTGATGTCCGTTAGTTCTACAGTTGACGGCAAACCCTGCTTTGTTTTTTTATCAAATACTTTTCCTTTTACCCACAACACCTTTTCCGACCGGATATCTTCTCTTAACTCAAATTGGTATAAATCAAGTCCGCCTTTTGTATCAACACCATCACTTGCATAAAATGCTGTGCTGCCGTTTGCCGAAACAATCAATGATCCTTCATCGTCGATGGTATTAATGGGGTAGCCAAGATTGACAGGAGTGCCCCATGAATCATTATCCTGTTTTCTCGTAAGAAACAAATCGGTAAGACCGTAGCCATCATGGCCGTTGCTATTAAAATACAACGTCTTATTATCTGCATGAATAAACGGGCAGCCTTCATCAGCACTTGTATTTACTGTCGGTCCGAGGTTTATTGGCGTACTCCACTTGCCTGCAGTATTTCGATTGGTTACCCAAATGTCTTTACCCCCAAAACCGCCCTGGCGGCTGCTCGCAAAATAAAGACTCTTTTTATCGGGTGACATGGACGGGGAAGATTCCCAGAATTCTGTATTGATAGTGCGCCCCATATTTTCCGGCTCCGTCCATTCGCCGCTTTTACTTTTATAAGCTATATACAAGTCGCAACTGCCTTCGCCCTCAGGATAATTGCAGCCAGTAAAAACCAGCCACTCTCCATCCTGGGAAATGTTTTGAGCACCTTCGTTTAAATTGGTATTTATTTTTCCGGTCACCGGCTGCGCTTTGCTCCACGCACCGTTTTTCCAATTGCTTTCATAAAAATCTTCGTCGTTATTTAGCCTCCTGGTAAAAATCATTTTGGATCCATCTATGGTAAGAGACGGGAAATATTCCAGTGCATCAGAGTTGATATTTTCCCCCGCATTGCGTGGTGCAAATAAATAAGCAGGAGCATTCTTTGATTTTAAACTAATGGCATGAGCGATACCTAACTCGTAGGTCTTTTTGCGATAGTTTCCTGCTTTAATGCTTTGTGCATTTAAACGAGGAGTTTGTAAAAAGCGATTGACCGTTTGCAAGGCTCTTTCAAAATTTCCTATGCCTGCAAGAGAAATCGAATAGGGGAGCAGGTAAGTGTTGGAATACACCGAATCCATTTTAAATGCAGTTTCGAAATCGTTTACCGATGCCGGATAATTTTTAAGGTTAGCGTAAATACCAGCCCTGGAAAGATACACATCTACAAATTTTGGTTCTGCCTTTAGCGCATCGCCAAGCTTTACAATTGCGGCTTTGTAATTGCCCGCCTGCGCTTCTTCATAAGCCGTAGCATACATGTCCCCTGCTTTTTTGTTTACTTTTTCCGGGTCGTACCACTGAGCGGTTAATGCAAATGGTGCTGACATACATACTACGGTGAAGAATAGAATTTTAAGTCTTTTCATGGATCGTGATTGGGTCTTGAATAAAATGCGATAGTTGTGCGGTTATGGACATTTCTTATAAAAAATCTTTTTACCATAGCGGGTATCCCATTGGGCCCTCGTGGTATCCTTTGCATTTACAACCAGGATGCTGCTATTGGATTTATTACACTGCGTTTTTAAAATAGCACATATTGAGTCCGCCGTACCGGTCCAATTGGTTTGAACACTGGTATCTGCAAAAACAATCACTGAATCATTGTACAAGGTGAAGCGGGAATGCATGGAAAGCAGGCTGTCTTTTTGAACCCAGGAGTATATCTTTTCATAGCAAGGATCCAGAGGATAGTCCTTACTTGTTGCAATAAAGGAGAGAGCATATGCCATCAATGCAGCTGCTATCAATAATTTAGTCCCGGTTTTTAGCATCATATTTTGAAACTTTTATAATGATAAACGCAGTAAGCACTGAAATGATCAAGTCGACCCAATCAAACGTAAATCTATTTGGCAAAACAACTTGGATTGCCTCTGTTAAAGCGACTGTAAATATAATGCCCAGCGTTGTTGTTTGTGACTTCCTATATGGGAGGACGAACAATAAGAAACTTGAAAATGAAATTACCCAAAGTAAATCTGGTAAATAGTAGAGCAAAAACCTGCCGGCTGTATTAGCGGGTACCCGATAGTAAAAGTTGGGCAGTTGCCAAAATTCCTCAAGCCATTGATGTAATAAAAGATTTGGCTTTCGCAGAAAGAGATAGATAAGAAAACCAAGTAGTATGGGCAACACGCAGCGCAGCAGAACCTCTCGGTAAGAAGGTACAATGTGGCTCAAGGAACATTCAGGTATTTATGTACTTGCAACGAAATGCGCCACTGCGGGTTTGCTTTGATATAGTCAATTATCAATGGGGTTATGGCGCTGGCTTTGTCCCATTCTGGCTGTAGATAGAGCCTGCAGGCAGGACTTACCTGGGCAGCAAATTGTTCTGCCCAGTCAAAATCAGATTTATGAAAGATCACTACTTTAAGTTCATGTGCTGCTGCAATTACTTCTGGTAGAGGCGCCTTGAACTTTTTGGGCGACAAACATATCCAATCCCAGGATCCGGATAGCGGGCTGGACCCCGACGTTTCGATGTTAGTTTGAAAACCCTTAGCCTTTAAAGAAAGTGTCAGATCATCCAAGCGGTGCATGAGTGGCTCGCCTCCGGTGATAACGGCAATAACTTTCGCAGGTTTTACAGAACCCTGCACTGCCATTTCAACTATCTCTGAAGTATTGTAAACCGGATGTTTAGAAGCATCCCAACTATCTTTTACGTCACACCACACACAGCCTACATCGCAACCCCCAAGCCTTATAAAATAGGCAGCTCGTCCCTGGTAATAACCTTCGCCCTGGATGGTGTAGAAATGTTCCATCACGGGATATGTTTGTAAATCTGTGGCTAAATCTTTCAAGAATTATTTTTTTGTAAACAGGCATTAAAAGTATTTTTTAGCAAGGCTGCAATCGTCATCAGCCCCACGCCTCCCGGCACTGGTGTTATGTAACTGCACCGCGGTGCCACGGTTTTGAAATCAACATCCCCGGCTATCCGAAAGCCCGACTTTTTAGATTCATCTTTCACTCTCGTAATGCCTACATCAATCACCACAGCGTTTTCTTTGACCATGTCCGCCGTTAAAAAGGCCACTTTGCCCAAGGCCGCCACAATGATGTCTGCTTGCAGACAAATTTCTTTTAGATTTTTGGTGCGGCTGTGACATAGCGTAACTGTGCAATTTCCCGGGTTTGCCTGCTGGCTAAGTAAGATGCTCATTGGTCTTCCTACTATGTTGCTCCGGCCAATAACAACTGCATGCTTGCCTTCTGTTTCAATCTTGTAATGTTCCAGCATAAGCATAATGCCATAAGGTGTTGCGGGCAAAAATGTGGGAAGTCCTTGCAGCATTCGACCAACACTTACAGGGTGAAAGCCATCTACATCCTTGTGTGGATTGATGAGGTTCACAATCTTCTCCTCGCTTATGTGTTTTGGTAATGGAAGCTGAATCAAAATGCCGTCAACTTCATCGTCAGAGTTAAGTTCTTCGATCTTAGAAATAACAGCACTTTCCTCTACATCCACAGGAAAGCGATACATGCTACTTTTAAAACCAATTTCTTCACAGCTTTTTATTTTGCTAGCTACGTAAGTTTCGCTCGCTCCATCCGAACCAATCAAAATTGCGGCGAGGTGCGGTATTTTTTTATGTTGATTTTTTAGTTGATTTGTCTTGTCCCGCAGTTCATTTTTTACGGCCTGGGAAACTATTTTTCCTTCTAAAAGTTGCATGCGGCAAAATTAGCTACAATTGTTCATTCGGTTCCTAAGTTTCAGCCTGAGAAATATTTCTCATGATTTTCCCTAACTTGGCAAAGTATAAGAAAACTAACTCGCTTTGAGACAAAAAATTGCTCCTCTTTTTTTAGCCTTTTGCTTATTTATAACTGCTAAAGATTCATTCTCGCAAACGCTAAGGTACAGTGTGAGCATGCCTTATACCAGTCTTGGGGCCTATTCTACCCGTCAAACAGATCCATTTGCATTTACAAATAACCAGGCAGCACTTGCGCAAATTAAAAACAGTACCGCTGGAGTATTTGGTGAGCGGAGATTTATGCTAGCGGAGAACAGTTTGTACGGACTGGCTGCAGCCATACCGACCCGAGTGGGCAACTTTGGAGTACAACTAAATTATGCAGGTTTCAAAAATTTTAATGAAAATAAACTTGGGCTCGCTTACGCAAGAAAACTAGGGAAACTATTAGATATCGGAGCGCAATTTAACTACTACAGCTACCAGGTTCCTCAGTACGGGAATGCATCGTCTGTGAACTTTGAAATTGGGGCGATTATGCATTTTTCAGACAAGCTGAATGGCGGCATACATATTTATAATCCTGTTGGGGGAAGCCTCGGTAAAGAACAAACCGAAAAATTAGCATCAGCGTATAAGCTCGGTATGGGCTATGATGCCTCTGACAACTTTTACGTAAGCACAGAAATAATTAAAGAAGAAAATAAACCGGTAAATGTTACCGGTGGCATACAGTACCAATTTCTTCAACAGTTTTTTGCCAGGGCTGGTTTTGTAACGGAGACTGGTGGCGGGTTTGCGGGACTTGGAGTCGGCTATAAAAACCTGCGACTCGATTTGTCAGGAAGCTATCACCCACAACTTGGATTCTCGCCAGGTCTGCTGCTGATCGTAAATTTTAAGGGTACCGAAGAATGAAAACAACTACACTTTTAGTTTTTTTGGTAAGCCTTAATTTGTTGACTAAGGCGCAGGTGCCTGAAACCACTATTCCTACTACCACCGTAGAGCAACAGTTAGAGAATGTGACTGAAAATAACGAAGACAGCGAAACAGAGGATGATTCCTATTTGCAGCAGCTAAACCAGTTTCAGCGCAATCCTGTAAACATCAATTTTGCAGATGAGATATTTTTTAAAGAATTACGAGTGCTCTCGCCAATGCAAATTAAAAATTTGTTGGCCTATAGGGCAGTGTTAGGAAATTTGATAAGTATCTATGAGTTACAAGCGGTGCCTGGTTGGGATCTTGCAACCATTCAAAAAATAAGGCCATATATAACTGTGAACAGCGCTCCCGGACTAATGGAAGATTTTGGCGCTCGTTTGCGAGAGGGCGACCATTTCATCCTCGTTAGAGTTTCACAAACACTGGAAAAATCAAAAGGGTATTTGTTGGATTCGAGCCAGGCAAAAAATTTCTATCCTGGTTCACCCCAAAGATTATTTGTAAGGCATAAATATGTTTATAAAAACCTGCTTCAATATGGTGTTGTAGGAGAAAAGGATGCGGGGGAAGAATTTTTTAAGGGTTCGCAAAGGCAGGGATTTGACTTTTATTCGGCTCATCTTTTTATTCGAAATGTAGGGATTATAAAGTCGTTGGCTTTGGGCGACTTTACCGTAAATATGGGGCAAGGGCTAACACAATGGATGAGCCTGGCATTTAAAAAAGGCCCGGACATTATGGCTGTCAAGCGTCAGTCTTCCGTATTGAGACCGTATAACTCTGCTGGTGAAATATATTTCCACAGGGGCGCCGGGGTAACGGTAGGCAAGCGGAACTGGGAGGCCACTGTGTTTGGCTCCTATAAAAGGGTAGATGCCAATTTCATTGCTGATACTTCCGGCAGCCAGGATGAGTTCATCTCATCCCTTCAAACTTCGGGTCTGCATCGCACGGCCAGCGAGGTAGAAGACAAAGGAGCTCAAAGACAGCTTGCTTTTGGGGGTAATTTAAATTATAGATTGAATCGCTTGAAGGTGGGGGTTAATGCTGTGCAATTTAGCATGCAATACCCGCTAATAAAGGCCAATGATCCCTACAATTTTTATGCGCTATCCGGCAAGCGTTTCGGTAACTATAGTTTTGATTACAGCTATACTTTTAAGAACATGCATTTTTTTGGGGAAGCTGCGGTAACGAATAAAAAGTACCCAGCCATTGTGAGTGGGCTACTACTGAGTGTTGCAAATAATGTGGACATGAGCTTGTTTTATAGGAATATTTCCGAGGGATACCAATCCTTGTATACCAATGCCTTTACAGAAAATACGCTTCCCACCAACGAAAAAGGCCTTTTCACAGGAATTAGTATACGGCCGCATCCCAGCTTTCGGGTAGATGCTTATGCGGATGTTTACCGATTTCCATGGTTGAAGTCCAGAGTAAATGCCCCAAGCGAAGGCAAGGACTATATGATACAGTTAAACTACAAACCTGATAAGCAGTTTGAAATATATACCCGGTATAAGGCCGAAGCCAAGTACATCAATTTTATTGCAATATTTCAGCCGCTTAGTCCTGTGGTACCGCAACCCCGCCAAAATTGGAGAACGCATTTAAGCTACAAACTGAATTCAACGTTTACCTTAAGAAGTAGGGTAGAGATAGTGTGGTTCGATAAGAAGGGCCCAGATCCAGAGCAAGGCTTTCTCATGTATGCTGATGTGCTTTATAAGCCGATGCTAAAACGGTTTTCTGGTAACATGCGGCTCCAATATTTTGAGACAGACGGCTATAACAGCAGGCTTTATGCTTATGAGAATGACGTTTTGTATAGTTTCAGCATACCTGTGTTTTACGACAAGGGATACAGGGTTTATGTAAATGGCAATTTCGATCTCACCAGAAAGATCACCCTTTGGGCCAGGTATTCACGCTTTATGTATCCGGAGAAAGAAACTATTGGCTCCGGACTGGACCTCATTTCAGCCAGCCATAGAACAGAAGTGAAATTTCAAATGCTGTACAAATTTTAACGACATTTACCTAAAAGCAGCATTTCAATTTTTGTTATTGTCCTGTTAAAGACTCGCAGTATTACAGGTTATTAAGAAATTAACAATTTTTTGACGTTAATTAATTATTCTTATTTTTACAATTCATCAAATCACAATTAATTGCACATGACAAGATTTTTATCACTGTTGACGATGTTGATGCTTTGCGGAGTATTGGCTTTTGGTCAAAGCCGGGTGGTGTCCGGTAAGGTTTCCGACGCTTCCGGTAAACCTGTTCCATTCGCTTCTGTAGTAATAAAAGGAGGCGGAGGCGTTCAAACAGACGTAAATGGCGACTATTCCATTCGTGTAAATCCTAATGATATTTTACAAATCTCACAAACGTCATATGATGCTGTAGAAATAAGAGTTGGTACGTCCAACAATCTGTCAACTACTCTGCAATTAAAATCTGGTGATCTTTCTGAAGTAATTGTAACGGCTGCCGGTATCAAGCGGTCAGAGAAAACTATAGGTTATGCCATCAGTAAAGTAGATCCTAACATATTGCTCCAAAAATCTGAGCCTGATGTTTTAAAAGGCTTGCAGGGTAAAGTAGCGGGCGTAGACATTCGTTCGGGTCAGGGTACTCCTGGTGCTGCTACACGAATCCAAATCAGGGGTAATTCCTCTTTTTTTGGTAACAATCAGCCTTTGATTATTGTAGATGGTGTTCCATATAGCAATGACCAGATCCAAACGGGCGGTTCACTCACAGGCGGCGGTGCTTACGGAAGCGGTTTGTCTAATCTGGATCCTAACGACATCGCAAGCATGAACATCCTGAAAGGGTCATCAGCTGGAGCGTTGTACGGATCTCGTGCCTCTAATGGCGTAATAATCATTACTACAAAGTCTGGGAGCGGATCAAGAACTAAGAAAGGTATGGAAGTAAGCTTTAAAAGCTCAATTTCATTTGAAAGAATTTCAAATTTACCTAACTACCA
>JAYTBG010000053.1:0-27845 GCA_043737055.1 Chitinophagaceae bacterium | reverse complement strand
TCGCTTCATTGCTCTTATTCAATCCTGTAATTAGTATCGCAGAGCATGTTGCCAACTTCGATCGATACCCCCAGGACTTCATCAACAGTTCTGATGAAATAAAATTTTTAGACCAAAACACTCCGAAGGATTACGAGCTGTATGTTTTTAATAATTCCAACTACATATACGCTTACAATAAGTATAAAATAAAAGCCCCATCAAAGTGGATCTATCATTACTTCTGGGGATGGTATCAAAACTGGGACAAAGATCATCAGGTGATTCACTCCATTATTGATGATTTAAATAACCACCAAACCAAATACATAATCGCTTTTTACGATGAGAAGTATTTTAAGAACATACAAACTTTTACTATCTGGAACTCTTTTTTAAACTCATCCTACACTCAAATAAAGCCTCTTCATTTGTGGAGGCGAAACTAATAAGGCCTAGTTTCCTACCATCAAGGATTATATATTTACCTTTATCAAAATTAAAAGGCTATGCTTAGAGTTGGTGTAATTGGTGTTGGACATCTGGGGAAATTTCATTTGAATAACTGGCAGGAAATTGAGCATGTTACACTTGTGGGTTTTTGTGATCCGGACGATAAAACCGCAGCGCCGGTAGAAGAAAAATATAAGATTAAAAGATACCTCAACCCCGAAGAGTTGATGGATAATTGCGATGTGGTGGATGTGGTTGCCCCAACTCCTTTTCATTTTGAACTGTGTGCTATGGCGCTGCGTAAAGGCAAGCATGTGTTTGTGGAAAAGCCTTTGACCAATACCATGGACGAGGCGAGGACACTGATAAAGCTTGCCAAAGAATCGAACGTAAAGTTCCAGGTGGGCCATGTAGAGCGCTTTAACCCAGCCTTTTTATCCTTAGACAAATCTTCTTTAAACCCCATGTTTATTGAAGTGCATCGCCTTGCACAATTTAATCCTCGTGGCACAGATGTGAGTGTTATTCTCGACCTGATGATACATGATATAGACATCATCCTAAACATTGTAAAAAGCAATGTGAGTTACATTTCGGCTAATGGTGTGGCGGTAATGAGCGACACGCCCGATATTGCCAACGTAAGAATTGAATTCGACAACGGCTGCGTGGCCAACTTAACAAGCAGTCGCATTTCCCTAAAGAAAATGCGTAAGATGCGGCTGTTTCAAAAGGATGCATACATTGGCATAGACTTTTTAGATAAGAAAACAGAGGTCATTAGAATTGATGCCCCCGGCGATAAAAATGTTTTTTCATTCGACATTGAAACTAACCATGGCAAAAAAACAATTGGTATTGCCAATCCCGTAATAGCTGATGTGAACGCTATAAAAATGGAACTCGAAGAATTTATCAATTCGATACTTAACAATACCGAAACCGTTGTTACTATTATTGATGGCTTCCGGGCTATGGAAGTGGCGCATAAAATATTGGACAAAATAAACAACTCGCAACCCCAGGGAGTGTAAACTAGAAATACAGAACGACCTTTGTGAAGCAACCCCGGATACATATTAGCTGGTACATTCTTGCAGACATTGCAGTATGTATTTTTACCTGGGCATTTTTCTACTACCTGCGCTCCCGCATCCATTACTATGATTTTAGCATGCCGCCGGGGTTCTATCTTGGCCTGTTTTTATACACACTTGGCTGGCTCACGCTGCATTTTCTGAGCGGCACCTACAACTCCATTTATTTAAAGTCCAGAGTGGGTGAATTTTTAACCACTGCTGCCATAAGCCTCATCGGTTCTGTGGCCTTACTTTTCTTTTTCATTTTAAAGAATCCCAAGACTGAGAACGGATATTATTACCTGGAATTTTTTAGCTTACTGGTCCCGGTTTTTTTGCTCACGCTAATTATTCGCATGTCATTCCTATTTGTTGCAAAAAAACAGTTGAGGGCAAGGACTGTTTTTTTCAATGCAGCAATTGTTGGGTCGGGCAACAAAGCATCTACGCTTTTCAAAGAATTCTCAAGGGCAAATGATGACTCGGGCTATCGTATTACCACCTTTATTGATACCAACGGAGGCGCTGTGAAAGATCTCCCATTGCACGTGAAACAATACAAGGGACTCCACGAACTATCTGCTGTTATAGATAAAGAAAAAATTGAGGAGGTTATTATTGTGGTAGAAAAAAGCGACCGCAGCCTGATCACCACCATTTTACAAACGCTAAGCGATAAGGAAGTGAATATAAAAATAATGCCCGATACTGTAGATATCATCAGCGGAGCATTGCAAACAGGCAACGTTCTTGGCGTACCGCTCATCGACATTCACTCTGGACTACTCCCAACATGGCAGCAAAACATTAAAAGATTTGTTGACATTTTTATGTCTGTTTGCGGCATCATTTTATTATCGCCGCTTATTATTTATACAATCATCCGGCAGGTACTTAGCTCCAGAGGGCCTATATTTTTTATACAAGAGCGCATAGGCTACAAGGGCAAACCATTCATGATGTTTAAGCTGCGTTCTATGTACGTAGATGCAGAAAAGGATGGGCCGCAATTGAGCAGTGAAGACGATCCCAGGATTACTTCATGGGGCCGGGTAATGCGAAAATGGCGGCTCGACGAATTACCACAATTATGGAACATTTTAAAAGGTGAAATGAGCCTGGTGGGTCCCCGGCCGGAGCGAAAGTTTTACATAGACCGACTGGTTGATCACAATCCTGAATACAAATATCTGTTCAAGGTAAAACCAGGCCTCACTAGCTGGGGTATGGTAAAATTCGGCTATGCGGCCTCGCTAGATGAAATGATAGAACGCATGCCATACGACCTGATGTATGTAGAAAATGTTAGCCTCGCCCTCGACTTCAAAATTATGCTGCATACCATTCAAATTATCCTTGACGGAAAAGGCAAATAAACTACCCACAGGGAAAGTTTTTATTTCATTATTTTTGATGAAACAGGTTGGCTTGAAAAAAATATGCGCACTCATTTTATTGTCATGCTTTGTTAATGTCAGCTTTTGCCAACCTGCAGGCTACTGGCAGCAGCAAGTAGATGTTCAGATTAAAGTTTCGCTGAATGATAAGGAACACGCCCTTGCCGGCGACATAAGCATGCGTTACCAAAATAATTCTCCAGATACGTTGCACTTCATCTGGATCCATCTCTGGCCGAACGCTTATAAAAATGACCGGACTGCATTTAGCGAACAGCTTCTGCAAAATGGACGCACTGATTTTTATTTTAGCAGTGAGGCACAGAAGGGTTACATCAATAGGTTGAGTTTTAAAGTAGATGATAAACCGGCGACAGCAGAAGATCATCCACAGCACCAGGATATCGTGAAGTTAATGTTACCCACACCGTTGCCACCAGGGGGCAGTGCTGTGATAGAAACTCCATTTCAAGTGAAGCTTCCTGCATACTTTTCAAGGTCTGGCCATATTAATCAGTCGTACATGCTTACGCAATGGTATCCAAAGCCTGCAGTATATGATAAAGAGGGCTGGCATGCGATGCCATACCTCGACCAAGGAGAATTTTACAGTGAGTTCGGTAACTATCATGTAGAAATAAATTTGCCCTCCAACTACAAGGTGGCTTCTACCGGCACGTTGAGAAATAGTAGTGAGAAGGACAACATCAAATCGCTGATTTATGAGCAGGAGAACATACACGACTTTGCATGGTTTGCAGATAAAGAGTTTGAAGTCCTTCACGACACGCTGCAGCTTGCAAGCAAAATAATTGATGTGTATGCCTACTACAACAAAGCGAATCAAACAGACTGGGCAAACAGCCTGACCTATATTAAGAGAGCCATTCTCACAAAAAGTAAGTGGCTGGGCGAATATCCTTACAACATTGTTTCTGTTGTAGAAAAAGCCGGCGCACCAGACGGTGGCGGAATGGAATACCCTACCATAACGCTGATCTCAAATAGTAGTAATGATACGATGATGGACATCCTTATAAACCATGAAGTGGGGCATAATTGGTTTTATGGAATTCTTGCCAGCAATGAAAGAAAACATCCATGGCTTGACGAAGGCATGAATAGTTTTTACGATATGCGTTACAACCAGTTACAATACAGCAGCAACACTCAAGACCCAACTGAAATAAACAATTCATTTATTCAAAAACGAAATCCATCAGACTGGCAACAAACATTATTGCAAACGATCACTGGCATTAAAAAGGATCAACCAATTGCTACCGGCAGTGAGGATTTCTCTACTTACAATTATGGCCTTATAGCATATACCAAAGCCGCCAACTGGATGCAGCTATTAGAAACGAAATTAGGGACAAGCATGTTTGACTCCGTGATGCAGGAGTACTACCAGCATTTTAAATTCCGGCACCCAACTCCATCAGATTTTAAAACGGTGGCCGAAGATGTGAGCGGTAAAAACCTTGACGAATTATTTGCCCTGGTCACTAAAAAAGGTAGCCTTACGAAGCCCACAAAAAAAGATGTACGATTTACAAGCTTCTTTAACCTTCGAGATGGAAATAAGCACAACTATATCGCACTTGCACCTGCACTGGGCTATAACTTTTACGACAGGCTTATGATTGGCGCCATAGTGCACAATTACACTTTACCCTTTAATCAATTTCAGTTTTTTGTGGCGCCGCTGTATGCTACTGGCAGCAAGCAGTTGAACGGCATAGCTCGTGCAGGATATACATGGTACCCGGGTAGCAATGGGCAAAGAGCCACGCTCTCTCTTGCTGCGGCTAAATTTACTGGTGACAATTTTAAAGATTCTACCGGCAAGAGAAACAGCCAGCCCTTCAGCAAAATTGTACCTTCTTTTAAATTTACTTTCGCCAATAAAGACGCCCGAAGCACAATGAGCTCGTTTGTTCAATGGAAAACTTTTTTTATTGAAGAAACAGGTTTACAGTTTACGAGAGATACAATGATTGGTGTTGATATTATTTCTTACCCCAAAACAAATAGAACGCTCAACCAATTACAATTTGTAAGGGCAGATAGCAGGGCATTGTATCCTTACGATCTTGGCTTTCAGGTAGAGCAAGGCAAGGGTTTTGTACGGGCAAATTTTACCGGAAATTATTTTTTCAATTACGCAAAGAGCGGAGGACTTGCTGTAAGACTGTTTGCCGGAAAGTTTTTTTACACGGGAGACCAGGATTTTCTGGCTCAATTTCAAACCGAACGGTACCATCTGAACATGACCGGCCCCAAAGGCAATGAAGATTATACTTACAGCAATTATTTTGCTGGTAGAAATGAATTTGAAGGGCTTTATAACCAGCAAATAATGATAAGAGATGGCGCTTTTAAAGTGCGAACCGATTTGCTCAGTAACAAAATTGGCAAAACTGACAATTGGCTTGCTGCAGTAAACTTTGTAAGCAGCATCCCCAAAAACATAAACCCGCTGGCGCTTACTCCTCTTAAAATTCCGTTGAAATTCTTTGTAGATATTGGCACTAATGCAGAAGCATGGGAAGCCAACACGGGCATGCCAAAGTTTTTATACGATGCAGGGCTACAAGTCTCTCTTTTAAAAAATACCATCAACATTTATGTGCCTCTCTTGTATAGTAAGGTTTATAAAGATTACTTTAAAAGCACGATTACAGAAAAGCGATTTGTAAAAAATATTTCATTCAGCATCGACTTACAAAACGCCAGCATCAGGAAAGTTTTTCCTCAAATACCGCTTTAAAATTTGTCCATCCGCTACATCCCATACCAGCAAATTGACAAATCTAAATGGGATAGATGTGTGGTAGAAAGTAGTAATGGCCTTGTCTACAGCAGTTCCGTTTACCTTGACCATATGGCTGAACATTGGTGTGGACTTGTGCTAGATGATTACACTGCTGTTATGCCACTTCCCTGGAGAAGTAAGTGGGGTATTCGTTATATCTATCCACCGGCTTTTACTCAGCAACTTGGTATTTCCTCGACCGTGCAGCAGAGCCCGGATATGCTTGAAGAATTTCTACAGGCGATCCCAAAAAAATTTATGTACCTGGAAGCCAACCTTAATGCAAGCAACGAGGTAAAACGAAATTTCAGTTTAAGGAAAAATTATTTGTTGTCGTTTAACTATGATTATGCAGCTTTAGAAAAAAAATACAGCAGGTCTGCCCGGCGTAACATTGTGCAGGCAACTGCCAACCACATCAGCGTGAAGGAGAACGTTTCCCCCGAGGAAATTCTTCAACTTCACCGGCAACGATTCAAAGATAATATTGGATCTAACGATAAAGATTACAGCCGGTTTTTAAAACTTATTCAGCATCTCAACAACTGCGAACAATCCTTTTGCATTGGGGCCACTAACAGCAGCGGACATTTAATTGCGGGGAGTATCTACACGCTGTTTAAAGATCGGGTAACGTTTGTTATAAATGGAAACTCAAGTGAAAGCCTGGGCACAGGTGCTACTCATTTTTTAATGGACTACACGATCAGGCATTTTGCCGGCAAGCCGTTCCTGTTGGACTTTGAAGGAAGCGATCATCCTGACTTTGCAAGATTCTACGAGCAGTATGGGGCCGAGCCGGAACAATATGCCTTCATTCGCTACAACCGGCTGCCATGGCCATTGCGATTGCTAAAGCCAACAGATAATGATCAAAAGTTTTGAATTACCTGCTTCGGCTAGCCCAAAATAAATTTTGATTAGCTGCATCCAGGGCTTCTAGCTTAAAATGATATCGTTCCAGTGCAGCCATGCAGGTTGCATGATCTTCCGGGGAATGCACTTCTAAAAGAATTTCATCAACGCTTTGTAACCAAACCGGATCACCGGAAAAATAAATTTCTCAGCGCCCTCTACATCAATCTTCAACAAATTGATGCGATCGAATTGGCAACGTTGCATGATAGATGGTATAGACAAAGCAGGTATGTTATTTTGAGCTCCCAGTATTACCCGGCCGTTGTACTTTGCCGGGGCCGACTCAAAAGAAACCATGCCATCTTCACCCATGGCTGCGGCTTCCATTGCTATCACCTTACCAGTTGTTATCTCTGTTTCGAGATTTAGCTCGGGCATCTTAAAATTTGTTGGCTCCGGCTCAACACAGACTACCTGGGCTTGAGGGAACTGCTGTAGAAAATACAAAGCAGAAAGACCCACATTGGCACCCAGGTCTACGATCGTATTTATGGAAGTGCTGTGTGCCACCGGGAGCGCATAAATTTTTTTAAAAAATATTTAGTAAAAAATATCAATGTCGCCTGCTTAGGTTCGCAGATTTACCAATCGGCTGCCAAGTGGATGTCTGATGGTGATAGCAGTTTGTGCAGTTGGAGAACCAACCTTTACAAAACCTGTTTTGCTCCATCTCAACAGTTTGCTGTGCCAGAGTAACCGGGCGATTGACGGCAGCCCATTGGTGATCGCAAACACAAAAGATAATTTATGGAGCACTTGGTTCATCAGCCAAAGAACGGTTGTCTAAAAATTGTTCTGCACACAAGATATCAATAGGATGGGTGATTTTAATATTTTCTTCTTCCCCATCTACCAATTGTACTTTCATACCAAATGCTTCTACAACGGTTGCTTCGTCAGTAAACTTTTCTTTGTAATCAATATTATAAGCAGGTATCAGTATTGTGCTTAGAAAAGCCTGGGGAGTTTGCACGAGTTTTACGTTGGCTCGCTCAAGGCTTTCGTTGCCATGTGCCGATACAAAACGTACACTGTCTTTGCAGTCTATTACAGGAATAGCCGCACCACTCTCAAGGGCTGCAGCATAACAGCGATGGATAAGTGCAGTAGAAAGAAGGCAACGCACAGCGTCGTGCACCATCACGATGCTTTCTTCATCTATTAATTGTAATCCATTTTGCACGGAGTGAAAACGGGTGCGCCCACCTACCGCAATTTTAATTCGTTTATAGTCGAACCATGCATCAATAATTTCCTGCCCTGTTGCCACATGCTCTTCGGGTAATACCAGAATAATTTTTAAGTCGTCATACGCATTCAAAAAAGTCTCCAGTGTATAAAATAAAACAGGCTTATTTTTTAATAGTAAAAATTGTTTGGGAACGGCACTATTCATGCGGCTTCCCGAACCGCCAGCAACTATCACAGCATATTTATTCATGTATCCTTTTCTTATTGAAACCCAAAATTACAGTTACAGGACGATGTACTGCAATGGAATCTTGAAATGGTTAAATTAATCTTTATAAATCCCTACAAAATGCTCGCCCGTGCTTTTCTGGCTGGCACGATACATTCCTGCACTATTAAACAGCATGGCGGTGTTTCCTTTTGCATCTACGCCAATCATTCCGCCTTCGCCATCAAGCTTAATGAGTTTTACATTTACAACTTCGTTCATAGCATCATGCAAGCTAAGGCCTTTATACTCCATAAGGCAACTCACATCGTGCGCTGCTACTGCACAAATAAAAGGTTCTCCATGGCCTGTACAACTAATGGCGCAGGTGGCATTGTTGGCATAAGTACCTGCGCCAATCAAAGGGCTATCGCCAATGCGGCCATACTTTTTATTGGTCATTCCACCTGTACTGGTAGCGGCCGCTATATTGCCTAAAGAATCGCAGGCAACTGCTCCCACGGTTCCAAACTTTTTATCCTTCATCAATTCCTCCAGGCCCTGGTGCGTATGATCTAAGGAATAACTATCACTGTCACGCATTACTTTCCACTGATCATACCTAAACTTTGAGAAGAAATATTCATCAGGCTCTAATTTAATGCCTTGCTTAATGGCGAAGTCGTTGGCGCCCTTGCCACTTAAAAAAACGTGGTTGCTATTGATCATTACCTCTTCTGCTAGCTCTATTGGATTGCGCACATTTCTAACACCTGCCACTGCTCCCGCTGCCATGTTGTGCCCATTCATAATGGCGGCATCCATTTCCTGCACACCTTTTTTAGTAAATACTGAACCCCTACCCGCATTAAATAAGAGATTATCTTCTAATACAACAATGGCTGCCTTCACTGCATTGCTTGCAGAACCTTCCTGCTCAAGTACTGCGTAGCCCGCTTTGAGGGCATCGTCCAAGGCACTCATGTAGGCGATTTCAAGATCAGGAGTCATGTCTTCCTTTAATATAGTACCGGCTCCGCCATGTATAACAAGAGAAAATGGATGCATGTGATTGTTTTAAATTATTCGCCAAAAATATTTAATTAACTGCCACAAAGCTTCTAAGTTTTTGTGGTAATGCTTGAACGCAGGCTAACGAAGCGTATGATTATTTAATGGACGTTAATGAATGCATCAACAATGGATTGCACGGATATAATTTTTGGTGGCGAAAATGAATTATGAAATTGGCATGCCCGCAACTAAGTCTATGCGCCGGGTGATTAGGGAGACGTAGAATTTGTGAGAATCGAAATTGCTTTTTGCATTAGCATTTCGGTGCTTATGAGATGCATGCAAGCATGGTCTCCACGGTGGCAAGGCTTATTACCAAACACAGAACATGGCCTGCAATATAAACTTGCCTGCACAATATTGTCTTGGTTTTGCTGCCATCCATAGAACCCTGCAAACGGATGAGTAGCACCCCAAATACTTAAAACAGGTACTGAGTAAATACTTGCCAGATGCATGTTAGCAGAGTCCATGCTGACCATCATTTTTACACGGGCTATTACCCGCAATTCTTCGGCAAAAGAGAACTTACCAGCAAGGTTCAACGAACCAGGAAACTCAACTGTCCATTCTTCAAGCTCAGCGGCTTCTGCCCCTGGGGCTCCAAAAAATAAGAGTTGTACTGGTACCTGTGACGTCAACTGTTGTAACAACAATTTCATTTTTTCCAGCGGATACATTTTTTCAGCATGCTGTGCAAATGGCGCAACGCCCACAAGTAATTTATTTGGTTCAAATACCAAAGCTGGTTGAAGCGTGAATTCGGGTGCGGCAGGAAACACGGACTGTTGCAAATCTACCGGAAAGCCTAGCCTGAAAAAAACAGCTGCATACCGCTCGTGAGATGTGGGTAGCTGTCGCAATGCCTTGCGATCTTTAGATGTTAATTTTTTTTTATCTGCCCTGCCTTTGTCTATGGTAGCCACCCGCACGCCGGCCATACGAAAGAAGCCAATGAGCACTTTGGATCTTAGCACATTGTGTAGATCTGCAACAACATAATGACCCTTGTTTTTTTTTAAAGTGTTGAATAATTTCCAGAGACCTGTGATACCCTTATGCTCGCCCTTAGTGGAGGCTGCCATAAAATGACAGCGATTTATCCCTGCAAAAAGAGGTGCCAAAAAGGAATTACTTACGAACGTAACCTTCAGTTGCGGATATTGCTGCAGCAGGGCTTTTACTACCGGCACTGCCATAGCCACATCACCCATTGCCGAAAGACGAATTGCAATGATATGCTCAGGAACTCGCACTAGGCAGAGGGTTGATTGTATAATACAGGATTCAAACTTTCATCGTTATACATTTTCATTTGCTTGTAGACCTTCATACATTTTTTTCCATCCCTTATTTCTGTCATCAAACTATCTATTGCATGAGAAAGGTCCTTTCGTTGCTCTAGCAACACCGCCAATTTTTGGCTACATGCCATGCGATGTTCTTCCGTTGCTCCAGGGCGAGATGCTTCTGAGGACATATGATAAATTTTGAGTGCCAATATAGACAAGCGATCAACAGCCCAGGCAGGGCTTTCTGTATTTATTGCTGCGTGTTCGTTAGGCGTTACCGCTTTGTATTTATCTAAAAAATAAGAGTCAATAAATTCCACCATGTCAGTTCGCTCCTGGTTTGATTTGTCTATATGACGTTTTAAAAGCAAAGCAGCAACAGGATCAATGTGAGGGTCCCTAATCAAGTCTTCGAGGTGCCACTGCACCGTGTCTATCCAATTTTTTAAGTAGAGTAAATGCTCCAGGCTACTTTCTTCAAATGGATTGTTTACAGGTGCATCTACATGGTCTGAAATATGGTAGTCGTTGATAGACTTATCGAAAATATTATTACAGATAGAACTGATCATGACAAGACGTTTAGGAATGACTTTTCTGATTTCTGAGTGCAAGGTAATAAATAGGAATGCCTGTTAAAACAATTGCAAGCCCCCAACCTGCATACGTTGGCTTGTAAAAAATAAGTAACACGCAAAAAGTAATGGCCATCAAAATATACAACGCCGGCAGTACAGGGTAACCGAAAGCCCTGTAAGGACGCACTGCATCGGGCCGGTTTTTGCGAAGTACAAAAATACCGAGTATAGTGAGTGCATAAAATAGAACCACAACAAAGGAGATCATGTCCAGCAGATCTCCATACCTACCGCTCAGGCAGAGTAGCGAGGCTACGAGGCATTGAATCCATAAAGCAAACTCGGGAACATTATTCTTATTGAGCTGACCTGTTTTCTTAAAAAAGAGACCATCCTGAGCCATGGTATAATATACCCTGGCACCGGCCAGTATGAGTCCATTGTTGCAACCAAAAGTAGAAATCATAATCATCACTGCAATTACATAGGCTCCAATGGTACCAAAAATGGGCGTGCTAGCCGCAACCGCCACCCTGTCTTGAGGAGCAGAGGCAATCTCCTGAAGCGGCAACACGCTGATGTACATCAAATTTGCAGCTACATAAATCAGTGTAACTATGAGGGTGCCAAGAAATAAACTGAGCCCGATATTGCGTTGTGGATTCTTCACCTCGCCTGCAATAAAGGTTACATTGTTCCATGCATCACTGCTAAAAATAGAACCTACCATTGCCGCAGCAATGGCTCCTAAAATAGCGCTCCCTGCAACACCTCCGACCACAGCACCATCAGCAGCAAGTGTTTTCATAGCCCACGCATCCGTCCAGTTGGCATCCCAAATTTCTGCCTGGGCAGCTAAGACAAAACCAAACAAGATGAGGCCGAATAATGATAATAATTTTACAACAGTGAAGACTGTCTGAATCATTTTGCCACCCTGAATACCTTTTGTGTTAATGTAGGTAAGCAACACAATAAGCGCAATGGAAACCAACTGTGCAGGGTAAATTTTAAAGATGCCGATCTGTGCAATGATGTTGGCATCTGTTACCTCGAGGGCAGGGATGAAATAGCCGGCAAACTTAGAAAACGCCACCCCTACTGCAGCTATGGTAGCCGTTTGTATGACTGCAAAAAAACTCCATCCATATAGAAAACCTGCGAGCGGATTAAATGCCTCTTTTAAATAAACATATTGACCGCCTGCTTTTGGAAACATCGCACTAAGCTCGCCATAACTCATGGCCGCAATCAATGTCATGAACCCCGTGATAAGCCATACAGCAATAAGCCAACCTGCGCTCCCTACATTGCGGGCAATGTCTGCACTCACAATAAAAATACCGGACCCTATCATCGATCCGGCCACAATCATAGTAGCATCAAGCAAGCCCAGCGTGGGCTTGAAACCATCCGTTGTTTCGGCCATAAAGTAGTTGTTAGTATACTTAACATTAAATAAAAAACCCGGTCAGTGTACTGATCGGGTTTCAAGATAATTAAATCAATCTACAATCTGGTTTCACTTTTTCTTCAACAGATCGTTCATACCTTTCACAACATCATCTGTAATATTTAAACTAGCATCTTTGTAAACCATGTAATCTAACCCAGTGCCTGTAGTCAGTATGTAGAGGTAATGCCTTTCTTTATTGTAGCCAATTAAAAACAGCTTTAATTTTTTCTGGATATCATCCATGAACCGATAGCTTTTTTCACTCAGTTTTTGCGTAAGACTTTGCTTTTTTTCATCAACCCGTTGTTGTTTGGCTAGCAACTGCCCCTGAAATTCTTCGGCCATTTGCTGCGTGATTGCGTTACCTTTTTTTAAAAAATTATTCTTCTCATTTTCAAGGCCACGGTAGCTACCCTCCCACTCATTTTCAATAGCCCGTTGTTCCGCTTCAAGCTCCTTTCTTTTATCCTTGATAAAAGTGATTTTTTCGTTTAGAGAATCTAACTCTACGTAGGCAATAGGAGCGGTAGTTTTACTAACAGGCTGCGAGCTGGCATTGGTAGTAGTAGAAGTGTTTTTGGTTTTTTTGCCCCCAAACTCATAGAAATACAAAAAAGCCACTGCAATTAAAAGGACCACGTTTAAAATAGTAGAAAAATTCTTCATCCAATTATTGTTTGTTTGCCGGCAAGATAAATAGATTGAATCTATCTGCAATAGGGTGATGTAAAGTTTTAGAAAGGCTTAACTAGTTAGCACAACCGGTCGCAAAATCTGAAGGTTAGCCGCTTTACAAAAAAAAGCTTTCGATTTTAAAACGTTGATTATGTAAATTGTACCATGCATTTAAACCGGGTATTTAGTAACAATGAAAAGTGGATCGCTGAAAAACTAAAGGTTGATCCCGAGTTTTTCGAAAAACTTGCTAAAGGGCAAAGCCCTGATATTTTATACATCGGCTGTTCCGACAGTAGGGTAACTGCTGAGGAACTGATGGGTGTCAATCCGGGTGAAGTTTTCGTGCACCGCAACATTGCCAACATGGTTATAAGCATCGACCTTAATGTAATGAGCGTTCTTAACTATGCCGTGAAACATTTGAAAGTAAACCACATAGTTGTGTGTGGCCATTATTTTTGTGGGGGAGTAAAAGCTGCTATGGAATCGGAAGACCTAGGCATTTTAAATCCATGGCTAAGGAACATACGGGATGTATATCGGCTTCACAAAATGGAGCTTAACGCATTGCCGGAAGGTAATGCCCGTTATGACCGCCTGGTTGAATTGAATGTGCAGGAGCAATGTATCAACCTTTTAAAAACTGCAGCCGTACAAACCGCTTATAAAAAAAGAGGCTTGCAAGTACACGGCTGGGTATTTGACGTAAAAACCGGCAGGCTCATTGATCTAAAAATAGATTTCGATAAGGAACTTAAGGATATTATGGAAATTTATGCAATCGATTAAATTCAACTTACCCCCTGTTTAAGTGCCGCACTGCAGCAGACTATAGCCACTTTTAAAAGTGTATTAAAAAATATCCTCGCATTGTTTCACATTCTGGTTTAAGTTTTCTACCTTATATTCCTGAAAAAAAACCCGTATTCGTTCCGTACGGCCAGTAAGGACCCCTCTCTTTCAAATCCTGATCAACCAAGCCTGATGTTTGATTCCCTATATCAAACACTACCCAGCGAGCTGTATCAACATTTCCAATAGGCTACTTAAAATCATTGTTCCATTTTTTCTGTGAAGAAAGGCCAAGGCCAAGGCATTCTCATTTTTTAATCTTTAAACTCACAACAATGAAATCAACTTTACCTGGGGTTAAGCATTGTATCCGATTGCTTATATCCATCATTTTCTCATTTCTAAGTTTTACCGGGCACACCCAATGTGTAGCACCTTCTTTTCCTGCTCCGGCTTCTATCCTTGCAACAGTGCCAGAAGCAGCAAACTACAATATGGTATATAGCCTACCTATCCCAAGCGCCAACCAAGCCTGGGCCTCACCTGCTGATGTACCTTATGGAGTAAATAATTCTGTGGCTCTGCAGGGTTTACCATTTGCCAGAGTGGCTTATTATTTGAAATTGGAATCTATCTACACGGGTGTACAATGGGTATGGGTGTCCATGGATGCATTTACCAGCAACGTAAGCAACATTGGGATTCCGGCGGGCGATGCGGTTTACCAACAGACGGTTAGTAACATGAACGTGCTAAATAATGCAGGTGCTAACCGCGCCGGTGTAGCAGGCAATATAGAATTTTGGTCATCGGGTTATGAGCCGGCAAACACTGCCGGAATACCCAACGCTTCTGCCACGCTGTATGATTTTGGTGATCAAAGAAATGAGAGCGCTGTAAGATTTGGCTCCTTCCAGGTGCACGATTATAACAAAATGGAAACGCTGTTTGCCTACAATGGTTGGGCCACGCCAAACTTCAACAATGATGACCTTGGAATTGGGAATTGCGGCTTTTGCACGCATCCGGATTTTACCTTTGCCGCCAATGCCCAGTTTTACGATGTAAAAGAATTGTACGTTTTTGTAAGCGTTCCTCGCTATCAACCGGCTTGCAAACCTGCCACGCTCAATCTTGATGCCAGCGGAAATGCTACTCTTAGCACTACGGATGTAACTTCCGAAACTATTGGTCAATGCGGTTTGCAGAGCATTGCTTTGTCTCAAACAAATTTTACCTGTGCTAATCTTGGTGCCAATACCGTGACGGTAACATTTACGGTAAATGGAATCCCGGTTACCTGCCAGGCTATGATTACCGTAAAGGATTTAATCAAGCCAGTGCAACAGGTTTCTGGCACAACACTCTTGCCAGGCTGTGACCCTGGCACTGCGGCCATAGAAGCAGCACTAGGGAACGCCACTGCAACAGATAATTGCGGCAGCCCTACATTACAGGTCAGCACATCTGCTATAGGGATCACCGCAAATAACAGGGAACAAACCCGCACATGGACAGCGACCGACGCCAGTAAGAATGTTACCATTGGGTCACGCACCGTAAAATGGACCACCAACTGCATAGTTGCAGTACCTGATATCTATCCCTCTGACGTTTCGTGTAGTGAATTTAGAAACGGTGCATCGCCATTGCTGAACGTGTGTTATCAAACAGAGGACCGCAAGGTGAAAAAAGTGTCTCCTGAAAATTTCTATTACTACGCCACCGTAACAGCACCGCCAATTCTGGGCTTCCTGAATATTCTCACGGTCGATGTTGTTCAAACCAAAAGTTGCGCTGGCTTTAAACTGTACGAAATCCAGGACAATCAGGTGAGAGTGTACGATGCAAATTGCAAACTCATTGCCAGAGGCTTTGAAGTTGCCAATGGGCAAGGTAGAGTAATCATATTTGGTGCTACGCCAGGAAGAAAGTATACCATTTCTGTAAATTATGAAACTAAGTCGCTGGAAGGCTCAACCTATTCCGGAAATACAGCGCCAGTTTGCAGCAATACATTTATTACTAAAATTGCCGCGGGCTTGTTCGGATTAAGCTTTGTAGTGCCGGGCAGCCAGGGCAGTATTTTAGCTAAGCCTGATTGTTACAGGGATCCTGCAGACGATGATGATGAAAAGGAGGATGATGAGAATTCTTCTAAATACATGATTAGGGAGGATGTTGCCAACAGCAAAAACTTACACGTTGAAGCTTATCCTAATCCAACTGCCACTTATTTTACACTTAAGATTGAAGCGAAGCAAAATGATCCGGTAAGCATAAGAGTTATTGATGTGCTCGGTAGAAATATTTTTACCTCAGCCAAAGGAATACCGAATACTGCGGTAAGACTGGGCGATAGCTGGAAACCAGGAATTTACTTTGTAGAAATACAACAAGGCGTAGCAAGAAAAATAGTACGGCTCATAAAGCAGTAGAAACCGAAATTTCTCTCTAAAAGAAGCCGGTCAATGTTATTGACCGGCTTCTTTGCTTTTTTTATGAGGGAATAAAGGATTATTAAAAAAAATATAAAATAAACCTTAGCGTGCTTTTTACGTGGATTTTGTTAAAACCTTGCAGAATCTAACCTTAAACTTTTCTTATGCATTTACATCGTTTCACTTTGCTAATAATAGTATCCCTCTTCTCTTATGTTGCCCCTGCACAGGTTACAAAGATTCCGCCAATGGCCAAAGAAAACTTTACGCAGCAGTATCCCGAAGCAAGCAATGCAGAATGGCAAAATGAAATTGTGGGTGTGAATGTGCGATTTGAGTCAGGCGGTAAAAGTATGAACGCCTTTTACAACAACAAGGGAATCTGGAAATACACCTTGCAGGATGCTGAGTATGACCAACTGCCCGCTGCCGTGATTGATGGTTTCAACAAAAGCAAATACGTAGAAAGAGGTGTCACCGAAACCAAAATTATTTTTTACCCTGGTGCTGTTACTCAGTATCGCATAAAAGCGGAGAAGAACGATGTGGAGAGGAAATATCTATACTTCAATGACAAGGGTAGATTGTTAAGAGATGCACTCACTCTCTAAGGAAGGAAAGGAAGATGTTCTTTTTAGAAATTAACGGGGCATCTTAATTTGTTTAAGGAACTGTTCCGGATGTTTAAAAAGTTTCTGTAAGAAAGGGTAATTTCATAGCCACCCCTTGATTGTGAAGCGCCCCTCAATTTGGAAATATTTACATCATACGTAAGCCCTATACCTAATCCATAATAGTCGACTTTTACTACCGGTACCACGGCATCATTCCATCTTAAAAAACTTCCTGCCGATAAACTGATCGTTTCATCTTCGTCCATTTGAACCAAATCGTGGCGATACATAAAGCCTCCCTGCATTTGGCGACTACCCCCTTGGGCAAAATAATCTGCATATAAAATCAGGCGGTCGTAGTCACTTGTTGGCAGAGAAACACCGCCATTTATCATGATTTTCTTATTCAACCTAACGTCTTTTGATGCATCGAACGCAACCTTTGGTTCATTAAAATGAAAATACGACCCTCCAACATAATAACGGATATCATTGCCTGCAGTACTGCTAAAAACCATTCCAACAGATGCGTCTATGTAGGTAACGTTGCTATTAGAAAATGTTTGCTGCGTCGGGTTAGTAGCACTGTAAGAACCATTTACAAACTGGTCATCAAAACTTAGTTTAGAAGGATCAAAGCGTTGCTGCACAGGGCCTCCCATAAAACCGAGCGATATGTAGCTGTCGTTTTCTGCACTAATGGATTTATGAAAAGTGAGTACCGGCAATACCTGTGTTCTTCCAAGTTTAGAATCACCCGCCAGGTCGTTCGTCATTTGTACACCAAGCGCCAGGTAGTTGTCTGAATCTTCGTTTGTGGTAAATTTTGCTTCAACTCCCAAAGCTTGAGAAACATAGGGTGTGGTTACGCTATTCCACTGGTTTCTAAAAGCAGCCGTGGCCCTGAAATCACCTTTGTACAGGCCCGCCAATGCAGGATTACGTAGCAGCGGCAGTTCATAAAACTGGGAAAAATTTACATCCTGCGCATCAGTGGTTGCAACAAGAATAAAAAAAAGACAGCTAAAAATATTGATAAATTTCATGATCGTTTCTTTCTCTATTTTATAATAGATGTATTGCCTTTGTACACATAGGTAGTTCCGTTTTCACAGATCACTTCAGCGGTGTAAACAAATACATCGGGGGGGCCTGTTACGCCTTTCACTTTTCCGTTCCAGCCAAAACTGGCTACATTGGGTGGAAAATTAGAGCGCTCAAAAACGAGTTCACCCCAGCGGTTAAACACCCTGAAAAATTTCACGGACACTATGCCCTTTCCTCTTACCATCAACACATCGTTGAGTCCATCTCCATCCGGTGTAAATGCATTGGGCACAAACACCTGCGAGTTTTCGCAAAACACTTTTATGTTCATCGTATCGCTGGCGCTACATCCATAAGCAGTAGTAACGCTCACTACATAGCTTACATCCTTTTTAATGGTTGCTACGGGTAAGGGACAGGTAGCGCAATTGAGATTTGCAGCAGGCGTCCACAACCATTGCGCAATAGGCCCATTGGTAACACTGCTTGCCAGTGGGTGCACTGTACCAGTAGCCAGTACGAGGTCGGGGCCCAGATTAACCGTAGGAAACCTACCCACGGCAACTGTTACAAAAGCTGTATCTGTAAAACAATTGAAACCATCGTAACCCACTACACGATAACTGGTGGTAATACGTGGCGTAGCTACGGGATTGGCTACACTGGTGCTACTAAGGGTTGCCGCAGGATCCCAGGCATAAGTAGTTGCACCGATTGCCAATAAGTTCGAGGACTCTCCGATGCAAATACTATCGTTGGGCGATACCGTTAAGTTCATCGGTTGAATTACAGTAACAACTACGGTATCAAAAGCTGCACAACCAAAGCCGTTGCTTGTAGAAACCACGTAAGGGGTGGTAATAAGGGGGCTGGCTATCGGGTTGGCACAAGTTGTACAACTCAAGCCCTGCGCCGGGTTCCATAGATAATTGCCTGCACCAGTTACATTAAGTTGCGCACTCGTGCCGAGGCAAAGCGTGAGGTTGTTTGTTGCCGTAATGAACGGCACAGGCCTGATTACAATGGTGTGGAATGCGGTGTCGAAACAACCGAAGGATGTACCCGACACAAACCGGAGGTTATAGGTACCCGGCACATTAAATAAATACGAAAAGGAGGGTCCCGTTGCCGTTACTCCATTGGACAGGGTCCATTGCTGCAAGCTAAGCGGATCAGGAGAAACCACGTTGGCAGAAAATGTAATTCGCTCATTGGCACATCTTTCATTATCTGCAATGATTGAGGCCACCGGAATGCTATTCACCCGGATGTTTATGGGTATCACAACAGTATCAGCACACCCGCTGTTGGCAATGATGATCATTTCTACATTGTACAAGTTGCTGGCAGTGTAAGTATGACTCACAGCGTTACCAGTGCCAATGGTGCCATCGCCAAAACGCCAGGAAGTATTGGCTATGCCAAAGAAGGCATTGCTGGTATCAGCAAATTGAACTGCAGTGCTGCCACAACTTTGTTGCGTAGCCCAGGTAAATCCGGCCGTTATCTTTTCTACTTTGATCGTATCCAGCCCCCGGATCGGGAAGCCACACCCGACCGCATTTTGTAAAATTACACCGGGCACATAACTGCCAGGATTAGCATACGTGTGATAAGTAATATTGCTGGTAGTAGTGGTGGAATTGCCATCACCAAAATTCCAAATATAGCTACTGGCATTACTGGCAACTGCAGTAAACATGACTGCTGCAGAGCCACACACAAAACCATCGTCATACACAAAACTGCCGGAGGGGCCAAAGACCTTCACTGTATCCTGCGATTGGTAGGTGCAGCCACCCGGTGCTGTTACCACAAGGTTTACATAAAATGTACCTGGCAAAGAAAAAGTGTGCACTACACTATCGCCGCTGGCAGTGGTACCATCACCAAAAGTCCAGGTAGAGGTAACCGAAGGCCGGGTGCGGTTTACAAAGGTGACCGTGAGCGGTGCACAATTAGATACAGAGTCGCTCATACTGAAAAGCCCGGGCAGCGTATCATTCACAGAAATTTGATGAAAGGCGGTATCTATACAAACATCTCCCGAAGGATTGTTTCTAAAACTAATCAACCTGATGGTATAGGAGCCTGCCGCAACATAGGTATGAGAAGGATTTATCAAAACAGAAGTGTTTCCATCACCAAAATTCCAGGCATAGGTTGTAGCATTTTGCGACTGGTTGCTGAGTTGTATAGATTGCCCGATACAAACATTATAGGCACTGCTTATAAAAGCAGCCGTAGGTTTTGGATAAACTGTTATGAACTTAAATGCCGTGGTATCCGTACAGGTATTGAGAGCCTTCAAAGAAACGGAGTAGGTGCCGGCGTTAGCATATGTGTGATAAACTGTGTCAATGTTGTCTGTAGTAGAAATGCTGTTGCCATCACCAAAATTCCACTCAAAGCTGCTGGCGCCGCTGGAGTTGTTGATGAAGGCAACGGTGTGTGGAGCGCAACCAAAATTATCGGGACCATTCACAGAGTAATTCAATTGAATGTTGTTTGGGGCAGCCACAATTAAATATCGAATAGTATCTCTTCCGCAATCGTTTACTGCAATAAGCTGTACGGCAAAAGTATCTACCACACCCGTGGTAAACACATGCGTGAACGTATCTCTACTGGTGGTTACCAAATTACTGCCGTCACCAAAATCCCAGTAGTAGGTATTGTTTAATGCAAGCGAGGTATTGGTAAACAACACTCTCATTGGCGAACAGCCTGTAGTGCGGGAAGGCGTGAACAATGCACGGGGCGGTGCTTTCACCCTTACTCGTCTTTCAAAAGTAACGGTATCGCAAATTGAAGTAACTTTTAGATTAATCGTGTACACGGTATCGTTATAGGTAGGGTTTATGGGAAATAAAATACTACCAGGTTGTTGTAATGTAGATGTTTGACCATTGCCAAAATTCCAGTTGTAATTATAAAGGTTTATCTCCGGCGTGGTGTTTATAAAGCTTACACTCAGTGGTCCGCAGCCAACCGTGTCACTTACTGTAAAGGAAGGTGCCGGCACTTTGAAAGTATAAAATTGGCGGCTCATGCTATCTGCCTTACAGCCAAAGAGGGAGAGCGTTTTTAATTTGATCGTTACCGAGTCATCGATGCTGGCAATGGTGTAGCCAGGAAATACCGTTCCTGTGCCAATCAAAATTCCATTGGCATACCACTGGTACAACGCATTGTTGGCAGAAAATTGTTGCAAGCCTACATCTGTTGAATTGATGGCAAATGGTGCGCACTTCATGGTATTCACAGGAACAAAAAGCGCTCTTGCATCCGGGTTAACGGTTACATTTATTTGTGACCGGGGCCCTTCGCAACCAAACCCGGTGGTTTGGCTTACATAATAAGAAGTTGTACCAGCAACGGTTGTAGATGGTACCGGTGCAGAGCCTAGTGGCGTGCCGCCTGTTGCTACGTCGTACCAGTTTAGGGCATTGCCCGCATCTCCTGTAGCCAAAAGTGCAACCGGGGTTGTATTGATACAATAACTTACTGGTGAAACAACGGTGGGTAAATTTCCAACCGCATTCACAACCACCAGTACAGAATCCCTTAAAGAAAGACAAATATTAATGGTTGCAGTAGCGTAATAATATCCTGCATTGGAAAATCCCATATTATTTAAAACAGGTGCCTGCAATGTACTGTTGAAGCCATTTGGCCCTGTCCAGTTATATGTAGCGATACCTGCTGATGATGTTATGGCAGAAAGATTAAGCGTTTGCCCTGCGCACACCGGGCTATTGCTGCTAAGAGCCGGAGCTGCCGGCGGATTAGGATCTGTGAGTGTAAAAGGTCCAACAATGTTTGATGTACAGCCCGCAAATACAACCCGAATATTGTCATACAAACCTGCAGTAAGGTTTGCCAGCGTCAATACTCCCGTTGCATTGGCAGTGGCTACGGCAGTTTGAGTGGCTGTATTATAACTATAGTTGATCGCATAAGTTGTGTTTGCCGAAAGGCCGAATAACGTGATAGCGCCCGTTGCAGAACCACAGGCAGTGGGGTTCGTAGCGGCTGCATTGGCAATTGCAGGTGTGGGATTAATTACAACGGTGGCATTGCCAGCGGCAGATGGGCAACTGCCAATGACGGAGGTAAAAACTACACCATAGACTCCGGCATTTGCCAGGGTAATTGCTGGGATCGAAGGATTCTGTAATGAACTGGTAAAACCTGCTGGTCCTGTCCAAGCATAAGTCATGGCTCCCGGGGAAGAGGTAGCTGCACTTAAATTTAAGGTGTTGCCCGTACAAAGGGGGCTGTTGCTGCTCACGCCAGGTATTACAGGCGTTTGGTTTACCACAACAACTGCTGTGGCGGGGGCAGATACACAATTTGCAATGCTTACAGTAACAAGATAGTTGCCGCTCATAGCAACCGTGGCATTCTGGATCGATGGATTTTGCTGGTTACTGGTATAACCTGCCGGACCAGTCCAGGAATAAGTAGCTACTCCAGGTGTACTTGTACTGGCAGTTAATAAAATGGTATTGCCACTGCATATTGGGTTGCTGCCCGTAACGATCGGAGTAATCGGAGGATTGGGATCTGACAAAGTAAATGGTCCCACGGTGTTTGAAGGGCAACCATTTGGCTCTACATAAAAACCGGTATAATTACCTGCGCTTAAGCCAGAAATAATAATTGATCCCGAAACATTGGACAATAATGTAACGACCACCGGGGTGCTGTTAAAATTGTAATGAACGGTATAAGAGGTGGAAGGCAGAAGTCCTGTTAGTGTTACGGTTCCGCTTGCTGAGCCACAGCTTAGTGGGTTGTTACTGCTGCTTCCGCCGATTGCGGGAACGGGTTTTACAATTACATTTATCGCATTTCTTGGCCCTTCGCAACCGGAAGCAGTATTTACCTGGCTCACATAATACACGGTTGTACCCAAGGCGCTCGTCTGCGGAATGGGAGCTATTGCAGTTCCGGTTCCGCCTGTGGCAACAGTGTACCAAAATAGAGTATTGCCTGTAGTTGCAGTAGCAGTTAGCTGTAGTGCTATCGCATTCTGACAATATTCAACAGGCGTTATAACTACGGGTGCTGGTGGCCTGGGATTTACCCTGATTGCAAAACTTTGCTCTACCGTGCACAGCCCATTGGAAGCCGTAACGGCAACTACACCGGTTATAGCTAAGGCTGTGGTATTTGTTGTGACAAACGCAGGGATATTTCCACTGCCTGAAACACCAAGTCCGACAGCAGTATTGCTGTTGATCCAGGCAAAGGTTGCACCAGTTGTGCTGCTGGTAAACCCAAATGGCCCGGCAGTTTCGCCAACACAGAATGTATCTGTGAGCGGGATAGAAAGATCGGGAACAGGATTTATAATGAGTGGTTGCGTTACTGTTGTAGTGCCGCATTCATTTGTAACTTCCAGCGTTACTAAATAATTGCCTGCTGAAGAATATACAATCGTACCGGGACTGGCTGCTGTAGAGGATGCCGGGATTCCTCCTGGAAAACTCCACGAATAAGTCAATGGATTTGCCCCACAATTTACTATGCCGGGAGCAGGGGTAATACTGGCTGTGCCACAGGTAGTAGAGAATGCAGCCAGAATTACAGTAGGCGGTTGCTTTACAACAACGGTTCTTGTAGATGTAAAAGTCCCGCATGAATTGATTGCTGCAAGCGTAATCAGGTATGTGCCGGGGTTGTTAAACAAGAACCGTGGATTCTGTGACGTATCTCTTGTGTTATTTGTAAATACCCATCCGGAAGAAAGACCACAATTCGAAGGAGTGTACGAGACCGTCCACAACCACCTCGTGGCTGCACAGTTGCCAAACGAGTTGGTAGTATTTGTTGCCGCAACGGCCAGGGGAGCACATCCCGTCGTATTATTTATATTATACGCTGGCACAGGCGCCTGGTTAATGCAAACCTGGCCGGTAAACACACTTGGGCCGCAGGGATTGGAGGATGTAAGTGTAACCGTGTAAGTTCCCGGTGTGGTGTAAACATGACAAGGGTTTGTGAGTGTAGATGTGTTATTTGCCCCACTGGCAGGATCGCCAAAATTCCATAAATACGCAGTAGCCGGAGAACAGGTGGAACCCGTAGAGCCAAAGGTGGTAGTATTATTAAAACATATATTTTGCCCCGCACATCCCGGGTTTGGGAAAGCTACAAATGATGCTATCGGACTTATTCTTACCTGGATATTTCCGGCCGTGTATGGGGTGGTATCGCAGGCATTTATAACCTGCAATGTCGCAGTAAAAGTTGCCTGCGGGCAAGATGTCAATACGTAATTATGACTAACTGTATGCGGAGTGTTGGTTGCATTTAATGGATGTAGAAGCGTAATGATTACCCCATCGCCAAAATCTAACCGGTAAATGGTGCCGGGAGAATTATTTTCCCAGTTTGTAATTACAAACGGGATGGGAGATGGGGCGCACAAACCCGTTGTGGCGCCTAATGTTGCCAGGCCACCGGCAGGGTTTGTCTGGTTACCCACCACATAGGTTCTTACAGTGTTACAACCGTTTGAACCAAAAGCTGTGACGGTAAGGTTAAATGCTCCGAGCTGTGTGTAGGTATGCGTAAGCGGAAAAGTAGCACCGGTTATTGTACTACCATCTCCCCAGTCAAGATTATAAGAGATAATGCAGCCCAGGCTCGGGTTGGGAGTAACATTATTTACCGTTAACGTAAAGTTGGGATTTGCAGGTGTTGGATTGTTATCGCAGTTACTAAAAGGTGAAAAGATATCCGGATCAGCCAATCTTACATCAGGTCTTTGTATTACAGAAACCGTGTTGTTTACTGTGTCTCTGCAACCCCTGGCATCCGTCACGATTAGCCTTACATTGAAAGTACCTGTTGCACAACCCAGTGAAGTAAAACTGTGGGATGGATTGGCAGCAGCAGATATATTGCCATCCCCAAAATTCCACGCATAGGTAAAAGGAGCGGTGCCGCTGGTAACAGACGAGCTAAAAGGAATAGTTGTGCCGGAGCAGGTGTTGTTGTTAGTGAAAGTAAAAGTTGCAACTGGTTTTGGATTCTGTATGACATCTATAGTGTCGTAGAAAGTGATGGGGTTTCCCGATACACTTACCGTATAAAACCCTGCCGTAGTAACTGCTAGTGTGCTACTGTTGCTTCCGATATTTGTGTAGGGCCCGGCAAATGTGGTTGCGGTTTTCCATTGAAAATTTCCTGCAGGCGGATTACTTGCTGTAAGTAAAATTTGACCTCCCTGGCAAAAGGAGGCCACAGTGCCCGGGTAGGTAATAACATTGCTCTGGGCATTACTAAAGAGAAAGCAGAAAATGCCTGGAAAAAGAAAGTAGAAATGCCTCATAGAGTGCCGTTAGGTTTAGCTGTTTGGTTGTGGATTGTCTAATCTACTATATTTTCCTATATGATAAGAAATTCTAAATGAATAGGAGAGAAATTTTATCATGAAATGTTTAACCTTATGACGGATGCGACAATATTTTCAAACACTTTGAATTTTATAGATTTCGCTCCTGAGAGAAATCCTCAAAGTATCCACATTATCAAAATATGATCAAAACATAATATTAATATTATTAAAATATTAACTGGTTTTGTTTTCTTTACACAAAACCAAAACTCATGACTTATACAAACGTGAAAAAATTACTTGGTCTTGTGACGGTGCTTATAGCATTTTCATTAGGCATCAAAGCACAGGTTACCACCGCCACCATTAGCGGTATTGTAAGAGATTCGAAAGGCGAGCCCCTGCCAGCGGCAACAGTAATTATTGAATATCCGGATGCAGGTATCCGGCAAACGCTTACCACCCGGGGTGATGGAAGATTTACTTTGCCCAACCTAAGGGTAGGTGGTCCGTACCGCATTACCATCAATCATGTGAGTCACCAGTCATCTCTTTCTGAAAATATTTTTTTAGAATTAGGATTGAATAATTCAGTAGAATTTAAATTACAAGAAAAATCTACAGACCTCACAGGCGTGACCGTGGTTACAAAATCTGTAATATTTGATGATAAAAGAACGGGAGCGTCCACCAATATTAGCAACCGCCAGTTAAGGACACTGCCTACCATTTCCCGGAGTGCCGATGATTTTTTAAGACTCACTCCATCGGCATCAGCCAACTACAATGGTATTTCATTTGCCGGCAGAAATGGCCAGTACAATAATTTTTCCCTTGATGGCGCTGTGTTCAATAATCCCTTTGGTCTTGATGCTCCTACCCCTGGTGGCCAAACAGGATCGCAGCCCATTTCTTTAGATGCAATAGATCAGATACAGGTAAACATTGCACCCTATGATGTAACACAGGCCGGCTTTACCGGTGCCGGTGTAAATACCGTTACTAAATCTGGTAGCAATACTACAACAGGAACCATTTATGGCTTTTTTAGAAACCAATCACTGACAGGTAATAAAGTAGATGGCAGCAAGATAAATGTGCCTTCTCTAAAACAATTTCAAGGCGGTGCTGCACTTGGAGGAGCACTAGTCAAAAACAAACTCTTCTATTTTATAAATTTTGAAACAGAGCAAAGAACAGATGCCGCATCTGCCTACGAGGCCCAAAATGCAGGTAATGCAGGCAAAAACAGTACAGCCCGGGTGTTGGAGCAAGATCTTATAGCCGTAAGTAATATTTTAAAAACAAAATTTGGGTACGAAACAGGGCCTTACCAGGGATACACACTCGATCAGACAAATTATAAGTGGCTTGCAAAATTAGATTGGAATATCAATAGCATGCACAAGCTTTCGTTTACTTACAATGGCCTTGATGCTGCCAAAGACAAACCTGCCCATCCCAGCGCACTTGGCCGCCGCGGCCCTGACTATACAACTTTGCAGTTCCGCAATTCTGGTTACGAGATTATCAATAAACTAAACTCTTTTAGTACAGAATTGAAGTCTAATTGGAAAGGCAATTATGCCAATAAACTCAGGCTGGTGTATACCGCTTTTAGAGACAAAAGAAATCCATTTTCAAGCCCCTTCCCGGTTGTGAATATTTCTAAATTTAATTCGAGATACATAGTGGCGGGCCACGAACCTTTCTCTATAAACAATACTCTTAACCAGGATGCATTTCAGGCTACCAATGATTTTAATATTTATGCTAAAAATCATACCATCACCCTGGGTGCATCTTACGAGACTTTTAAATTTTCCAATTCATTTAATTTAACCGGATATGGTTTCAATATGTTTTTGGGCGACGTAGATATTAATACATTCAAAACAAATGTTCCTACTAGTACTCCATTATGGTTTGGAGTATTTAGCCTCGACCAGTTTGCTACCTATGCTAAAAACAGGGCAGCTGCCAATGTCTGGAATATATATGACATATCTGTTGGTCAATTATCTGCTTATGCCCAGGATGAATGGCAATTAACAGATCGCTTTAAATTGACTTACGGTTTACGATTAGACAAGCCTATTTACAACAATGCCAATTTTAATTCACCGGATATACAAGGCAATGTATTTGCGCCCAATGCCGGAACTTTTTTGGGGACATATACAGGTGGTACACCTACCCTTTTAAACAGGAACGATTCAATGAAAATATTTGATGCCAATGGTAATCCTATTAAAAATGGCCAGGGCAAACAATTAGATAATTTAAAACTACCGGATGCAACAGTTCTTTTTTCGCCAAGAATTGGGTTTAACTGGGATGTAACGGGTAATAAAACGGTACAAATTCGTGGTGGATCTGGTTTGTTTACAGGCAGGTTTCCTTTTGTGTGGGTGGGCAACCATATAGGCAACCCAACCAGCGATTTTTATTGTGTAACAGATAGAAATTTTAAATGGCC
>JAYTBG010000052.1:0-2227 GCA_043737055.1 Chitinophagaceae bacterium | reverse complement strand
TGCGGATGCACACCATGCAGCAATTGCATTTGATCGTTTCCCCATATTAGGTAATCGGTCCATAATTTTTTGATGCAATCAACATCATTGGGAAGTTTAGCATCCCGAATTTCAATAACTGTATTAGTATTCATTGGTGTTGTAGTTAAGCTTTATTTTAGTGGAGTTATTTTCTTTTGTTTGACTATAATTTATTTTTTTACGTCTCTATCTTCACTAATAACTTAAGCATCATTTTTCTTTATGAACAAGTTGCTACTTTTTCATCTTACTTTCTTCATCGGCCAAATGT
Organism: Chitinophagaceae bacterium; assembly: GCA_043737055.1. Classification (GTDB taxonomy): domain Bacteria; phylum Bacteroidota; class Bacteroidia; order Chitinophagales; family Chitinophagaceae; genus Ferruginibacter. The sequence continues at coordinate 1,935 of JAYTBG010000052.1, read as the reverse complement.
TGCAAATAATAACAGTATATCAGCTGTCCTTTACGCATACTTGTTACACGAAAAAACTCATTGGCCGCATGCCATTTTTCATCGGGTAATAAAAAGCCTAGTGAGTATGCATACACATCCAAAATATCTTTAAAGGAAAGCATTGCGCCGCCGGTGCCGCCCAGCTTTGTCAACATCTGGTTTGTTTGCGGGAATAGAAGATATGCTTGGAATAGCTACCAACTCCATAAATTCTTTTAAGTGGGTTTCATTATTGTCATCAATATATTTTTCATAAGAGGCTTGCGATGATTTGACGGGCTTATTATTTTTCTTTTGTGCAAAAAGCTGAAAAGAAAAGACATTTAGCAATGCGATACAGACGAGGATATTATTTTTCATTTTTAAAAATTTTATTGAGCATGTTTTTATTAATTTTTAGCTGCTTCACTTTCTATCCACTTATTAATTTTTGTTTCTAAAATAATCAGCGGTAAACAGCCGTCTTTTAAAACTTCATCGTGGAACTCTTTAATATTAAATTTATTTCCCAATTTTTTCTTTGCTCTTTCACGCAGTTCAATAATTTTTAACTCACCTACTTTATAACTCACTGCTTGTCCTGCTGTAACCATATACCGTTCTATCCTTTGCTCCGCTACAATGGCGGATACTGGTTGGTTCTCCAAAACATACGCTATGGCTTTTTCACGGCTCCATCCTTTATAGTGGATTCCTGCATCTACAACCAATCTAACCGCCCTTTCTATTTCCTGATTTAGCCTGCCCAAATATTGATAAGGGTCAGTGAACAGCCCCAAATCATTTCCTAAACTTTCAGCATACAATGCCCATCCTTCTCCAAAAGCACTTGTCCAATATGCCTTTCTAAATTCTGGTATATCGGCTTCCTGTTGAAGGGCTATTTGATAGTGGTGACCAGGAATAGCTTCATGTATAAAGAGAGACTCCATCGAAAAATAATTGTATTTAGACGGGTCACGAATTACTTCATAAAAAATACCCGGTCTTTTACCATCTCTTGATGGTTGCATGTATTGCGCATTGGCACCAGCGGCCCGAAACTTTTCAGTAGCCCTTACTTCAAACTTTGCTTTGGGTGTTAAATTAAAAAGGGTGTTTAGTTGTGGCGACATTTTATCCAAAAAACTTCTGTACCTATCCAATACTTCCTCTTCTGTTTTAAATGGAAAAAATTTAGGATCGGTTTTTACATATTCAAAAAAAGATTTTAAATCGCCTGTAAAGCCCACTTGTGTTTTTACAGTTTCCATTTCCTTGCGAATACGGGCAACTTCACTAAGTCCTAAATTGAAAATTTGTTCTGCGGTGATGTTGGTTGTGGTGTAATATTTTAACCACAATTCATATTCTTTCTTCCCATTATAATTATCCAAAAGCCCTGATGTTGTTCTTGCTTTTGGAATATAATCGGTAACTATATAATCATGCAATTTTTTATAGGCTGGCTTAATAATGTTTTCAATAGCTGCCGAGTAATCTTTCTTTAATTGTTCAGCCGTGGCAATATCTAAATTGGCTGGCAGATTTAGGTCTCAGTGAAGTTGCCCGTATTCGCAAAGAAATGGAAACTGTAAAAACACAGGTGGGCTTTAAAGGCGATTTAAAATCATTTTTTGAATATGTAAAAACCGACCCTAAGTTTTTCCCCTTTAAAACTGAAGAGGAAGTATTAGATCGGTTCAGAAGTTTTTTGGATAAAATGTCCCCGCAACTTGTCACCCTTTTTAATTTAACCCCAAAAGCAAAGTTTGAAGTAAGGGCTACTGAAAAGTTTCGGGCCGCTGGTGCCAATGCGCAATACATGCAACCATCAAGCGATGGCTTTTTCACGGCTCCATCCTTTGTAATGGATTCCTGCATCTACCACTAATCTAACTGCTCGTTCTATTTCACTATTGAGTCTCCCCAAAT
>JAYTBG010000051.1:0-5603 GCA_043737055.1 Chitinophagaceae bacterium | reverse complement strand
ACTTTTTCAATTTGCGCAGCAGTTTCTCTAACAACATCGCCGGCTTTTTTATCTTCCCGCATGCCTTCAAAAGATGGATGCCGCATAATGCCCTCATCAGTTAGCTCTGCATAACTTACTTCGCACACCAGAGATGGTTTAAGCCATGTAACACTTGCTTTTGGCGGATTCGGTCTAAAACGAGAGGGCTTGTCCACACCTGGCACCGTACTAAAAGGTGAAGCTTTTGCAACCAAAGGTTTCATTTTGGCCAACATCTCTTTTTGCAATTTGTCGGAGAAACCCGTTCCAATTTTACCGATATAGCTAAGATGCCCGCTCTCATATACGCCCACTAGTAAAGAACTGAAATGCTTGACTGAGCCATCGTTTACTGTATAGCCACCAATAACCACTTCGTGCCTTTTCTGCGCTTTTATCTTTAGCCATTCCCTGCTGCGCAGCCCGGGTAAATAAACGCTGCCTGTTTTTTTTACCATGATGCCCTCCATGTTCATGGCGGCTGCAGTAGCCAAAAATTCTCTGGCAGTAGTGTCAAAGTTTTCGCTAAGCCGTATGCTATCGGAAAACGGTAGAGCATCTTTAAGTATGTTGCGTCGCTCTTCAAGCGTGAGGCCCATCAGGTCCATACCGTTTAGCCAAAGCATATCAAAAATATACAACACCAATTCCCCATCGGCTTCGCTCCGCCAGTTTTGAAGCGCTCCAAAACTAGCGAGCCCATCGTCGTTAAGCACCACCACTTCGCCATCTACCACAACATCTAGCTTCCAGGATTTTAGCTCCTCGTGGATAGGGTAAAACTTTTCGTCAAAAGATTTATTGTTGCGGGAGAGCAGGCTTACTTTTCCTTTGTTTACATAGCCAAGTGCACGATAGCCATCCCATTTTATTTCATACTGCCAGCCAGGTCCTTCAAAAGTCTTGTCTACCAGGGTAGCAAGCATGGGAGTTATACTTTTAGGAAAGGGTGCTTTTACCCCGGCATTAACGCCTAACTTTTTGTCAACATTCTTTTTGGGAGTAGCCTGGCTTTTAGGAACTGATTTTTTAACCCCAGCGGTGGGCTTTTCAGGTGTTACTTTCTGTCCATATATATTGGTACTACTTGCGGCAACTTTCTCCAGGGTTTTACCAGAAATAACGGACTTATCTTTTTGGGTGATGTCGATGGCTTTGGCGTATTTGTCCTTGTGTTTTATCAGCAGCCATGCATTATCTTCCTTTCCTTTTATTTTTACCAAAGCAAACTCACCTTTGAGTTTAGTACCCATCATATTTATTTTAACGGAGCCAATTTTTAATTGCTTCAGCAGTTGCTTTTCCTGCTCCGCTTTTGTGCCCTTTACTTCCAGGGCGGTATAGGTTCCCTCGTCCCAAACTATCACGGTGCCAGCGCCATAGTTGCCTTTAGGAATAACGCCCTCGAAATTTTTATAGTCATAGGGATGGTCCTCTACCATCATCGCCAGGCGTTTGTCTGCTGGGTTTAAAGAGGGTCCCTTTGGTACCGCCCAACTTTTAAGCACGCCCTCCATTTCCAGTCTGAAGTCGTAGTGCAAACGAGATGCAGCGTGTTTTTGAATTACAAATCTTAATTCATTTTTTGCAGCTTGGCCACCCGTCGGCTCGGGGGTCTGGTTAAAAGATCTCTTCTGTTTATAGAGGGTTAGTGCCATATAAACTATACTATTAATTTGATGCCAATTCGTAATTTGCCGGCTGATTTATAAGCGAATATTTAGTAGTGAACAAGAAAACAGCCCATAATGGAATTGTGGTAGCATTATTGTTTCTCTGGATATGATGCTACCAAAGTTGCTGCGTACACTTTTAAGAAAAATGAGAAGCGTATGAGAGGTAATTCCGGGGGGTTTATCAGGCCCCACTAGCCGCAACAGGATAAGCTGTATAAATTTTGTAACTGCCCTAATGTTTATATATTTAGGTCAAAATTTTGTCTACCACCCAAGTTTAGTAAAAGACACCCCATGCCGGAAAAGAAGCCTCTAAATATTCTTATCATTGACGATGATGAAGAAGATTTTTTCATAATTGGAGAATACCTCAGAAGCATCAGCGACGGCCACCTTTTTACAATAGACTGGTGCGCTAAATACAACGACGCAGTAAACTTGCTGTGTACGGGCAAGTACGATATCTACTTTGTAGACTTCAGGCTCGGCGCTAAAACAGGACTCGACCTTATAAAGCAAGTCATTTCTGATCAATGTGAAGAGCCAATTATCTTACTAACGGGTAAGGGTAACCACGAAATTGATATCATGGCCATGGAAGCCGGTGCGGTAGATTACCTGGTGAAGTCTGAACTGAATCCAGAAAAGCTCGAGCGATCTATCAGGTATGCAATGGGCAGGTATGAGTTTTTAAAAGCCCTCAAAGCAAACGAACAGAAATTTAGAATGTTTTTCGAAAAGTCTAAAGATTCTGTTTTCATGGCAAATGAAAACCTGGTGTTTAGAGAAGTAAACGACGGCACTACTTTACTTACAGATTATTCCAGAGAAGAGTTACACCAACTAAGCTTGTATGACCTGTTGGTAAATAAGGAAGATCAAAAATATATTGCGAAAGAGCTGGCAAAAAATGGCGCCGTTACCGATAAAGAACTTACGCTATTTTCTAAAAACCGGGAAAAGCTGGATTGCATTTTTACCGTAACAAGGGAAAAGAACGGCCAAGGCGAATTTTACATACAGGGCATCATCCATAATATTACGCTGTTAAAAAAATCAGAGAAAGCTTTTTTACAAACGGAAAAATTAAATGCAGCGCAGCGGCTCTTACTTACCCTTGCTCATGAGGTTAGAAATCCGTTGACCAATATCTATTTATCGCTGGACCAGTTGAAGCCCAATGTAACCTCTGAGGGTCCTCAAAATCTGGTAGAGATAATTTCAAGAAACAGCAAACGCATTAGCTCCCTTATCACTCAACTTCTTGACACTTCCAAGCCTGTTGATATAGATATGCAGAAAATTAGTCTGAATAAAGTGGTGGAAGAAAGCGTGGCAGCCGCCCTGGATAGGGTGATGCTTAAAAACATAACACTGCAGGTAAATTACCACGAGAGCGATGCCCTTGTAATGGCAGACCTGGCGCAAATAAAAATTGCTTTTTTAAACATCATCATCAACGCCATTGAAGCAATGGCAGAAAACATGGGCAAGCTATTAATTGAGGTAAAAAGTCAGGGAGCAAAATATGTCGTGTCTATTACAGACAATGGGTCAGGCATCAGTGAAGAAGATATCAGCAAACTTTTTGAACCTTATTTTACCTCAAAGCCAAAAGGTATGGGTCTGGGGCTGGCATCAACACTAAACATTATTCAATCTCACAAAGCTGTGGTCGATGTGGCTTCTACTATTAATGAAGGCACCACTTTTTCTATTGTGTTTGATCCAGCGCCGGAAACCTAGAGCCCGAGGCCCGTTAGTTCAATACCAAAGCTGCACTACTGTATGGCCTGTTGTCTACCATAAAATTATTAGCGAAAATTTGCAAATATTTATGCTATATTCAACAAATGCAAGAAGTTCAGCATATTCTGATGGTGGATGATGATGCTGATGACCAGTTTCTTTTCGTAGAAGCGTTGAAACAAATACAGCAATCTTGTACCTGCGAAATAGCAAATAATGGCCTGGAGGCCTTGGAAAAATTAGATACGTTACCCGAGCCGGAAATTATTTTTCTCGACGTGAATATGCCAATTATGAATGGCTTTGATTGCCTGCGCAGCTTACGGGCACACGATAGTTACAAACACATACCAGTGATTATTTACACCACTACCAAGGATGCAGAGAGCGTTAACTTATTTCGAAATCTTGGGGCTAACGCCTACTTCCAAAAACCCATCAATTTTTCTCAGCTTCAGTTTAAGCTAAAAAAACTACTTGGCATGCATACTCCCAACCAAAAATATTGGGATGCCGATTTTGTTATTTAGTAATCAGGTGTTGATGGTCTCTCCACCATTAGGATGAATGAATTGACCATTGATATAACTGCTGCCGCTACAAGCAAGAAAAAGATATGAGGGAGCTACTTCATTTGGCTGCCCGGTGCGCCCAAGCGGTGTTTTTGTACCGTGTTTTTTTAACCCCTTATTTACAAAGCTTTACTACGAGCGGGGTTCATATCGGTCCGGGTGCAACACCATTTACCCGAATTCCTTTTGGTGCAATATTAAGAGAAACGCTACGAGTGAAACTTACAATCGCTCCTTTGGTGGCTGCATAGTCTACAAGCTGGGCGCTTCCCCTAAATGCAACCACAAATGCGGAGTTTATAATACAAGCTCCTTTTTTTAGATGGGGTAATGCTGCTTTGGTTACGAAAAAGTAACTGAAAAAATTTACCTGGAAGCTTTGCAAAAAATTGCGGGAAGTAATTTCTTCAAGCGTTTTTGCAGGATAGTGTATTGCGGCATTGTTTACCAGCACATCAAGCTTTTTAAACCGGCGCATGGTGAGGGCTATCACTTTTTTGCATTGTGCTTCCTTGCTAAGATCGCCCGGTATCAAAAGGCATTCCTGCTCATACGCTTCCACCTTTACCTGCGTATCGGTGGCATCGTCATGTTCGTTTAAATAGGAAATGGCCACGTTTGCACCTTGCTGTGCAAAAAGGATGGCTACTGCTTTTCCTATACCACTATCGCCACCTGTTATAAGTACCACTTTGCCGTTCAGTTTTTTTTCTAGAGGCGCCGGTTCTGAAACTGGTACAGAGCTCATCTTTTTTTCATGCCCCGGCCTTGTCTGTGTGGTTTTTTTCATGACAACTTATTTTCATGGCCAAAAAACTAAGAAGCTTTTTTCTTTTTGCTACCAAGGCTTGCCTTTAGCTGATCCATCAAATCTGTACTCTTGGAGTGAACGATTTTCATCGGTTTGTACGGCACGGCCTTGCCCTTGGCCTTGGCAGTAATTATTTTTAATAACTTATCTGAATACAAATCCTTAAATACCGTTGGGTCGTAGGGTTCTGTTAACTGGTCTATCAGGCTAATGGCCATTTTTACTTCGGCGGGTTTGGGTTTGGCGGTGCTAGTTTTCAGCTCTGCCGGGTCTCGCACTTCCTCTGCATATCTCAGGCGGTTAAGCACCAGGATGTCCTGGTATGGTTTGATGAGGCACACATGTTCCCTCTCTCTCATCACAAAGGAGCCAAGGCCTGCTTTGCCGGTTTTAAGGAGAGCTTCCATCAACAACTGGTAAGCTCTTGCTCCTGATTTTTCTGGTTTAAGAAAATAGGGAGCTTCAAAATAAACGCTGTCGATTTCGGTTTCCTGCACGAACTGTAAGATTTCTACATGGGAGGTTTTTTCAGGACTCGCTTTTTCAAAATCTTTATCATCAAGCAATACATATTTATCATCCAGCATGTAGCCCTTGATAATATTTTCCCATAGCACCTCTTTACCTGTTTTTTCATTTACCCGTTTGAACTTAATGTTAGCCTGGTCTTTTTTGTCCAGCATATCAAAGTCTAATTTGCTGCTTTCTATGGCGCTGTATAATTTAACCGGGATGTTTACCAGCCCAAATCCTATAGAACCTGTCCATATCGCT
>JAYTBG010000050.1:0-5614 GCA_043737055.1 Chitinophagaceae bacterium | reverse complement strand
AATATTGGCTTCAAATAAAATGTCATTTAAGCCGGTACTATTGTAGAAATAATCATTTATTGTTTTTATATTAACGCGTTGATAAACCATATTTATTTGCTTTGCCGCAGTAATTAAAAATTAAAGTTTCTACATGAAAAGAAAAGCGATACCCAAATGCTGCTTTACCCTGCTTATGGCAGGAATGTTTACATCAACCTTCATTTCTTATCAAAGTTTTGCTTCCCCATTTGCTCCTAAAAAGTACAGGCTTGTTGAGCAGACGGTAAGCGGCACCATAAAAGACGGATCGGGGAATTCGTTGTCCGGCGCAACAGTAAGCGTAAAGGGGGGAAGCCAAAGCACTGTAACAAATTCCCAGGGCTCATTCTCTATAACAGTACCTAATAGCTCAAGCATACTGGTAATTAGTTATGTTGGTTTTGCAACACAGGAAATTACAGTGGGCAACAGGTCAGCAATAAATATTTCTCTGACCACAAATTCAGCAGAACTTAACCAGGTAGTTGTTGTGGGTTATGGCACACAAAACAGGAAAGATGTAACCGGTTCGGTTAAATCTTTAAAAAGCGAAGAGTTTAATAAAGGAATTATTAACTCACCGCAACAACTATTGCAGGGGAAGGTTGCCGGTGTAAATGTTACATCAGCAAGCGGAGAACCAGGGGGTGTAATGGGTATTACCGTAAGAGGTCCGGGTGGTGTACGCAGTGGTAGCACACCATTATTTGTGGTTGATGGTTTGCCCCTTGATAATTCAAGCACCGGTGGTGGTGACCCTTTAAACTTTCTAAATCCACAGGATATTGAATCTATCGACGTTTTAAAAGACGCCTCGGCAACCGCTATTTATGGAGCAAGAGGAGCAAACGGCGTTATCTTAATCACTACTAAAAAAGGTAAAGCAGGCAGTTCTGTATTATCAATGTCTGCAAGCCTGGGCGTTTCAAACATTGCCAGGCAAATACCCGTTTTTTCAGCTGATGAATTTAGGACCCAAGTGAAAAAAATTGGAGGTGCACTGGATGACAAAGGTGCTTCTACCGACTGGCAAAAATTAATTACCCGTACAGCACTCACTCAAAACTATAACCTAAACTTAAGTGGAGGCGCCGATAAACTAACCTACTATGCTTCCTTTGGTGCGCAAAGACAGGAAGGTATATTGAAGAATAATTCATTGGACAGGTACAACGGAAGATTTAATGCTACACAGCGATTTTTAGACGATCGCCTTACAGTTGAAGCGAATTTGAGTGTGGCAAATACTAAAAATACCCGTCCGCCAATCACCAGTATGCTGGGCGATGCTATTAGTAATAATCCCACTTACTCTCCTTATGATGCTGCCGGAAACCCGGTGCCCTATAACAACCTTAGTAATCCACTTATCTATTTAAACCTTGATAAGGATGTAGCCACTATCAATCGCACTCTTGCAAATCTTACAACGTCTCTAAAAATTTATAAGGGGCTTACGTATAAGTTAAATTTTGGAATAGATAATTCTACCGGAGTTCGCGACCTGCAAGGTTTGGCAAGTGCAACACCTCCACGCGATGGAAGGCTGGAGAGTTACTACAACTTCAATAAGAATACCCTCATCGAAAACTACTTTACTTCCAACTGGACAAAATCAGATCATAGTTTAAATACATTGGCTGGTCACTCCTACCAAAAATTTAATATTTCAGGTAGAAACAATAGCATCAACAGGTTTCCAATAGGTGGGGTTGAACCCATTTATAACCCAGGCGTAGGCCAGGAGTTAACACTTGTGAACAACAGGCCTGGTGGTTATGCATATATAAATGAGCAGCAATCATTCTTTGGAAGAGTAACTTACCAATACGCCAAAAAATATTTGGCTACGGTAAACTTCAGGGCCGATGGTTCATCAAAATTTGGCACCAACAATAAGTATGGATATTTCCCTTCTTTTTCGTTAGGATGGAAAATTTCAGAAGAAGATTTTTTACAGAACTCAATGTTCAACAACTTAAAGCTAAGGGCAGGATGGGGCAGAACGGGCAACCAGGAAATACCTCCTAAAATCACCCAGCCCTTATTTACTTCTTTGGGTGGCAGCTATCCATTGTACCCTACGGGCACCTACCCTGCCAGCTATACTTATGTTCGCCTTGCTAACCCTGACATTCAGTGGGAAGTATCAGAACAAACAAATGTGGGATTAGACTTTGGCTTACTTGGTGGTGCTTTAAACGGAACTATCGATGTGTTTAGAAAAGTATCCAATAATATTCTCTTGCAGGTTACACCGGCTGACCCGGTACAACCATCTTCAGAAGTTTGGAACAATGTAAAAGACATGACCATTACCAACCGGGGTATAGAGTTTGACCTGAGTTATCAAAAAGAGATCAACAAAAACCTTCGTTTCGGTATAGGTGGTAATGCCACTATTATCAGCAACGTGGTTAAAAATTCTCCCTATACAGTTATTCCTTCAGGTTCTGCCTCAGGTTCGGGTTTAACTTCTGCTACTATTAATGGCTATATCAATAATGAACCTATTGGCACTTTTTACCTGCTTGATTTTATCGGCATAGGCAACGATAGCCTGAGTCAGTATCGCGATGTTGATAAGGATGGTATTATTACAGACAAGGACAGGGTTGCCTTAGGAACCGCTTTACCCAACCTTTTGTACAGCTTTTATGGTAATTTAAATTTTAAAGGATTTGATCTTACTGCAAATTTCAACGGTGTTTCCGGCAATAAAATTTATGACAATACTGCTAATTCAAACTTCTATAAAGCAAAACTGGCCAAGAGTGTAAATACCACCATCGATGCTATTACCGATTTAAAAGAATCAAACAATAATGCCGCCCGTGTAAGTAGTCGCTATTTAAAGGATGGCAGCTACTTGCGCTTAAATAACCTGGCAATGGGATATAATTTTAATACTAAAGCAATGGGAATTACCAGGTGGGCCTCAGCAATCAGGTTATCCATTACCGGCCAAAACCTTTTTGTAGTTACAAACTATAATGGTTTCGATCCCGAAGTGAGTGCGGACAGAAATATTGGCAATATTTCTTCGTACGGAATTGATTTCTTAAGCTATCCAAAGGCTCGTTCATTCATCTTTGGTCTAAATGTTACTTTCTAAAACAGATAATCATGAAAACAAATATTATAAAGCAACTCTTGTTACTGGCGACCGTTCTTTCGGTGGTTAGTTGCACAAAACTCGACGAGGAAATCCTGGATGAATCATCAGTTACCGGTCTTACTGATAAACAACTGGCCGAAGGAACAATTACTCCAGTCTATGCAGTGTTACCCAGCATTTTTCAGCATACTACTTATTTTGCACTGCAGGAGATTTCTACCGATGAAGCAATCTTACCTTACCGTGGAGGTACAGATTGGGGTGATAATGGCATCTATATTTCATTGCACAAGCACGAAACCACCAGCACTGATCCTAACGTTAGAAGCACCTGGAATAACATTGTTCTGGGACTTTCAAGGTCTTTGACTGCCATCACTGCTCTTTCAATTAGCAAAGACCCCAACGCCAAAACATTTCTGGCAGAGGCAAGAGGGATGAGAGCCTATTTATCTATGCTTTCACTGGATCTGTTTGGTGTAGTATTTATAAAAGATGATCCGAGTGGCATTTCAAAAGTTAGCCGTGGAAGCGAAGCTGTAGAATACATAAAGTCTGAATTAGTGGCTATTGAACCCGACCTTACCACTACTGCTGGTCCCGGACGTATTACTAAGGCTGGTGCCTGGGGTTTGTTGGCCCGGCTGTACTTGAATGCGGCTGTGTACCGCGATACTTATTCTTCTGCCTTTAGTTTTAAATCGGAGGATATGAATAAAGTGATTGAGTATTGCGATAAAATTATCAGTTCTAACCAATTTGTTTTTGCACCTGAATACTTCTCTTTGTTTAACGACAACAACCACACAAATAAGGAATTGATTTTTGCGGTTGACCAGCGTGCAGATTTGAATGGTCATAACCGTATGGCATATTTTTCACTTTCAGGGGACCAATTTCCATTACCGGCATACCCTTCTGCAAATGGTACTGACGGCCCTGCCATTACACCTGATTTTTACAGAACCTGGGTAAATGCTAATGCACCCATTGACCCGGCAGCAGCCGATCCGCGCTTTTACAAAGAAAATTTATCTATTTACTCAAACCCGGGAGACTCTTGTGTAAATGCAGCCTCATTTAATATCAACCGCGGTATTTTAAGAGGACCTCAATATGGGTTGACCAAAAACCCGGATGGTTCATTTAAAAAATGCCCGGATGGCAAAATGAAAGTGAGCCCTTTATTTAATGTTACCCGTTCACGTCCTACCCTTCCAGTAGATTTTACAGAGTTCATTGATTTTACAGTTGCAGGTAGCAATTACAATACAGGGTACCGTGTTGAGAAATATGAATTCAGCAGGAGTTCAGTAAGTGGACGGAACTTTGGTGAACATGATATTGTTATCCTTCGCCTGGCTGATATTTATTTAATGCGTGCTGAAGCCAAACTTCGAAAATCAGATGATGCTGCTGCAGCTTTGACAGACGTGAATATATTAAGGGCTGCAAGAACTGCTACCACTCCTGCAAAACCACTCATTACCATGTCACTCGACCTGTTGTTTCGCGAAAGAGGATTTGAATTGTATTGGGAAATGGTTCGTCGCACAGATATGATCAGGTTTGGCAAATACGAAGGAACCTGGACCGAAAAAAGTAATTCGAATAAGCAGAAAAGAATTTTTCCTATTCCTCAAACAGCAATTGACGGTGCATCTAACATACCGGGTTATATTGTTCAAAACCCTGGTTATTAATAGAAATCTTAAAAAAAATACAATTGTAAACAACCAAGCCACTTTAACCGGTGGCTTTTGTTTTTGGTTTGCTTCCGTTATTATGAGTTAAAAAAATTTGCAATAATACTTTAGCATGAAACACTATTAAATTTATGAACTGGCTTCATTGGATTGCTCGCCTGGCATAAAATAAAAAGTGCATCCACTTTTGATGAATGCACTCTTTAAAACTTAGTAACTTCTACTTTTCTGATGGACTTTTCTTGCCTGCCAAAAGCTTTTCAACTGTAGCTTCCAGCCTGCGCTTTCTCGTGTCTTCTTTCTTTGCACCTTCAATCCAGCTAACAAATTCATTTTGATTGGAAACAGATAAATTCTGAAAGAAATCTTTCGCCTTTTTGTGACGGGTAAAAATCTTTTCCAACCCTGATGGAAGTACCGAAAGCTGTTTGTCAAATTCCTCTTCTACCAATTCTACCGGGGCTTCATCAGCCAGGGCAGCGGCAACAGAAATTTGATCTGTCTTTTTAAATTGGAGCGCACTCCAAACATGATCGAGAGCTACAAGTGCAATAGTTTCGTATTGATTTTGCGTAAGAACGGACCAACTGCAATCACGGTTAAGATCGCTTGAAATTTTGCTTGTAGTTTTTGGATAAGCAACCCAAAGTTTCCCTTCGTTGTGCAATGCAGGAATTACTTCGCGTAAAATACCATTTAACTGGTTTACGTTAATTGCAAATACCAAAGCAAAATCGATCTTTTTCAGTTTCAGCAGCGGGGTAACGTT
>JAYTBG010000049.1:0-5616 GCA_043737055.1 Chitinophagaceae bacterium | reverse complement strand
GCTTTGGCCCGACGGTGCCCGAGCAATATGGCGGTGGAGGATTAGACTACATCTCCTATGGGTTAATGATGCAGGAACTGGAGCGTGGCGATAGTGGCGTAAGGTCTACCGCAAGTGTGCAGGGCAGCCTCGTTATGTTTCCTATTTATCAATATGGTAGCGAGGAGCAACGTCATAAATATTTACCAAAATTAGCCAGCGGAGAATGGCTTGGGTGTTTCGGTTTAACAGAACCCGACCATGGTAGTGACCCGGGTGGAATGCTGACCAACTTTAGGGATAACGGTGACGGACATGTGATTTTAAATGGTGCCAAGATGTGGATCAGCAATGCGCCCTTTGCACAGGTGGCCGTTGTGTGGGCAAAAGATGAAGAAGGCATTATTAGAGGTATAATCGTAGAGCGGGGGATGGAAGGTTTTACCACGCCTACTACCCATGGCAAATGGAGTCTTCGGGCCAGCGCTACCGGCGAACTGGTTTTTGACAATGTGAAAGTTCCAAAAGAAAATATTCTGCCAAATGTGCAAGGCTTGAAAGGTCCGCTGGGATGCCTTACCAAAGCCCGTTATGGTATTGCCTGGGGTGCCATTGGTGCTGCTATGGATTGCTACCACATTGCATTAGAGTACAGTAAAGAGAGGATGCAGTTTGGAAAACCCATTGGAGGTTTCCAGCTACAACAGAAAAAACTGGCAGAAATGGTTACAGAAATTACCAAGGCACAATTGCTAAACTGGCGCCTGGGTGTATTGATGAATGAAGGTAAAGTGACGCCCCAACAGGTAAGTATGGCTAAGAGAAATGCATGTGAAGTAGCGACCAATATATGCAGGGACGCACGCCAGATGCTGGGCGGAATGGGCATTACCGGCGAATACCCTGTTATGCGCCACATGATGAACCTGGAAAGTGTGATTACTTACGAAGGCACCCACGATATACATTTACTGATAACGGGAATGGATGTGACGGGGTTGAATGCGTTTAAATAAAGTACAGCGCTGTCCCCTAAAGGGGAACCTAGGTCGTAAATCTATATTACCCATAAAGCTTTGCCGGTCGTTGAAGTCTTTTAAAAAGATTACAACCCATTATTATAAATTTCACCACAAATGACGAGCACTTCAACTTTAAATATGCCTACAGCCACCCCTGTAGGGGGCGGGGGGGGGCGCATTTCTGTGATTGGCGCAGGGCAAATGGGAAACGGTATTGCACATGTATTTGCACAGGCTGGGTTTAATGTCACCTTAATTGATGTTCGTGCTGCTCAATTGGAAAAAGCCCTGGCTACGATCGGTTTAAATCTGGACAGGCAGGTAAAAAAATCAGTCATCACTGAAGACCAAAAGACAGCCACCATCCTCAACATTCAAACTACTTCAGACCTGGCCGCCGGTGTAAGTAATGCTGCCTTGGTAATAGAGGCCGCTACAGAAAATATTGATCTTAAGCTTAAAATATTTAAACAAATAGATGAGCATGCACCTGAGGGCTGCATCCTGGCCAGCAACACATCTTCTATTTCTATTACTAAAATTGCTGCTGCCACCAAACGGCCGGAAAATGTAATCGGCATGCATTTTATGAATCCTGTGCCGGTAATGAAGCTGGTGGAAATCATCAATGGGTACGCCACGTCACCTGAAGTTACTCAAACCATTGTGGAGCTGAGCAAGACGTTAGGCAAAATTCCTTGCGAAGTAAATGACTATCCGGGTTTTATAGCCAACCGCATTTTAATGCCCATGATTAATGAGGCTATTTATAGTCTGTACGAAGGCGTGGCCGGAGTAGAGGAAATAGACACGGTGATGAAGCTCGGTATGGCACACCCCATGGGGCCACTTGAACTCGCAGATTTTATCGGTCTGGATACCTGCTTCAGCATTTTAAAAGTTTTACAAGATGGCTTTGGCAATCCAAAATATGGACCCTGCCCTTTGTTGGTGAATATGGTTACTGCCGGCAAATTGGGTGCAAAAACCGGCGAAGGATTTTACACCTACACGGCGGGGAGCAAAGATCTTCTAGTAAGCAAACGTTTTAAAAAATAGTCAATGGCTAAGAATCTCTATTTCGTAATACTTGGCGGCACACCTGCTGACAGGTACACAGAACAACACGATGTTTTTTTTGGCATTGGGGATTCTCTTGGCGAACTGCTCCCGGATATGGAAGCATTTTGGCCGGGCACTAAACTTCACATAGACTCCTGGAGATGTGTAACTAACGTGAATGGGTACGCAGTAAAAGTCGTTTCTAAAGAAGGAGGTCCCCTTGTAAGTAAGGAAAAATTGTTTTTCCTAAACCTTGGCGGATACAAGCCCGGGGATATGGAAGAATACCATTACAAGCTTTTATGTGCGGCGGTTGACAAAGGGGCTGCAGTAAAGCAGGCAAGTCAAACTGCCTTTTACCAACATACAGGCTTTGCCGGCGCTACTTCTCACATAGATGATAAGTATGGCGTTGATGTAGATGACATTCATGAAATTGAAGACATTCTCCCGGCCAGCCTAAAAACAAAGTACAGCATCGTCCTTGAAAAAAATGATGAGCCTGGTTTGGAGGATGAACTCCATATTGGCTATGTAAAATTGAGCAGTCTTATATAATGAAAACTCTTGTTTTCCGTTTAGGCTCATGCATGTCCATCTGTTAGCAATTATTTTTAGCTTATTAGAACAGTATGGCAGCGACAGAAAAAATAATTACCGAATACATCTTAAAGTGCGCAGAGTTTGCGAAATCCTTAATGAGTTTCCTGGATGCAGCCCCAGCCCTACCATTTAAAACCCGGCATTACAAAATAAAAGATACTCCAGTAATTATCCATTCTGCGCATGTATAATTTATAGGGCCCTTCAAAATGAATGGTTTCACCATTTTCCATGATGGCATCGTACTTATACATTCCTTCGCTAAAACCCATGGCTGTTTTATCTTCCTGTTCTTTCACGTCAATAAAATCAATATTATATCCGTCTTTATCAAAACGCTCGAAACTTTCAAAAAAATGATTCAAAAGTTTATATAGTTCTTCCCTTTTAATCTCCTTTCCCTCTGCAGTAATCAGGTGATCATCCAACTCGGTTGAGTATTCATCAAAGTTTTTGTTTTGCCAATGCGCAAAAAACTCGTGGGTATTCTTTGTAATCTCGACCTTACTATTTGGATGAAATTCCTCATAAATAAAATTCCAACCCATCCCAAATACAGGATTTACTTCTATTTCGTGAGCAAAAAATTCTTCGGTAATAAACTTGTAAATCTCTTCATCGGGATATGGGCCATCACAAATATCAAGACCTACGTGATGCTCTTCCATGATAGCTGTAATACGATTCAGTTCTATACCTATTTCTGCCGGAGAAAGTTCGTCTATTGACTTATACGAGGGCTTACCAATTTTCTGGAACACGGTAGTCAGCTCAGCATTTTCAGCATTTTCTTCAAAAGCTAAAATATTTTTTAAAAACTGGTTCTCTATGTCCGGTGGCAAATCTGCATTGGTTTCCATATGGAATGCATCACCATACTGAGCAGTTAATTGTATGCGGAGCAGCTCATTTTCTATTCGCAGGTTTTCAGTCTCATCGTTGGAGAATTTTTCTTCCTGGCTCATAACATCCGTTTTTGGGTGAACAATAATTTTACAATGATGGTAAATTATTTGCTCTTTTGCAATATTAGAGCGATTTTTTTATCGGTTTACGCTGGCTTTTTTTCCAAAAACACATTTCACTTTATACCCCATGGGCGCATAATATTTATTCAGGGTATTGCTGATATTTTCTTCGGATAATTTTATAAAACCCTGGTTGGTTTCCAATGTGGCGTTCGCAGTTTTATAAATCTCTTTTTGCGCTTTTACGAAATCATCGATGCTCACAGAATTTAAAATCCCTGCCTGCGTCATGCTCTGAAGTTTATCCAGCCGCAACTGCATGCTCATCAGGGTTACAGCAGGTAAGTAAATGGTGGCGGTTCCGGCCTTGGTATCTACATTCACCTGTTGGTTGCTCATATCTACTCCATATTTTGCTTCATAAGGTATAGAGAGTTGCAGAGTATTTTCTACAAAATAATTCTTAAGCTTGTCAAAGACTCCGCCGGTCTCCGCCTTGTTGGTCATTTTGATATTGGTTACACCACTTACCTGTAGCGAAGCAAGTTGGGCAATCTCCTTCACCATAGCCACATTTTGAACTACGGTAGATTTGGTATTGGCTTCACCGTTCTTTTTACCTAAAAAATAAAAGCCCGCTGCTGCCAGCAAGATTAATACAACGGTAATTGTTTTACTTCTCATGTTTCTAAATTGACTTCTTTTTAAACTTCGCCACTAGCTCGTAGCTGTCTGCAATCATTTGCTTTACCAAACTTGCCTTTAAGCCGTCAGCTAATACGGTGTTCCAGTGCTTTTTATTCATATGAAATCCCGGCAGTATATTTTCAGGAAATTCTTCCCGAAGTTCCAAGGCCTTTTCGGGATCGCACTTTACATTCATGGAAAGCGCAGGGGTATCAAGGCCCATCAAAAGAAATATTTTATTGTTTGTTTTAAAAACCAGCGTGTCTTCCCCGAAAGGAAAGCTTTCTGTTACTTCTCCCAATTGGAGCGCAAAAGTTCTTACGTCTTCAATATTCAAGTTGATATTTTGTATAAAGATAATTGAAAACGCCCTGTGGCGGGAATAGGGAATTGTTGAAAATAAAATTAAACATTGCCGGGTTTCTGCCGGCTCTTGCATCCGGGTTGATGAATACAAAATGCATAGCAGGTGATATAAAATAGTTCTGGCGAGTCCATTGAACAGGAGCGTTACAACAATTGGGCAACTTCTACATTGCGCAAATTTTCTAATTTATAGAGCAATTCTCCCTTCCTGTTTTTTGGCACTCCCAATTTTATCAAACTAAATAGCTGGTTCTCTTGTGCCAGTACAACACAATTTAACTGCTTCACAATAACCATTACCTCATGCATCTGTGTATAGTCAAACTGGATGGAGTAATTAATTAAAACCGGCTTTTGCACAATGGGCACCACCTGTAAAACTAACAACGCTGCCATTTTATAGGCATTGATCAGGCCGGGAACGCCGAGGAGCGTGCCCCCAAAATAACGTACCACCACAATGGCAAGGTCTACAACTTCACGGCTGTCTATCTGCCCCAGGATGGGCTTTCCTGCCGAGCCAGTAGGTTCGCCGTCATCTGTTACCCTGAAATTGTTTCCGTCTATGCGTAACCGGTAGGCAAAACAAAAATGGGCAGCTTTAGGATGTTCTTTTTTAAGTGCCGTCAATCTCTTTTTAAATTCTGCAGCATCAGCTATCGGAAATGCATATGCCAGAAACTTGCTTCCCCGGTCATTGTACTCGGCCTCGCCGGCCTGCGCTATCGTGTTAAAAAAGTCCATACATATTTTGTTGGTTCACCAGGCTCTCAAAAGCAGCGTTGGATTCTTGTGTTTGTCAAATGGCAAGGCTATAAGTTTCGAAAGCCTTGAATGGAGTCAGAGAACATTGATTTCTCCCACCTCAACTTCTCCATGGGTAATGGCGGAGCTTTGATGCCCTCCTTGATGTTCAATGTGTTGTTACT
>JAYTBG010000048.1:0-2234 GCA_043737055.1 Chitinophagaceae bacterium | reverse complement strand
TGTTATTTTTATTAGGTCTATTCAAAAAATATTTTGACGAGTTGATAAAACAGGCGGTTATTCAGTGCAGCTATCTGTGTATTTTGTTGCAATGTTTCTGAGTATCCTTGCAGGCCTAGTAACCCTGCAGCATTGCCCTTATTGATAGCTATCTCCAGGTAACCGGCACTGTTGAAGTGCGCCAGCTTTTCACCTTCGGCCACGTCAGCATAGGTTTCGCTGATCTTATCTATTTTTTCGTCTCGTTTAAATTCAATAGAAAAACGCCGGCCTTTGCGCTGTTCTTCAAATTGGTCTCTGTGTATGTTGACGATCACATTCTCGAAATTGTCAATAAAAATAATTTGACCCTCCATCCAATTATTACCAAGCAGTGGACGCAGTGGATTTTTTACCCGGATAGATACAGAGGCGTCGCCGATCTGTTCCAGGCTTTCGCCCTTAAGTACCCGGTTAAACGCATTGGCAAAAACGTTTATGCAGTATAGTGTATTTTTTTGCCTGGTTTGCTCAAGCGGCAAGGCCACTACTTTTTGAGGTACCTCTTCCAGTATCATTGTTATAAGGCCGTTGTCGGCACAGCCAATGTAATAACCATCATGTTCTACCAGGAGAAGATGCTCAGGCTTATCGTCAAATAAATTAACAAGGACTAAATGAAAACTGCCCGGCGCAAAATTGTGAATGGCATTGCGGCATACGTACGCCGCCTGCGGGTAGTTGAATGGAGACAACAGATGTGTGATGTCTACAATATTGAACTGGTCGTTGGCCCGCAACAACTGACCCTTGATAGCTCCCGGCAAAAAGTCGTGTACTCCGATGTCGCTTGTCAGGGTTAATAAAGGCATCGTATGGTGAAAAAGTTTATGTTGATGGTTGTTGGTTGTTGGTTCATGGGTGATAGTTCATGGCGGTAGTCTATGAACCATGAACTAGGAACCATTGACTGATGCGTGGTTGTCTATGAACCATGACCCCACTTCTCATTTCACCAATTTTCCATCTTTAAAAAAAAAATTCCTGGTAAGCCTGTCTGTAAGTGAAGGGAAAAATTTATTAAAGAAAACTGTTTGCTTTCCTTTAAAAGTAAGTACAAGCGTTCTCTTTCTTTTTTCAATGGCTCTCACAATGTGGCGGGCACATTCTGATGCACTCATCAACTCAGATTCATTCAGCGGGCTTTCCCCAAGTGCCTGTGCACGCCCGTTTAAAGCGGCATTGCGAATATTGCTTCGTGTAAAGCCGGGGCACACCCACATGACGTTTACGCCATCATCTAAGAGTTCTGTGCGCACCGCTTCAAGCCAACCATTAAGGGCAAATTTACTAGCGCTATAACCGCTGCGGCCAGGGAGGCCCCGATAACCTGCAATGGATGATACGCCCACAATTGTCCCTTTTTGTTCTATAAGGCTCGTTAGTGCCAGCTTTGTACAATACACCGTACCGAAATAATTAATATCCATTACTTTTTTAAAAACATCCAACTCAGCGTCTTTCAACAAGGTGCGCATAGATATGCCGGCATTGTTGATGAGAATATCTATGGCACCAAATTGATGAATGGTAGAATCTATAAAGAGTTTGCAATCGTTGTAATTACTAACGTCTGCCACCACGCAATGAAGAGGTTTAGTAGAGTGTCTAAGTTGAAGATCGTACAGCTTATCCTGGTTGCGTGCACAGGTGGCCACCTTGGCTCCCATGGGCAGGAGCAATTCTATGAGGGCTTTGCCAATACCGTCGCTTCCGCCGGTAATGGCCACTACCTTGTTTTTAAAAAAATCACTCATAAAAAAAAGTTATCAGCAAAAATAGGTGAAAGCTAAGGCTTTGCCCATAAAAAAACCTCAGCAATTAGCTAAGGTTTTTTCGTGATCCCGCTGGGACTCGAACCCAGGACCCATACATTAAAAGTGTATTGCTCTACCAACTGAGCTACAGAATCATTCCATTGTTTTTAATGGAGTGCAAATGTAAGGCAAAATGTATTTGCAAAAAATTATTTCAGAAAAAGATTTCAAATTTATTCTTTTATAATTCTTTCATTCCAGCCTGGCGTAAAAAAATATTGTACAGTTGCGGGCTTCACTCATGGCCTGCTATTTAAACCCGGCAGCCATTAAGCCGGATTAATGCGGTTATAGAAATACAGCATGCTACTGAAATTCTTTAAACAGCACGTTGGCGGACTTACTGCCATAGGCATCATGCTGCCCAAGGTGCTGCGG
>JAYTBG010000047.1:0-12942 GCA_043737055.1 Chitinophagaceae bacterium | reverse complement strand
TTCTGCGGAGAGTAAAGGATTCGAACCTTTGCACCGTTTTACCGATGTATGATTTAGCAAACCACTGCATTACCGCTCTGCCAACTCTCCATTATTTTGAGGATGAAGAAAGATTCGAACTTTCAACCCGGTACTTAACAAGCACCCGCTCTGCCGTTGAGCTATTCATCCGTTTTTGTAGTTCCGGAAGGATTCGAACCTTCAACCCCCGAATTAAAAGTTCGGTGTATCTAACCATTGAGCTACGAAACTGTTTGTTGCGACCACAAGATTCGAACTTGCATCCTTCGGCTTATTAGACCGACGTGTTACCGTTACACCAAGTCACAATTGCTACTTTTTATTAAATCAAAAAAACTTTTCATTTTAGTTTGTACCGATATGAACCAAGTTTTATTACATTTCGAACTTCTATTTCCCATGAACCGATACAGCGGCATTGCTATATTCACTTTCACCTGATCAGCATTGTACGCAGGCATCAAACAAAAAGCCCGGTAAGATTTAAAATCTGACCGGGCTTTTTGCTAGGAGGCAATGCCTGCTAAATTTGCGTATAACACGGTCGTATATTTTTATCATCAGTTGCTACAGCTGCCCTAAAATAAAAACAAGTGTTAGCCATACTATTCCAGTTGCCAGTAAGTTGTAGATGTAATTTGTTTTTGATCATTTATATTTTAGTTAAAGACAAGATGCAAAATTTACTGTATAAAAAAACCCCAACTTATTTGTCGGGGCTTTAAGCAAACCAGTTGGTTATGGTAACTTTATGATACAGCACTTTGCGCCCCTAAAAATGTACAATCCATTGCCGGACTAAACCATTTTTTTATTTCGATATGTAAATTGAAGCGTTGCATTGAGTGCTATTAATATTTTTGTTTTGTGTTACAAAGATGAATTTATTTTTTTCATTTCACCAAATATATTTTAATTTATTTTTTATTTGCATACCATTCATCGGCTTGAAGCTTATTAAAATCAGCATTCTTAAGGATATAATTTTTTTGATTTTGCAATATTTAATTTTTAAAATCATTCCTGACCATTCAGATTCTTTACTGTTTCTCTACAAGGTATCTCCAATACCTTTTAGGCATATGTTGAATGTGCAGCTTCATGTTTTTACGTGCCACAATATTTACACTGCTAAAATATTGTTTCCACAGTTGCTGATAGAGTTCTTCCTTTTCGTCAAATATTTCTTTTAAAGTTTGATGATTATTCATATCATCTGAAAAATTCATTTGCACTTCTTCTACTTTCTCTTTATCGTAATACAATCCGTATTTGCGCAACCCATCATAAATCAGCCATCGCTGATCTGCATAACGATTCTTAAAATGTTTGCTTATTAAAGGCAGCACATTATAATCTGGTTGAACGATAGCATAATACAATTTATCTTTTGTTAACTGGAAACGAACGAATGCTTCCATGCGGTGTTTCTCCCTGTGCACCTTGCGGCTCACCTGCTGTAACTCCAATACATCAGCATTTGCATAATCATTCTCTACAGCTATTCTAGAATGGAGAGCGTATTGCACAAAGCGCAAAATAACACTATCGATATGAGGCAACTCACTTAGGTAACAATCGTGCAACTGCTTTAAAGCTTTGGGAGTTAATCTATCGCTGAGTTTTGCGTACACCCGTTTACTCTTACTTACATTGGTAACAACGTTATGCGTTTGCCCAAATAAACTGCCGGTGGTTGCTATATCTCTGCAAATGTTAGGCTGCACCAATTTGTATTCGTACACTTCAAATATTGCTGTAAGCAAACCGGCAAAAGTTCCATCATACAATACGACTGTCATCTAAAACAACTTTATTTGCGGAGAAAAATTTGCCTTGTATTTGCTATTGCCCTCAGCTAATATGAAGGTTTTGATTTGTCCAGGCTGCCAATCTTTTTTTTCGAACTCCATATCGCTGTTAATAAAATATTTAGCCCGGTTGTAACTGATGCCTATTTTTTGCAGATGTGTAGAAGATAATTTTGAAAACCTCCTGGCTGCACATATTTTTTTGGCAGATTGTACCCCAATACCAGGTACCCGTACAATTATTTCGTAGGCAGCTCTGTTGATATCGATCGGGAACAAATGGAGATTGCGCAGAGCCCAGCTAAGCTTCGGATCAATGTCGGTATCGAGCAAAGGGTTTTGCTTGTCTACAATTTCCTGTACACTAAATCCATAAAAACGCATCAGCCAGTCTGCCTGGTACAATCTATTTTCTCTTATCATAGGCACAGGCGTACCGATTGCCGGTAAACGATTGTCGTTACTAATTGGCACATAGCCAGAATAGTAAACCCGTTTCATGTTGAATTTTTTGTAAAAGCCATTGGCCAGGTAGAGAATTTCCAGGTCGGTTTCAGGCGTGGCACCAATAACCATTTGCGTACTTTGGCCGGCCGGCGCAAAGGCGGGTGTAGATTTAAATAATTTCTTTTCTTCCTTGTTTTGTATGATCTGGGTTTTCACCACTTCCATTGGTGCAAGCATATCGGCCCGATTTTTATCGGGTGCCAGCAAAGCCAGGCTTTTCTCCGTGGGCATTTCTACATTTATACTCAGCCTATCTGCGTATAACCCCGCTTCTTTTATCAACTCTTCACTGGCGCCCGGAATTGTTTTTAAATGAATATAGCCGTTGAACTTGTGCTCGGTTCGAAGTTTTTTGGCCACCTGCACCAGCCTCTCCATGGTATAATCGGCATTTTTAAAAATGCCGGAACTAAGAAAGAGTCCTTCAATGTAATTGCGCCTGTAAAAATTTATGGTAAGATCTACTACCTCCTGCACGCTAAAGGCCGCCCGTTTAATATCGTTACTTTTACGGCTCACACAATAAGCACAATCAAAAATGCAAACATTGGTTAGCAATATTTTTAACAAGGATACACATCGGCCATCTTCAGTATAGGCATGACAAATACCATTGCTTGCATTACCCAAACCTTTGTTGTGATTTTTACGATTACTCCCGCTACTACTGCAGCTCACATCGTATTTGGCGGCATCTGCCAATATGGAAAGTTTTTCGGTGATACGGTCGGCATTCATAATAATATTTTATGACAATAAAGTTAGCATAAAATTACTAATATAATTAGCTAGAATAAAGATTTAAACAAATTTTAGATATGATGATAATTGAGAATATAAAATTTGGATTTACTTAGGCATTTAAAAGTATCCTTGAAAATCCAAAATCAAACTTTGGATTTTCAAGGATACTATTTGAGCTTTGGAAGATGATTTTGCATAAAATCGATAAGGTTGCAGATCAAAATACCGGTAGCAGTTTTATAGCTTTCAATATCAGGTACAATTACAAAGTTCTTTTTTGTTTTTAAATCTTCGATGCTCTGGTAATTTCCTTTTGTAATTGCCGGGGCATTGTTCAACTTCACTTCAATACTGGCAATGGCATGTACGCCTCTTGCTATTACCATATCACATTCTGCCCCGGCCTGCGTACGGTAATAATATAATTGAAGCCCAGCAGGTAATGCCTGTAGCACTTGCTCTACCACATACCCTTCCCAGGAATTACCCACCAGCGGGTGACCTCTAAGTACATTTATTTTGTTGATGCTACTTACAGCATGCAGCATGCCACTATCCCTTATATAAATTTTGGGGGCTTTTACCAATCTCTTTTTTGTGTTGATGTGAAATGGCTGCAGGCGATGAACCAGGTAGGCACCTACCAAATAATCGATGTAGCGGTTAACCGTAGGTGCTGTTATTCCAATGCTACGGGAAATCATTTCTGCATTCCAAACCTGCCCATGTGTATGGGCTAGCATGCTCAGTAATTTGGATGTGATACTGGCCGTAAATTCTACGCCAAACAATACGGTCAAATCCCGTTCGATATAACTACGGGTAAAGCCATTCATCCATTTTGTGGCCATGGCTTCAGAGCGGGTGAGCAAAGAGGGTGGAAATCCACCCCTTAACCAATGCTTATTTTTATCTATTGATGAAGGCAATTCAAGAATATTCAAGGGCGTTAATTCCCGGTAAGCAATTCTGCCGGCAAGCGACTCACTCACACCCTTTACTAATTCAGGGGAGGCGCTCCCCAACAAGATAAATTTACCGTTTCGCCGGCCGGCATCTATTACAGAGCGCAACACAGCAAACAAATGAGGCATTACCTGTATTTCATCAAGGATAATGCAGCGATCGGAGTTATCAGTTAAAAAGGTAAAAGAATCTGCCAGCCTTCGTTGATCCAGTGGGTTTTCAAGGTCTAAGTATAGTGCAGGTTTCTTAAAAGTACCTGCAAGAGTTTTTGCAAGAGTAGTTTTACCCACCTGCCTGGGGCCAAGTATGCACACTGCCGGAAAAGCCTTTAGCAGCTTGCTTATATCTGCCTGCAGGGTTCTTGTAATCATACCACAAATATAATAATCATCCTTGTAAATCCAAAGCGATACTTTTGATTTACAAGGATACTAAAAAAGGCTTCCCTGCGCTCCCGGCCTTTTAAACAAGCTTGTATCCAGGCTCCATTCTTCAGCATTCATGTTGTAAAGTTTACCGTACTTTTTGTATTGCTGTGCTACGATGTCTGCAATAGTACCTTCGCCACGCATGCGTACACCCCAGCGGCTATCGTTCACTTTACCGTCATGGCTTTGTTCTATAAGGTGCCAAACCTTGTCGGCATGGTCAGGAAAGTTTTTATACAACCAGTCATGAAAAAGAAACTTGATGGCCCCGTTTAAACGAATGAAAGTATAGGCAGTAAAGGTTGCTCCATTATCTGCTGCCGCTTTCATAATCCTTTGCATTTCATGCTCATTTAATCCCGGTATCATGGGGCCCATCATTACACCCATTCGCACGCCTGCTCTGCTCAGCTCATTTATCACTTTTAGCTTTTGCGCAGCAGTGGTGGTGCGTGGCTCCATAGACCTTCTCAGGTCTTCGTTAAAAGACGTAATAGACACCATGGCGGACACAATATTTTTCTTAGCCATTTCCTGTAGAACATCCTTATCTTTTAATATCCATGAATTTTTTGTAAGAATTCCTACGGGCTGGTTGAATTCATTGCACACTTCCAGCAGGGCCCGGGTTAGCCGGTACTTCTGCTCCGCAGGTTGATAACAATCTGTATTGCCGCTAAGCATAATTGGAGTTGCATCCCATTTTGGATGCATCAAAAATTTCCGTAATAATTTGGGTGCATTTTTTTTGATGAGAATTTTTTGCTCAAAGTCCAAACCTGCGCTGTATCCCCAGTATTCATGCACATTGCGGGCATAACAATAAATGCAACCGTGCTCGCAACCTGCATAGGGATTCATGCTGTAACCCATACCTACATCCTGGCTTTCTATCTTATTGACGATAGACTTGCTTTGCATTTCAATGTACTGGGTGGGCTTATTGGTTACTTCCCAATCATCAATACCTTCTACATGTTCCTGCGTTACTTCATCTTTTAAAAATCGATTCTTAGTATTAAACTGTGCCCCACGTCCTGCGAGGTACTGCACTTCTTCGCCCTGCGGCCGGGCTGAAACTTTGTGATGATCCTGCTGTAGCCCCTGTCCCCGCCAGCCGGCGGGGAACATAGATTCGTTGTCCATAATAATTTTATCAGATACTGATGATTGTTACTTTTTGTCCTGTGATTACCTAAATTTTTATAAGAGTATGTTGAGTTTAAGTGGGTCAATAATGGTATGTGGTAAAAATGAGTAACATTAAAATCGCCTTTGCGTGACAGGGGTCTCAGAAAAGTTCGCCCTGTGTAGTTGACACCGGCAAATTTTGAAATTCAAACCGATCTGCTACCTGGAACTTTAGTTCGCCTACCGGCCGCCGTAACAATAACATAGCATCGGCCATGAAACGCCCAGAAAAATGCAGATTGCTGAATTCCAGCCAACCTTTTTCATACTGCCAGGGTTTCAACTTGGCAGCAATATTGAGATGGGGCTCCAGAATAAAATGTGGTTTATTTTCATCATTTAGTTTCATCAGTCGCTGGGCTTCCGTTCTGATCGTTTTTACCAATGTTTGTATAGGCACCTTGCTGGTAATTTTGATGTAGATAGTGTGCGAAGGAAAACTACCATAATTGTTCAACTCAATTTTTAAAGGAGGCAAGCCCATGGCAATAATTCGTAACCTGTTAGCCAATCGTTCCTCCTGTATTTGATATTGAAAAAAATTTGCAAGCAAAACGTACGGCTTGCTTTTCAGGGCTACATCAGACTTATACGTTTCTGAAAAATATTTCTTTATTGCCATGATCTTGTCCCGCAAAGCCTCATGTGGACTGAGCACCAACCGGTATTCGTATATTTTGTACCCAGGGATTGTTTTACCAAAATCCCTCTCGTTTATGCTGGAAGGTGGTGCAACCTGCTGCTTTTCCTTTGCTGTTTTCATGGTAGAAAGATGAAGTGTAAATTACTAATTATTTTAGTATAAATTTACTAAGTATTTTGGCATCAAATTGTATTATTTATGGAAGTGGAAAACTTTTTACCGGGCACTTTTGCCGGTAGAATGAATAGGAGGCATAGAGGCAGCGCATTTGAGCCTTCGCCTGAATCGGTAAATTTTAACGATGAAATTACCTGACCGGGGCTTTGATCTCAATGAACTATTGATTCGCAAAACAACCACAACCTTTCTTATGAAAGTGAACGGTAACAGCATGATAAATGCAGGCATTTTTGACGATGACATTGTGCTCGCAGACGAGAGGGTAAAACCAGCCAATGGAGCAGTCGTTATTGCCGATGTAGATGGCGAACTGCTCTTAAGGCGCTATGAAAAAACAATTAACAAGCTAAAGCTTGTAGCGGAAACATCAAAGGCTTCTACTCTTGAAGTGGGTGAATTCAACAGCTGCAAAATACGGGGCGTCGTGATTGCAGTAATCAGGAACCTGTAAACCGACTCTTTTTCTAAAAGTGAAAATGATTCCAGCGTCTTTCGAAATGCGACACAAAATAAGCTGAATGTAGGCTGAACAAACTATCTGCCTGTTATTGTATTAATTTTAAAAAAATTTACAAAACATACGATATGCAAAAAGCAAACTTCGGAATGGTAGGCCTTGGAACAATGGGAAGAAACCTTGTTTTAAATATGGCCGATCATGGATTTAGAGTGGCGGGCTATGATCGAAACCCCAATCAACTAAACAGGCTGCTGGAGGAAGGGCAGGGCAAAGAAGTGCAGGCCTTGCCTACGGTGGAGGCATTTATTGACAGCCTTGAAACACCCCGTAGAATCATGATGCTGGTACCTGCCGGAAAAATTGTAGATGCCGTTATAGACGAGATCGTTCCTTTTTTACAGAAGTCAGATATCCTTATTGATGGTGGCAACTCACATTTTAAAGATACAGATGCCCGCATTGCCCGACTTG
This sequence comes from Chitinophagaceae bacterium, assembly GCA_043737055.1. Taxonomy (GTDB): domain Bacteria; phylum Bacteroidota; class Bacteroidia; order Chitinophagales; family Chitinophagaceae; genus Ferruginibacter. The sequence goes on along the minus strand of JAYTBG010000047.1, from coordinate 5,520 downwards.
CCTCAACAGGCATTCACTTTACCGGCATGGGAATTAGTGGCGGAGAAGACGGGGCTCGCCTTGGGCCTAGCCTGATGCCGGGAGGAAATAAAGGAGGTTATGTGCAGCTAAAAAATATTTTTGACGCTATAGCAGCTCAAAGCGATGAAGGTGCCTGTGTTGCTTTTGTAGGTAATGGCTCAGCAGGGCACTATACTAAAATGGTGCACAACGGAATTGAGTATGCCATTATGCAGCTCATTACAGAAAGCTATGCTATTTTAAAAAACGTAGCAGGTTGCACAAACGAAGAACTCCATCAAATTTATTCCCGCTGGAACGAAGGGGTTCTACAATCATTTCTTATTGAAATAACAGCTAAAGTTTTTTTACAGAAAGACGATCTGGTTTCCGGCGAAATGCTGATAGACCGGATACTGGACAGGGCAGGACAGAAAGGTACCGGCATGTGGACGAGCGAAAGCGCCATGCAACTTCATACTCCTGTACCCACCATCGACCAGGCAGTTACGGCCAGGGATGTTTCTATCTTCAAAACAGAAAGAGAAATCATCGATGCCTTTAAGAAAGAAGAATTACCTGTGGTTGAAGTAGATAAAGAGTCGACCATCGCTGAGGTACACGACGCACTCTACTTTGGCATTTGTGCCAGTTATATCCAGGGTATGCATCTTTTACAGGAAGCTTCACTTGCTTACAAATATGAAATTAGCATGGCAGAAGTGTTGCGTATCTGGAAGGGCGGGTGCATCATACGATCCCTCATGCTAAATGATATGAGGAAGGCTTATTTAAAAAATGACCTGCTGAAAAATCTACTGCTCGATGAAAGCTTTTATAATATGATAATAAACTATCGGCCTGCAACAGTAGCCACTCTAAAGCTGGCGATGGATCATCAAATAGGAATACCATGCCTGGGAAGTGCCCTTAGTTATATTGATATGTTCGGTACCGGCAGGTCTGCTTCCAACTTAATACAGGCCCAACGGGATTATTTTGGCGCCCATACTTATGAGCGTATAGACAAACCCGGCAATTTTCACACAGAGTGGATCTAATTAATTATATCAAAAGCAAATAAACTAATGCATACAAGTGTTCAACACCAACCTACCTCAATTGTAATTTTCGGTGGCACGGGCGACCTTACCAACAGAAAACTAATTCCGGCGTTTTACAATCTCTATATCACAGGCAATATGCCAGATAGCTTCCGGATTGTACTTATTGGCAGGGGTGAGGTAAACGAAACCGCTTTTAAAAAAGGATTGCTAAAAAGCCTCAACGAATTCTCCCGCTCCGGCAAGGCAAACGCCACAAAATGGAAATCCTTTGCTGCACGACTCCTCTACTTACAGGGCGATCTTGTAATGCCTGACCTCTATATAAATTTAAAAACATTGCTGGATGGTTTTGAAAAAGAACACAGCGAAAAAAGTCAGCGAATTTTTTACCTGGCCATTCCCCCGAAGTACATAGAAAATGTGGCCAACGGATTGCATAATAACAAGCTTTGCAACAATGCCAAGTCAGACAGGATCATTGTAGAAAAACCATTTGGAACAGACCTGGAGTCAGCAAAAAAATTGAACCATTTTTTACAGGAACGTTTTAAAGAAGAACAGATTTTTAGAATTGATCACTACCTCGGAAAAGAAACGGTGCAAAATATAATGGCCTTTCGTTTTGCCAATTCGGTTTTTGAGCCAGTGTGGAACAACCAACACATAGATCATGTTCAGATAAGTCTTGCCGAACACGTAAGCATAGAACAGCGGGGTGCATATTATGATGGCAATGGGGCGCTAAAAGACATGATACAAAATCACCTATTGCAATTGCTCTGTGTGGTGGCCATGGAATGCCCGGGCCAGGACAAACCAGAACTTATACGGAATAGCAAAGTAGATGTTTTAAAAGCCATCAGGCCGTTTACTAATGCGCAGGTATTTAAAAATATTGTAAAAGGGCAGTACGCTGCCGGCAGTATGGATGGCAAACCGCAAGTAGGCTATCTGCAAGAAGACCTGGTAGCCAAGGGTTCTGCAACCGAGACCTACGTGGCTGCCAAATTTTTTATTGACAACCCCAGGTGGAAAGGGGTGCCTTTCTTTTTGCGGACCGGCAAAAGCCTGCCCAAGCAGAGCTCTGTAATTGTAATTCAATTTAAGGCAACACCGTACAAGATATTTGCGAACGACATTGTACCAAACAGACTTATTATTAGTATTCAACCTGAGCAAAAAATAAGTTTACTTTTTGAAAGCAAGGTGCCCGGTGTGCAAATGAAACTGAAACCTGTAGAGATGGATTTTACTTACAAAGAATCTTACTCCGAGCCTAGCCCGGAAGCATACGAGGCTTTATTGCTGGACGCAATTGAGGGCGACGCCAGTTTGTTTATGCGCAGCGACCAGGTAGAAGCAGCTTGGAAAGTAGTAATGCCGATTTTAAATGCATGGAAGAAGGATCCCAACAAAATGCTTCACAAATACAAGGCAGGTAGCTGGGGACCTACAGCGGCGCAAGAATTGTTGAAACCGCATGCTAAAGAATGGATCCTATTACCAGAAACTAAAAAATAAGATGGCAAATAAAAAGGTTACCATAAGAACCGTTTGGCCAGATGCGCTGCAACTTGCAAAGGCGGTTGCACAATTAATTGTTATAGAGAGCAACAAGGCCGTTGAGCAAAAAGGAATTTTTACCATGGCCCTGTCTGGTGGCAGTACACCTAAACTTCTGTTTCAGTTGTTGGCACAACCACCGTATAAAAGAAATATACCCTGGAAGCATGTTGTGGTTGCTTTTGGCGACGAGCGCTTTGTAGCACCCACTCATGAAGACAGTAATTATAAAATGGCAATGGACAGTCTGTTGAGGCATGTCCCTATTCCCAAGAAGAATATTTTGGCTGTTCCCATTTTGAAACATAGCCCCGCGGAGGCAGCCAGCTCGTACGAAACACAAATAAAAAATTATATAAGCGCAAAATGTCCCTTTGACCTTGTGCTTCTAGGCATAGGAGAAGATGGGCATACAGCCTCCATATTTCCTAAAGGCGATTTGATTACAGAAACCAAACGTTGGATAGCCGCAGTGTGGGTACCAGAAAAAAATATGGATCGCATTAGCTTTACGTTTCCGCTCATAGCCCGTGCTAAAAATGTTGCCTTCCTTGTAACGGGCAGTGCAAAAGCACCGATTATAAAAAAAATATTTTCGGGGCGGGGTGCTGCTTACCCTGCGGCAAACATCACTGCTGCAGAGAATCTTTTTTGGTTCGTTGATGAAGCGGCCAACGGTTCTGCCTAGTACTTTGTTTTTAGCTTTTCGTAAATGATTAAGTTTAGGAAGAACAGCAGCATCCCATAAAATGTATCTTCAAAGGGAATGGTGTAAATGCGAAAGCCCAGATTTTCAAGGTCGTTGTATAGCACCACTGGTATTGCCGTCAAAAAACCGTTCACTATCAAAAATGGCAAGAGAATAACGGCATAAGAAATTAAAAAATAGGTGGTGTGAAAACCGTTGGCCCACTTTCTACCTAGATAAAACAGCCCGACAAAAAGTGCAAACAGGATAAACGTGTACGCAGTGTAATAGCGTTGGTAGAAAAACGCTCCAAAAAGAAAAAGAGTAACAGCAAGTATTTTTAGAAAAACATCTGCGCCGGGTTTATTTTGTATGGAGGGAAAATAGCCTCGAAGGCACTCGTAAACAAACAAGCAACAATAAGGAACAACAAAAAAGAATACCACTTCTTCTACTGGAAGGTTTGCCAGCTTAATGCCTGTAATGTAATTAGGATCAAAACTCCAAACCCCCATCGATGTAAACCAACTGTCCCACACAATATAAAAAATTGCGGGCAAAAGCATGGCAGGAAAAACATATTTCCACTTTTTATAAAACGCTATTTTTTTGTCGAAACTTAGGAGAAACGGGCCAGCAAGAGATGCAGCAAGAATGACGAAATATGTGTAGTGTGAGTTCAAAGTTCTATGAACCGGATTGATGGGTTAAAAAGAGCCAGGCCTTACAACTTTCCTTGCCCGGATTTATTTTGCTGCATTTACCAAAGAAGAAAGACAACGATGCAAATGAAAAGGGCAATTATTATTTTGCATTTCTCCTGTTGTCTGCCTGCACTTTATCCCAGTACTTTTTAGCCACGTGTAACATCCCAAAACTTTCTCCCTGTTCTTTATCCAGATGCTTGTGATGCATTTTATGTGCCCAGCGGATAGTTCTAACGTAGGTATTATTGCTGCGGGTAAACCATTTAAACCGCTGGTGAATAATTACATCATGCACCAAAAAATAAGCAAGTCCATACATGGCTATTCCAAAGCCAATAGCGGCTAACCAGTACCGCTGTTGCTGCAGGCCAAACATAATGCAAAGCCAGCTCGGAATTGCAAAGATGAGAAAGAAGGCGTCGTTTTTTTCAAATATGCCCGGGGCAGGCCTGTGATGATCTTCGTGCAGGAACCATAAAAAACCGTGCATCACATAGCGATGTGTGAGCCAGGTGATGCCTTCCATCAGTAAAAAAGTACCGAGCATAACGGGTATAAATAGAAGCCAGTTCATAAAAAAGTTCTTAGCAATAAAAAAAACATTGCCTGGATGAGTAACAAATTTACGGCGAATTTGTTTTGCCGGGAAAACTGGAGCTTCTGGAAAATAAACAGCAAAATCATACTCACCAGGAACCAGCAAAGATAATTGTACAAAGGAATTTCCCCATTGCCGTGCCAGGTCCAATATCCCAGTTCAACAGCCACGGGCTCCATCAACCAATCGAAAAAAACCGCCAGGGTAGCTCCATCAACTATAATAGATAGCATCCTGATTGCCTTGGCTTGTTTGCCAGTTTGTTCTGCCAACTTTGCAATGATGTGTTGCAAAAAGAAGTGCACTGCCACCCCGCAACAATACATGGTGATAAACCAGTTGATGCCAATAATAAAGGGAACGTTGCGGATGCCGGGACCAAGAACCGTTCCGTAGCTATAGTCGCCAAATAGCCAACCAGTGCTTGTGCCCACTATTTCTACCGCAATACCAACCAGCACACATATTCCAAAAAAAATATAAAAGGCAGTATTTTTTTGTGGCTGTGTGTAAAAAATAAGGCCACACATAAGCAGCAGGTTTAGGGAAGTAGTGCTTGCAAATACCGGAGAATTAAAAAACAGAAAACCTACGAGGCCAATTACATGAAATAACACGGCAATAGCCGTGGCCAACTGGTATTTAGAAATGTTTTTCAATTAGGATGCCTACGGTGCCTTTTAAAATCGTTGCTGATAATGTCTGTTGTTATTCGGGCGCTCTTTAAGCAAAGGGGAATGCCGCCGCCGGGGTGCACACTTCCACCGCAACAATAAAGATTTTTTAGTGTGCCGGAAAAATTAGGTGCTCTAAAAAATGCGGCCATTTTACTATTGGAACTGGTACCATACAAAGAACCCTGGTAGCTACCCGTATTCTGTTCTATGAGCACCGGGT
>JAYTBG010000046.1:0-5657 GCA_043737055.1 Chitinophagaceae bacterium | reverse complement strand
AACCAACGATCTATCAGCGTGCTTTCGCAAATACGTTTCACACTGGCACCAGCCATCAATGCGTCTTTAATGCGGAAGATGCGATCCCATTTTGGAATTTTAATGTATTCTATCAATTCATCTGCATGCATTAAACTTTTACCATAATAACCTAAGCCTACGGCTTCGTTCTCTAAACTCTGACAAGCTTTTTGCACTGCTTCTGCAAAACTTCTTCCGATGCCCATCACTTCTCCCACACTCTTCATCTGAAAACCCAGCGTATCATTTGCACCTTTAAATTTATCAAAATTCCAACGGGGAATTTTTACAATTACATAATCCAACGCTGGTTCAAAATAAGCAGAAGTAGATTGTGTGATCTGGTTTTTTAATTCGTCAAGGTTATATCCAATGGCGAGTTTTGCTGCAATTTTTGCAATAGGGTAACCTGTTGCCTTGCTGGCTAAGGCAGAAGAGCGGCTTACCCTGGGGTTGATTTCTACCACAATAATTCCTTCTGTTTGTGGGTTCAAGGCAAACTGCACATTACAACCTCCTGCAAAATTGCCCAGGTTGCGCATTATATCAATGGCAGTGTTACGCATTAACTGGTAAGCAGTATCGCTAAGTGTCATTGCAGGGGCTACAGTAATGCTATCACCGGTGTGCACCCCCATGGGATCAAAATTTTCTACTGCACAAATAATTACAACGTTGTCATTATTATCCCTCAATAATTCCAGCTCAAATTCTTTCCAGCCAAGTATCGCTTTTTCTACCAGCACTTCATGAATAGGACTAGCAGTGAGAGCCCTGTTTAATGCCTCATCGAGTTCATCTTTTTTAAATACAATTCCACCCCCTGTTCCGCCCAAGGTAAAAGATGGACGGAGTACCAAAGGAAACCCAATCTCCTGGGCAAATTCTTTTCCTTCCAGAAAAGAGTTGGCAATTTTTGCTTCGCACACAGGGATACCCATGTCAATCATCCACAATCTGAACTTCTCTCTATCTTCTGCTTTGTCAATTGCTTTTATATCTACACCTATCAACCTCACGCCATATTTTTCCCAAATACCCAGTTCATCTGCCTCTTTACAAAGGTTCAGCGCTGTTTGTCCGCCCATGGTGGGCAACACTGCATCGATCGTGTTTTCTTCCAAAATCTGTTCAATACTTTCTACTGTCAATGGAAGCAGGTACACCCTGTCGGCCATCATAGGGTCCGTCATAATAGTAGCCGGGTTGCTGTTGATGAGTATTACCTCAATGCCTTCTTCCTGGAGGCTGCGGGCGGCCTGGGTGCCGCTGTAGTCAAATTCGCAGGCCTGGCCAATAATAATGGGGCCTGAGCCAATGATTAACACCGATTTTATAGAAGCGTTTTTAGGCATGGTGGGAATTAGCCGATTTTGGGGCCGCTCGCAAAAGTACTTGTAATAAAAATGCATGGCAAATTTTTGAATATCCTCTTAAGTTTTCTGTAAAATGTGATCGAGGTCTTTCTCAAGGCACTGTATTTGTACCTTTGAAAAAATTGTTGCTGACCCTGGCCAAAGCAAAAAGTGATGCACTTAACGGTGTATCGGTAAAATTTATGATGAAGAAAATCTTACTTACAGTTTCGGTACTTATCGCTATAAACCTTCTCCATACCATAAAGGGGCAATTGTTGCAGCCACGAGTGTATTCGAAAGGTTATTTTCAATGGCCAGTAGGCGCCAAAGTTGCGCTGGTAGCCAATTTTGGAGAACTCCGACCCAACCATTTTCACATGGGGCTCGATTGCAGAACCGAGCAGGTAGAAAACAAACCAGTATATGCTGCCGCCGCCGGATACATCGCTAAAGTCAAAATAGAACCCTGGGGTTTTGGCCGTGCACTCTATGTAAATCATCCCAACGGACTAACCACGTTATATGCCCACCTAAACGATTTTTATCCCGCTTTAGAAGCCTATATAAAAAAAAAGCAATACCAACTTCAAAAGTGGAACGTGTTTTTAGATATTCCTGCAGCCATGTTTCCTGTAAGTAAAACTGCCGTTATTGCTTACAGCGGTAATACTGGCGGCTCACAGGGACCCCATGTTCATTTTGAAGTGCGAGATACCAAAACGGACAATGTATTGAACCCATTGCTAATGGGCTTTCCTATTTCAGATAACATTGCTCCTGATATTTTGCGCCTTGCTATATATGATCGGTGCAAAAGCACCTATGAACAAACACCCAGGATATATCCTTTGAGAAAAGTAAACGGAGTTTACGTGCCGGCTGCAGGTAACCTTGTTGCAAACACCGAGAAAGTGAGTTTTGCCATAACAGCCTATGACCGGTATACCGGATCTACCAACCAAAACGGTATTTATGAAGCAACCTTATTAGACAATGATGTTGAAGTGGCGGGCTTTCAACTGGACAGTATTAGTTATGCTGATACCCGTTATTTAAATGCCCATATAGACTACAAACTTCGAGCTAACGGTGGCACGCACCTGCAACATCTGAGCAAACTCCCGGGCAACAGAAGCAGCATCTACAAAACGGATAATACCAGTGGTATCATCGACCTGGAAAGCAAGCTACCTCATGCCATTCGTATAAATGTGGCCGACCCAAATGGTAACATTTCTTCTATCAGTTTTAATATTTCCAGCAGTGGCACATCCCCTGCCTCTACCAATCCTGCAGCACAGGCCGGCAAACAATTTCATCCCGGCTTCATCAACATATTTGAGAATGAATCAATTCATTTTTACCTTCCGGAAAATGCGCTCTACGATTCATTTAACTTTAAGTATAACCAAACGAAAGATGTAGAAGGCAAAACAATTTACCAGGTGCACAATGCCACGGTGCCATTGCATACTTATTTCAACCTTAAAATAAAAGAGAACTTTTCACCTGCAGACACAGGAAGGATTGTGATGCACCGTTTTTACGGCAGCAAAAAAGATTATGTAAAAGCCCGCTACGAAAACGGATGGTACAAAGGATCCTTTAGGGAAATGGGGAATTTTCAACTAATGGTGGATAGCACTCCGCCTGTGTTGTCGTCCTTCGGCCTGGTAAACAATTTAGATGCCTCTAAACTAACAAGGCTTGTATTTGTTGTTTCAGATAATACCGAGGACATTAAAAATTTTACAGCGCTGTTAGATGGCAAATGGCTTCGTTTCAGCAACGATAAAGGAAGAAATTTTATTTACAGGTTTGACGAACAGTGCCCACCCGGCTTGCACGAGCTCGAAGTAACAGTGGAAGACCAGGTAGGCAACGTTACTCAAAAAAAGTACACATTCAGACGATAAATTTTGCAAATGTTACAGGAAGGAAAGAAATCACCAGCATTCAAAGGAATTGATCAAAACGGAAACATTGTTTCCTCTGCAGACTTTAAAGGAAAAAGATGGGTGATATATTTTTATCCTCAAGACAACACTCCCACCTGCACGGTGCAGGCCTGCAACCTCCGGGATAACTTCACACTACTTAAAAATAAGGGAATACACGTTATCGGCATTAGCCCAGACGAAGTAAAAAAGCATAAAAAGTTTGAAGAAAAGTTCGAGCTCCCCTTTAGGCTTCTCGCAGATACAGAGCGTACCATTATAGATAAATTCGGAGTTTGGGGAGATAAGCAACTGTATGGTAAAAAGTACATGGGCCTGCTTCGCACAACTTTTTTAATTAACGAAAGAGGAACTATCCAAAAAGTAATTACGAAGCCCAAAAGCAAACAACACGCAGAAGAAATTTTGGAGGCCTGGGAAACAATTGATGGCAATGACAGACACTGAACTTTTGCCACAGATAAGTTTTAAAGAAAAAAGCTGGGTAGCCCGCCTCGCTGCATGGAAATTAAACGCAGACGCTGTTGCTATTGTAATCGGGCATACAATCCACCTGCATCAAACCACAAAAACGGAGCTTCTTAATAACGATCGCTGGGTTAAACATGAGCTTTGCCATGTTCGGCAATTTGAACAGTATGGCTTTGTAAATTTTTTACTTCATTATGTGTGGGAAAGCATCTTGCACGGATACTACAACAACAAATTTGAAATTGAAGCAAGGCTTGCAGAAGGACAATAGTTTTACGACATCAGCCATTCAACCATTCCATGATCAAAGGTTCGCTCCATGGTATCGTAAGTAATCAGTTGGCCAGCTTCGTTCACCGCTTTTATGGTGGTAGTAAAAACGGCCGAGCCCTGTTTCAGCCGCACTTGTTGCCCTTGCTTAAACAGCCTTGCATTGAATGCAGGTAGCAATAACTTTATCGCCTCATCGTCGGCTGAGTTCACCTTGTCTAAAATGATTTGATGTAACTGCCGGGTAAGCAACTCCGGATCCAACTCTTTTCCTGCAATTTCCTGGATAGAAACGGGGTTTTTGAGATCGGGGCTAAACTGAGTTTGATTTACGTTTATGCCTATCCCAATTACAGCCCATTTCCATTGATCTCCGGAAAAGTTATTTTCGATTAAAATTCCTCCTGCCTTTCTGTCACGCCAATAAAGATCGTTAGGCCATTTTATAGAAATAGTTTGGGCACAATTTTTTTGTAAAAATTCAGCACAAGCGATTGCCACCAAACTGCTTAAAAAAAAGGGCTGAGCTCTAAAGATGGGCGGTGGCTTTATTACAATGCTCAAAATAATGTTTTGTCCTGGCTCCGCATTCCAACCCTTTCCACGCTGGCCTTTGCCTTGGGTTTGCTCATTTGCAAACCATGCCATACCATGAGTAGCCAATCCTGCATGAACATTTGCCATGGCATAGTTGTTGGTACTATCCACGCTGTCAAGCAGATAAAATAAGGCTGATTCTTGTGGCATATTCCAATTGAAGCTAGAAAGAAGTAGTTTTTTTGATTTAATTTGCAAGCTAAGCGTTTTTAGCCTGTAATCATGGCTCAAACCATGTATAGTACTTAAGTAAACAATCAATCATTTGAACAACCTGGACGTACTGAAAACCCGTAAGAAAAACAGTCTTACCCGGCTCACTAGAAGTAGTAAAATCTTTAAGGCAATCATCCATGCCATTCACGAAAAAAAAGGTGAAAACGTATTAAGTCTTGATCTCAGAAAAATACCAGAAGCAGTCGCCGACTTTTTTGTTATCTGCGAGGCCAGTAACCCCAACCAATTAAAGGCAATTGCAGACTATGTAGAATTTGATGTGAAAGAGCAGACAGGAGAGATGGCTTACAAACACGAAGGCCGCCAGGGAGAGCAATGGATTTTGATAGACTATGTAAATATTGTTGTGCATATAATGTTGCCCGAACCCCGCAAATTTTACCAACTAGAAGAAATGTGGAGCGATGCTCCCGGCATGGAACACCCCGATAAATAACCTTAATTTTCCCCGTAATTACGCATTAAGCATGGCACAAAATGATATGACTCCTCCAAAAAATAAGAGAAAGATTTCTCCAGACAATATTCCTCCCGTGAGTGACGATCCGGAAAAGAAAAAAAACAAACTAAATGTATATTGGATTTACGGTATCATTTTCCTCTCAATAATTGCCTATACACTCCTTGGCACCGTAAGCAGCGATGGCGTAGAAATAAACCCTGTGCACTACCAGGAAATTTTAAAGTCGGGCGATGTGGTGCAGGACCCAAAAGCAGCCAAAGAAAAAACGGGGCTTGTTGTTGT
>JAYTBG010000045.1:0-5682 GCA_043737055.1 Chitinophagaceae bacterium | reverse complement strand
CTTTGATCAACCATTCGCCGCCCTTTAATATGTTTGCTGATAATGTGGTGGTGCTCATGATGTGTAGTTTTTTATGCCCCTAATCTCTAAAGGAGAACCAGGCTGTTATTATTTATAATTTCTTTCAAGTTTTATACTGCCTTCGCTAAAATTAGTGCCCCTTTAGGGGCGGAGGGGCCTGCATTATTTCAAATTCTCATACACTTTCTGCAATACTTCTTTTGCTATTTCCACCTGGCCATTGGTTACACCTTCCAGTGCTTCATTCAAGGTTTGGTTGGCCAATTCCATGCTGCGCTCCTGCAATTGGCTGGCTTCTGGTGTCAGGTAGATCATATTGATCCTACGGTCATCCTTAGACGCTACCCGTTTCACCAACAGCAGTTTTTCCAGGTTGTCTACCAGCCTCGTAATACTTGGCTTATCTCTAAAAGTTGCTTCACAAAGTTGCTGCTGGCTCATCCCATCTTCTTTCCAAAGCTGGTAGAGCACGCTCCACTGTTCAATGGTAATCTCTACGCCGGCCTGCTTAAAATTCTTCTGTAGCCTCCGGGCAATTGCTGTACTGGCCTTGCCTGTTATAAAACTGTATAGTTCGCTTTTTCTAAATTGGTTGTTTGGCATATAGTTGTTTATGCAACTACATAAAGATAATATTTATTTTGACTTGATAAAAATTATTTTTGAAGCCCGGCTTTATAGCATGTGGCAGCATCGTTGTGTCACTCCCTTATACGGTATACCATTATTCCGCTTTTATGACGTTTGTTCTGATACTCTCTTTTTTGCTGCTTTTGGTATATGCTGGTCTGCTTTTTTACTACCGCTTTAGTTGGTTACAGATCCCGGTTTTCCATCCCGTAACCGCCAACGTTAAGCCCACAACATTTATTACCGTTCTTATTCCTGCCCGCAACGAGGAAGGCAATCTTCCCCATCTTTTAGATTCATTGCGTGCCCAGACGTATCCAGCCGAATTAGTTGAAGTAATTGTAATAGATGACCACTCAACCGACGAAACTGTCAATGTAGTGAAGCAATATGCCCGTTTCAAAGTATTGTCTTTACAAGATTTTATCCCTGAAAAAGCCATCAACTCTTATAAAAAAAAGGCCATCGAAATCGGTATCCAACACAGCAGGGGAACCCTAATTGTAACCACCGATGCAGATTGTTATACCGAACCGAACTGGCTAAAAACCATTGCGGACTTTTACGAAACCCATCAGCCGGAGCTGATCGTAATGCCGGTAGCGATTAACTGCAGCCTGAAAGCGATCGAGATTTTCCAGGCACTGGATTTTATGACCTTGCAGGGAATTACCGGTGCTTCCGTTCATAAAAAAATGCACAGCATGTGCAACGGCGCCAACCTTGCCTATACCCGTAAAGCTTTTGATGCGGTGAATGGTTTTAAAGGAATTGATAACATTGCCAGTGGCGACGATATGTTGCTGATGCACAAAATAGCCCTTCAGTTTCCCGACGGAATTGCTTATTTAAAATTACCGGATGTAATTGTACAAACTGCCCCTGTGCATACGGTTAAAGAATTTTTTAACCAACGCATTCGCTGGGCAAGCAAAGCGGATAAGTACGACGATAAAAGAATTTTTTGGGTACTGGTGCTGGTGTATTTTTTTAATGCGCTATTGCTGGCAATCCCTGTTGCAGGCATGTTCATCGATCGTGAATGGTCAATGGAGAATTGTCAATGGTCAATATGGGAAGCATGGTGCTTGATGCTCCTGCTTAAAACAGCTGCGGAACTGCTGTTTCTTTACCCGGTAGCAAAATTCTTTCACAAGCGAAGTTTACTGTGGCTCTTTCCCCTTGCACAGCCCTTTCATATTCTATACACCGTTACAGCCGGCTGGCTGGGTAAGTTTGGGGGTTATGAATGGAAGGAGAGAAAAGTGAAATAGGATTGCAGCCAGGATTACACCCTGATGCTTAAGACAGTAAAAATTTAAAGTTTGCTCAGCAAAAGGGCCGGAAAAAACGGGCCGACAACTAATTATCTATTAACCTCAAGAGTACCGGATTCGCAGGCATAGCGATATTATACAGTGCAAGGCCGGTGCTGATGTAGCAAATCAATATGCCATCGTAAACAATAACGTCTTCAAATACTTTATTGCTTATTTGCATTCTTAAAACAGGCGCAGCCGGGTTACTGATATTATAAATACCAAGACCGTTGTTTTTTTGGCATACATATAAAAGGGAATCCTGCAGCGCAAGGCCGTGAGGTGTGGGTATTGGTTTTTTGTGAATCAGTGCCGGCGTAAGCACATTCTTAATGTTGTAAATGTAAAGGCCATCTTCTGCAGGACCACAGGGCTGATTGCCCCTGAGGGTTACAAAAGCTATACTGTCATTAGCCACTACCGGATCGCAACTTCGGGTATGCCTTGCTTCACCCACCAAGACCGGCGCATCAGGATTTGCAATAGAGTAGATGTACATCCCATCCCTTGAACCAATAAATAATTTGTCCTTGTAGGGATAAATTGTTTCTACACCAAACCTCAGGGTCACAGTATTGCGGAGTACGGCATTAGATGCATTGCTTACATCAAACACTTTGAGGGTGTAGTCATCTACCAGGTATAGGTTGTTGTTTACGACTGTAAATCTTGCTAAAGATCCGCCCTTTCCTGCACCACCGGATGCTGCATTTGAATTACTGTCTGACTCTTTAGTACAGGAAGCGATCAATAAAATAGCAGCTATTATTAAGAATGATTTCATACGCATAAATTAATTCTTGTAACAAATTTGATACACACTATCTCTTACCCATCGTACCACAACCGAATCATTGTATAAGCGTGGGCACTCATAGTAACCGGAGTCTGGCGGCGCCTGCCATAAATAAGGTTTCTGCGCATTATAGGATGCAAACATATTGATCAGACGTTTTATTTCTACGGGGTTAGAAGCATTGCTGATATCTATTAAAACCAGGTCATTGTAATTGTTGGCATACATCGTATTTCCTCTTACCGCCATTTCTGTGTTGCCAGGCAAACCGATAAACGATACCCTGCGAGCCTCAGAGGGATTACTATTGTCTATTATGTGAATCCCTTTCCCAATATCATTTTGGTAAATCGTGTTTCCTTTTACATAAATTTTGCCGGCATTACCCATTGGCATTGCGGTAGCCATGTAGGTTAGCTTTTTATAGGCAGTGTCGGCACCGTACACCGGCTTCCAACCATACACCTTCTTATAGTTTTGCTCAGGATAAGGTTTCTTAGGCCAGCAGGAAACTAACATCACAGCAAGAAGAAAGTAAATGATTCGCATAGCAGTTAATTTGCAGATAAGAGTAGCCAAATAAGATTTTCGTTGCATGGCAACATTTTTATAGTTTGAAGATGGAGCGGCAGTCAATTTTTACTACATTGCTGTTATGACTGCAGCAGACGATTCTTTTTTACGGGTTACCTGGCATCGTCTCAAGAAAAAAAAACTTGCTTTTGCGGGCCTTATTATTATCCTTCTTTCCCTGTTCGTAGCCATCTTCGGTTATTTAATTGCACCCGACGACTCTCCATTTGCAGATATGCAAACGGTAGAGATACAGGCAAAAAAACCAGGCTACCAGCAACTATTCCTAAAAATTCCACAGCCAAAAATAGAGAGTGAAAATTGGGTGAACCGCCTGTTTTATGGCACTCCTTCGCAATACAGCTATTTACCCATTAGCAGTTACAAAGCTTCTGGTCAAAATCTGCTGGTAGAAAAATATGTAGACGAAGACACCACCGTGCAGCAAATGTTTAGTATCAATCAGCTTACCACCAACCAACCCCAAAATATACAGCAATTAATCATTTCTAAAACATATTGGCTAGGCACAGATGCATTCGGACGGGATATTCTCAGCAGGCTGATCATTGGCACAAGAGTAAGCCTTGCCGTGGGCTTAATTGCGGTCATCATTTCCCTTACACTTGGCATTTTATTAGGCGCCCTGGCTGGATACTATCGTGGTTGGGTAGACGAAGTTATCATGTGGCTGGTAAATGTCACCTGGAGCATCCCCACTTTATTGCTGGTGTTTGCCATCACCATGGCTCTTGGCAAGGGGTTTTGGCAAATATTTATTGCTGTAGGCCTCACTATGTGGGTGAGTGTTGCCCGTCTTGTTCGAGGTCAGGTACTGGCCTTAAAAGAACTGGAGTATGTGCAGGCAGCCAAAGCCCTGGGATTTAAAGACGGCAGAATTATTTTAAGACATATTTTACCCAATATTCTTGGACCCCTAATGGTAATTGCTGCAGGCAATTTTGCTACCGCTATTATTGTAGAAGCTGGTTTGAGTTTTCTTGGTATCGGGGTGCAGGCTCCACAACCAAGTTGGGGGTTGATGATAAAAGAGAATTATAATTTTATAATTACCAACAACCCGGTGCTTGCTATCATCCCTGGTGTTGCCATCATGATACTCGTACTTGCTTTTAATTTATTAGGCAATGGATTGAGAGATGCTGTGGATGTGAAAAATTAGGCAGCCCCCTCCGCCTCCTAAAGGGGGAACTTGGGACTTCAACTTCCGATGAATATTATTTTCTTCAACGATTTTGTAATAAGACTTTTTCATGGCAGATTTCCGGTTCCCCCTTCAGCGGGCGGAGTGGGCTCCATTACTCCACCGGTGCCACGGGTACATTTCTGCTGAAACCTTCTTCAAGGGAGATAAAGGTTTCTGTACGCTCGATACCTTTAATTTTTTGTAACGCATCGTGCAATACAAAACGAAGTTGTGCAATGTCTTTACAAACAATTTCTATAAACATGCTGTAATTTCCGGTAGTATAATTCAAACGAATAATTTCCGGAATTTTTTTAAGGTCTTCCGCTACGGCATCATACATGGAACTTTTCTCGAGGAATATTCCTACAAAGGCAGTAATATCGTAGCCAAGCTGTTTTAGGTCTACGCTGAGACGTGTGCCTTTAACTATATGGAATTCCTGGAGTTTTTTAATGCGCACGTGTATGGTACCCCCACTTACAAAGAGTTTTTTGCCAAGTTCTGCGTAGGAGATCTCTGCATTATGCATCATTGCTTCTATGATTTGCAGATCGAGTTTGTCAAGATTTAATTTGGCTGCCATATCGAGTTGATTTTTAAAATTAATTCAATTAATTACACAAATATTTAAATAAATTCTATAATTTCAAAATATTTATTGAATTATTTTTAATACAAGTGGGTTTTCCTTTATCTTCGCTTTATCAACTTAAGTCGAAATAGTTCGATTATACTGTGGGGTGATGAAACTTTTGGCAGACATGCCCCCTTGTCTCGGGGGTGAGGATAACAGGATAAACGTAGCATAGAGCCGTTTTTACAGCAATGTAAACTCGACCGGGGTCGACCACCGAACTTTGTACTACAGCTAACTGCCTCGTGAAGGTTCGAACCCTTCCCCTACAGCGCTTAAAGACCGTTAGTGTATTGTATATCAATATGTTAACGGTTTTTTATTTTATTCAGTTGGCCGAATCGTTGGCCTTTTACTGCTATTTCGGCCTTATCCTGCCATCAGTAGATCCATAAGTTGATAATTTATGTAGTAATTCTCACGACCAATCTTCATCGTTCTCAATACACCTTTTGCTACTAATGCATCGAGATAGCCAACAACTGTAGGTCTAGTTCCT
>JAYTBG010000044.1:0-5697 GCA_043737055.1 Chitinophagaceae bacterium | reverse complement strand
TGAAACCGAAACAGGAAAAAATGAATCCTAACCATGATACACAGAAAACGAAAAGCGAAAACACTAAAAAATGGAATGACAGCATGCTGTCGCAAACGGCAATGGCAAATGAACACCTTAAATTGTCCGGAGGCAGGGAAAAAATGTCGGACGACAACATGAAAAAAACATACATGGAAGATCTGCAATCATGGCCTGCGACATCCCAGATGGCCGTAAAGGAGCAGACTGACAAGTACGGTGCGCCAAATGAGGCTACACCTACAACAAGGACTTGGTACAACAATGGCGTTTTTGCCAAAACCATTGTTACCAAAATGGAGTCAACCCACGATTTTCCCAAACCGCATACTGATATGATGGAGCAGTCTATAATGCATAAGGTACCCGTGAATATGTATGACGATCTTGCCCGCTTTGATGGTAGTGTAACTGTAGACCGTACCCAAGGGTTATTGGCTGCAAGATGCGATAAAGAAGAAAACAACCTGTTGGCACTTAATCTTGCGCACGATATTATTATGGGCACAAAGACGGTGGAAGTGGCCCGCAAAGCTTTTACAGATATTATTGCGCAGTCTATGAAGGGCAAAAAACATCCGTATATGCAGAAGCTCATGTTTACACCAAAAAAAAATACACCTGATGCCGATGTGGTAACTATCAAAATACCATAAACTTCACAACCTGGTTTTGCCCCGGTCCGTTATTCGGATCGGGGCTTTTTATTTTTTAAACTAATTTTTTATGTGTCCCAGCGGGCAATGTCATTAAGTTAAGGAAGGGACAGCTCCAGAGTAGCAAAATTTTGGTAGAAGTATAAAATAAAATCAGCGTTGTTAGCATCATAGAGGCGACATTGTGTCCCAGCGGGGTTTTCGCACAAAGATTTTTGCAAAGCCGCAAGGACAACTGCGAAACCCTGCCCTTCGGCAGGCAGGCCCGATGCATATGGGACTTGCGTTTAAAGAACTGGTCTGCCTGGTTTGGTGGTGGTTTGCTGTTAAAAGGTTGAGGAATATTACACATCGGGGTTTAGCCGCAAAGTTGTTATCATTGGGAGCCCAGCCAGCGACCCCCCCCCTGGGAAATAACTTTCGCAAGCGACCGCAACTATTTGTTTCAAGTAAAAGTGATAAAGAAACTTCCATACCGGTATGGGATCGTTTGTTTACAAGGATTCATTAATATAATAACCATTTCTAAAGAAAGCTGGCACCTATTTATACAACGTCCCCTGCGGGAGACGTTGCTGGGAAGAAAGCGGAAGAAAAATAATTACTAATTCTTATTGTAGAATAGTAAATGTTACCCCGCTATTTACTGTGATAGATCCCGGTGGGATAATCCTCACACTTCTTACTTCTCTGTTGTTTGTAATGCTGATCGGATGCCTTACAACGATATCCTGCGGTGCAGATGGGACCAGGTTGGAGCACCAGATAGATGGGGTTTCAAAAGTTCCTGCCGACGTAGTGGTATATTCTCCGATTGGCGGCGTGGACGAACATGGCTTCCAGAAAGCAATACCATTGTCGGTGCAAATCAATAGCTTGTCACGCAATGTGTCAATGGCAATGGCCTTCACATTTAGTGACGGAAGTCCATCTGCTGTTGTGTAACGGATGTAAGAGGCTAACTCATCAATAGGATGACCCGCTTTATACATAATCAAACCATTGGTTGTGCCAATGTACACATTACCGGTTTTGTCGCCGGCGATGGCATTGGTATTGATGAAAATATTGCTGGTAAATAGCTCCGGAAAGGAAACTTTTTTCCACACGTTCGCATTTTTTACCAAAAGTCCCTGTCCGATGATACCGATCCATTGATGGCCCTTCGCATCAAAATAAATGGCTCTAGCGGTGAATAATCCCGGGAGCAAACCATTAAAGACATTTGTAGTGTCATAGGTTGGCAAAACTTGACTTCCGGTATTCGCATTATATCTAAGAATTTGTCCTCTGCTAAAGTTGTTGGCTGCAAACACCCAGATCTCATTTGCATTCCCACCAATGGCCTGGCAGGAGCCCAGGCCATTGGTAGTTTCAATACCACTTCTGTTGGTAAATAAAAATGGGCTAGCTGTGTTTAATCCGCGGCCCAAGCCTCCGCTTGTGGAAACACCACCTGTAATGTGTGCCATATGAGCCGTCCAGAATAATGGAAGTAATGGTGCAGAGGGTGCGTTATAACGACTCGTGTCTACAAAAAGGCTTCGTGCATAGCGGGTAGGAGCACCTAACGTAGCACCGTAATAATTCATCGAAGAAAATGTAGTGTCTGGAAAATAATTAATTCCCCCATTGATTGCCTGTGCGCCGGAGCTCCCAGATTGTGCAATAAAAATACCGCCATCCTGATCAGCCTTCATATCCTGAATAAGGTTATTGGTAAGGTTAAAAGATTTTTGCCAGTCATTGTTGATGTACCTGTATAATCCCTGGTTGGCAGTACCAGCCCAAACCTGACCATGTTTTCCAACTGCTATCGCAGTGAAATTATTGGTTGTAAAAGCAGGCGTGTTGCACATGTTGAAGTTGAAATTGGGAGTGATAGTAGAATTAAAAATGCTAAAATTACCATTCGTAATATCGAAGAAAATATTTCCCATAGCTTCTATTCTCAACCTTGCATTGGTGGTAATAAAATTAGGTATAACGATACACTCCGATCCATCATTGTCAGTTTCTACCAATGTTTCCCAGCCCTGTCCCTGGGAGGTGGAATAGCTGATGCGCACACTATCTGCCAATGCCTGGGTTCCTGCCACGAACCATGTGATTAACTGTGTGGAATTTGCAGCAAATTTTTCACCCCCATTTGGATAAGTGACATAAAAGGGACCATAGGTATTATCAACGATCACTTTCATATTAGCAACTTTTATGTTACCACCGCCCGGGTGGTTATCCCTTACCGTAAAACGGAAGTTCAATTCCCTGCTAACAGATGGCAACACTTCCCATGCATTATTGTTGGTTGCATCTAAAATGGAGCTCAACTTAGGAAATAATCGCCTGTTAATGATAGTATCATTGTAAGCCCGGAATTGTGGACCTGCTGTTGCGGTAGATATTGGAATGGACGAATATCCTGCGGCAAGAAAATCTGTTTGCTCCCATGCATAGGTAAGATTATCTCCTGCATTAGGATCGGTTGCGGTAGATTTTAATTCAAACGGGGTAGAATGCGGGATGGTATAATTTTGTAAAAAGGGAACAACAGGGGATTGATTGCCAGTAACCAGTTCAACATCACAGGTACTGCTAACTCCGCTTTTAATATTATTGGTAACACGTTGTATGCTTACGCTATGAAACAGATCATCAGCATGATCCTGTACATTCTGAGTTGTAATACCAGCATAGCCCATGATGGTAGAACCGCTTCCAGGTTCTACTTGGCTTGCTTCATCAACCTGTACGTCGTGAGTAAAAGTGTGCGTGGCGCCAAACTGGTGGCCAATTTCATGAGCCACATAATCAATTAAAAAATATTCTTCATCATTTAACTGCATATAAGAAGTGAAAGCACTACCCTTATTAGCGTCGTTGCACACACAGCCGATGCAGCCTGAATTCCCTCCATCTCCACCTTGCCGGTGAAACAGGTGTCCGACGTTATAATTGGCGGCACCTATCAAATTGGTTAATGTTGTTTGTACTTGCTGGTTCCAGATTCCTGCGGGCGAATTTTGCGAGCTGAAAGGGTCAGTGTCGGGATTCAAAAAGATTATAGGAGTATTATCGATCAGGCTAAGTCTGATGCCAAAATCCCTTTCATAAATTTGATTAATGCGTGTAACCTGTCGGGCTAGAACCGTTGTAATCCTTGCTTTTTTTTGTGCGTCTGTTACCTCATTTGTGAGATAAGAATTTGACCACTCACCGGATGTAGAAATAGCTAGTTTATAGATACGGAGTTTTCCATCATCGGCACTAAAATCTGAGCTCGGGAGGGGACCAGAGTTCATTAAATTTGATTCTATTGTTGAACAATTGAAATCTTGTAGAGGGGCAGATAAATTATTTCTTGCAACAACTATATAGGTATTGCTGGCATCATCTAGCTGATCTACATATTGCGTGGGGCCGGAAAGAGGATCAATAGTTATGGAAACCTCAGAGGGAGCTGAAGCAATTCTGATTGTGGCAGATCCATCTACCGCCACGCCCGCATATTGCCGTAACTGTGGATAGCGAGCCGACAAATCCGGCTGCATCACACTTGCCACAACAAGTCTGAAGGGTATTAAAATTCCCTCTGCATTTGGAAACGATAATGTAAAAGCGGAGCGGCTTGCATCTAAAGAACTTTCAGAAGGAGCCTGAAAGATCCTTTCATTAAAGTAAGCTTCATTCAGTATAAACAATTTAAAATCCTTTGGCTTTTTAACCTTGGAGAATAAGTTAGTTCTTGAATCATTTTCGGATGTAGACGTCCACAAGTCGCTTTGCTGTCCGAATGCATCATTCAGGGAGAGCGTTGTAAATATTACTAAAAATCTTAGGAGTTTACTCATATGTAAATGTTTGCGTCCGTTAAATTTTGGCCTTAAAAATGGTTACTGCTGATTTCAATGTATCTGCCCACACTAAGTTTTAATGGTAGGGTGATAAGTGGAACGTTATAAAACTATTTGATCGGGTGTCGATACAAAGATTCAAGAGTGCTAGGAATAAATATATGCAGAAGATGTGAACATATAACAATATTTGATATGAATATCTTTTCCCAACAACTCCCTCTGTAGAGGAAATTTGTTTCGGACAATTTGCTGCAACCCTTCTATACAAAACTTTGCTAAAGGGTGAAGATATTCTTCTTATAAACATCCTAAGCTTCGGTAGTCGAGATGCTTCGTGCCTCAGCATGACAGCACGAAGCGTTGTACTTTTTTAGAGAGAGATGTAAAAGGGCGGTATGAAATTCATACTAAGACGCTGTTGTAATGGTGACACCTGATTAAAGTTCGAAATACAAAGCCATCTTTTAAACGGCGTTTCGTTTTCGGCATTCACTCCTACCTTCAGTGCGAGGTACGAAGCATATTTACCAACGGATGAGAAGCTACCATGACAGAAAGCAGAAAACTCCGACCTGTCATGCTGAGGTACGAAGCATCTTAGTCTCCAGGTAGTGATACACAACTGCTTTTAACCCGGGCCGCTGGTACCGATAGCTATCGGTACAGCAGGTGGCGTCTGAAATGATTTGAGCACATTCGTGCATTCGTGGCAAAACAAAAGATGGATCAATAAATATTGGCCACGAATGCACGTATAGACTATTTCTTCTTCCGAGCAACGTTCCCCGCAGGGGACGTTGCGTCAACCATAATTGTCCCCTTTCTCATAATACAATCCCATTCTATCTTGTGTCACAGATACTAAATCCTCCTTTCCATAAAATTTGTTAAGTCAGCATTTGTAAAAAGTGAAAGCAATACAGAAACTTCCACACCGGTATAGCATCGTTTGCTTAACAGGCATTCATAATTATATTTACGATCCTTAAAGATAGCTAGCACCTATTCACGCAATCCCATGCGGGAGTCGTTGCGGGAAGTGAACAAAAAACATTGGCGCAGTGTATAGCAAAAAGGGCATTTGTACTACAAGTAACATGCTGCGACCTGCTTTTAAATAATACAATAAAAGTGTATGAAAAAAATAATTATGCTGAGCCTCA
>JAYTBG010000043.1:0-2274 GCA_043737055.1 Chitinophagaceae bacterium | reverse complement strand
ATTGATTTACCTGATGTTACCGTAATGGGCCAGGCAGAAGGTATCTGTTTTAAAAATGGATATTATGGATACATCAGCAGTGAAAAATTTGTTCGCATCATTGGCGGTTTTCCATTTACTGTAGCACAAAAATTAAGGGCCTTCGATATTCGTAATTATGTTTCGGGCTTAAGGAACACTTATATTTTTTCAGGCAATGGCAACTGGAATGTGGCTTCAAACTGGAGCGATAATCTTATGCCACCTCCCGTGATGCCTGCCGATAGCCAGGTTATTATAGACCCGCTACCGGGCGGCGCATGCGTACTAAATATCAATTACACCACATCTGCAGGTTCACCTATAATCGTAGCAGCCGGAAAACATTTTTTGATACTGGGAAATTTAACGCAGCAGTGAAACTATAAATAATGCATCTTCATTAAAATTAAAAAATGATATACTCAAGAAAAGTCTGGGTTAGAGCAATCGTTAGCCTTATTGGTGGTGGAATGATCATGGAACTTCTGCATATTACTACGGGAGATCCCAACCGACCAGTGCTGGCAAACTTTTCTTTGCTGTTTGGTGTCATCATTTTTGCAGTGATCAGTTTTTCTATCAGGCTGGCAGATTGGCAGAGATCAAAAAAATACTGATTAATAGAATAAGTGATTCCTGAGGGAAACGTTTCTGGGGAACGAAGTAAATAATATCAAATATTTTAAGACTAACTAAACCTTATGACAGAAGATAACGCACCAGACTTACTACCCACAGACATCCTGCAGGAAGCCTCTATAGATAGAAAAACACTGGTACCGGTATGGATTCGCATTTTCAGCTGGATCTTTTTGGTCCTTGGTGTCGTCGCACCTTTCAGTTTGGTATTTGCTGCTCTGGATTACGACTTCGCTCTAGCCTTATACGGCCTCGAAAGAAATGGGCCACTTAATCTTACTGGCATTAGCATCGTCTTGCTCTTTGCATTGAAAGTAGTCGTTGCCTTCGGTCTAATCAATCACAAGGACTGGGCGATTCAACTGGCAATAGTAGATGCTAGTGTAGGGATAGCTCTTTGTATTTTTATTGTGCTTTATCCACTTTTTGTCGGTGGCAATTTTAATTTAAGGTTGGAGCTTTTTTTACTGGTTCCTTATTTAATAAAGATGGCCAAGGTAAAGGAGCAGTGGGAGATGAGTACCACAATGAAGTTTACAGAAATTTAATTCATATAATTATTCACCGGGCTATGGGACTATTTTCATCTTTATTAGGCAATGCCGGTGTGGCAGATAATCGGGAACTGCAACAGGAATACGGAAAGTTACTTACCGATACGGAAACAATTGAAATTGGATTTAAACTCATCCGGGATGTTTTCATCTTTACTAACAAACGCCTTATTCTTGTAGATAAGCAGGGCATCACCGGTAAAAAAGTAGATTACCTGTCTGTAGTTTATAAAAGTATCAGCAGGTTCAGTATTGAAACAGCGGGTCACCTTGACCTGGAGGCGGAACTCAAAATATGGGTATCCAGTGAAAGCAATCCCAGCGTGTCTAAACGATTTAATAAGAGTGTAAATATTTACGATCTGCAGAAGGTGCTCGCCAGTCATGTGTTGGGTTAGGCTCCTCTGCCGTAAATATGGGGGTGGGAGTTGGGTGTAGCATAGCTGTGCCCTGCTTCCCGGCAACGCCTCCCGCAGGGTACGTTGCGTTGATAGGTTGCAGCATTTCTTAATCAATGTTCCGTGCACCAGAATAAGCTCCGCATCGCTCCGGTTTTAAAGAGAGCAATGGCTGCTTGTTGCTTTCAAATGTTGTATGTCTGTAAGAGTTATCTTCAACTTATCAACCGAAACCTATCATTTGAAACCCTGCTTATGTTTGTCACCTGGAGACCCGTTGTACTCTTAATTATTTGTATAGCCAATATTCATTCTTTTTCTTTTGCTCAGCAAAACAGCGAAGCCAAAACTGCCATTAAACGGATTGACTCCCTCCGTCTGCAAAAAAATTCCTCTTTGCCCCCTAACAGAGCTGCCCGTGATGCCAACACGGGAGCGGCCAATGTTACCAGAACAACAGTTGAAAACAAGCAATTCGCCTATACCATTCAGAAAGGTTTTGGCAATGATTTTATAGCGTGTTTCAACACTTCGGGTAAAAGCAGCATCGGGCAAGATTCTGTTATTTTCTATGCAGGGCAAAGGAGTACCGTCGGCCATACCCTGTGTAGGGTATATTGCCAGCGATGTAATTACTTTTTTTATAGATTATTTTCTTTGCC
>JAYTBG010000042.1:0-2285 GCA_043737055.1 Chitinophagaceae bacterium | reverse complement strand
GTCTGGAGAAAGAAGATTTAATATGTTCTAATTCTTCCAAAAAATCCCAGCCGTTCATTACCGGCATATTGATATCAAGGAAAATTATTTCCGGTATGTCTTCGCCTTTAGTAAGCAAATCTTTTAAGTAATCAAATGCGTATTTTCCATTTTCGCATGAGATGACTTTGTCTGCAAAGGCGCTCATGGTAATGATTCTATCGCATACTAATATGGTTATTGGGTCGTCTTCGACCAACAATACACTTTTGTATTTGGGCATGAATTTTTTCTTAGGATTTGAAAAAAACATTAAATATAGTCCCTTTTCCCGGTTCACTTATCACTTCAATATTGCCTCCCATGGCCATAACCTGCGATTTGGTCATGTATAACCCAAGACCTTTTCCCTCTTTGGAAACATGAAAACGTTGATATAGCCCAAAAAGTCTGTCGCCGTATCTTTTTAGGTCAATTCCAAGACCATTATCTTCAAAACTTATGACGATCCAGTTGTCTTTTCTATACGATTTTACCTTTATAACAGGGGAACGCTCTGGCGAACGGTAGCGGATTGCATTACTTAGCAGGTTGAGAAATATGCTATCGAGGTGAATTTTGTTGTATTCAATTATAGGGATTTCGGTAAAATCAGCTTCAATAGTTCCATTTTGCTCAAGCAAAAGATTTTCGATATTAGCACGGGCTGTTTTAAAGACATCGGGTAAGAAAAGCTGTTGTTTTTCTATATTATTATTTGACTTTATTACCAGCACATTCACTAAATCGTTTAAGGTGCTGTTTAGCTGAAGGGTGGCCTCTTCAAACTTTTCGATCAATGTTTGATTAAATAAATCGGAAGTGTTTTGCCGGTTATACAACCCTAACAAACTTATTAGGTTGGCTACAGGCGCCCTTAAATTATGAGAAGTAATAAATGAAAACTGTTGCAGGTCCTGGTTGTTTCGTAACAGCTCTGCTGTCAAGGCTTTTTGCTCTTCCTCAATCTTTTTCTTATCCGTAATGTCTTTAATAATGGTTGAGATGACATTTTTGCCATTCAAGTCCTTCATGTTTAGAGAAGTAATTTCGGCAAAAATGATGCGCCCATATTTATTTCGAATGATGACTTCGCCAATGAATCTACCTGTTTTCAGTCGTTCCGATATCATTTCGCCAATTGATGGCGAGGCGATGTCGAAAAGATCATTCATATTAAGGTTGGTAATCTGCGGGGTGGTATAGCCCAATAATTTACAAATAGATGGATTGGCAGAAATAATCTCTCCATCTTCCATTGAAAGAATAACACCATCAATGCTGTTATCGAACAATGATTTAAAACGGCTTTCCATGGTTTGCAGGGCGAGCATAGCCATTTTGCTATCTGTAATATCCTGCATGGTAACTTTAAAATTCTCTGGTTTACCCTGCTCGTTTTGAACAGCTGCCCCAATAGTCAATATTATTTTTTCCTGTCCCTGCCGGGTTATAATGCGGTACTCTGCATTAAAATCCGTTAACTCCTTCATAGCCTGACGTGCCTCTTTAATAACACGAATCCTGTCATCAGGATGAATGATACTTTCTAAAGAAAGAAAGTTGAATTTTTTAAAATCGTTTGCTTCAAGGCCTAAAATTTCATAAAATTCTTCGGAGCAGAAAAAGCGTTTGATTCTAAAATCGTACTCGAGGTAGCCAAGTTTAGCAATTTTTTGAGAGGTTTTTAAACGCTCAGTGTTTGCAGCAAGTTCTTCGGTTAGTTTGCGGCGATCGGTTACATCCCGTGAGTTTAAAACAATGCCTTTAATTGATGGATCGCTTAACAGATTAGTGATGGTTGATTCAACCCAAAATACCTGACCATCATCGTTGCAATACCGATATGGCCCTACCAAAATTTGTTTGTTTCCAGAAGTTACAAATTGGCTGAACTGATTTTTTATAAGCCCGGCATCAGTTGGATGAACCTGATCAAAAACGCAATGCCCATACTTTGTATTAGGGTCTATGCCCATAATGGTTTGTACGGTTGGGCTGGCATATATTAGGTCGCCGCCCTCGTTAATAATCCAAATCATGTCTCCACCACTTTGCACCAACCCTTTAAAGCGTTGTTCGGAGAGAGAGATGATCTCTTCAGCCTTTTTACGGCTGGTAATATCGCGAAGGCTTACTAAAATACCCTGTACATATTTATTGGTAAACATGTTTTTCCCCTTCAGCTCAATCCACACGTAATCGCCGTTGCGGTTACGCATTTTTACGTCAATATTTTTTTCGCTGTTGGGGCTTATCATTACCTC
>JAYTBG010000041.1:0-5739 GCA_043737055.1 Chitinophagaceae bacterium | reverse complement strand
TGATGATTGCTGATGAAATTCAAACCGGCCTTGCACGCACGGGCAAAATGTTAGCCTGCGATCATGAAGATGCAAAGCCCGATATTTTAATTCTAGGTAAAGCCCTAAGCGGTGGCACGCTGCCGGTGAGTGCTGTGCTGGCTGATGATGAAATTATGCTTACCATACAGCCAGGCGAACACGGCAGTACTTATGGTGGCAATCCGCTCGCCTGCAAGGTTGCTATCGCTGCGCTTACTGTTTTGAAAGAAGAAAACATGGCAGCCAATGCTGAAGCGATGGGTGCCATTTTTCGGGCAGAGTTGAGCAAACTCAATTCTCCTTTTGTGGCTGTTATTCGTGGCCGTGGATTGTTGAATGCCATCGTTATAAAACACCCCAATCCGGAGGCGGCATGGAACCTTTGCATGGAACTGATGAGAAATGGGTTGCTGGCAAAGCCTACTCACGGAGATATCATACGCTTTGCGCCCCCGTTGAACATAACAGAAGCCCAACTCATGGAGGCGATCGGTATTATTGAAAGAAGTCTGCCCGTGTTGGGCGAAAAATAATATCTCAATACAAAGACATCTCTTAAGGAATGGGAATGAATCATACCGCATTGGATAGAATGCGCACATACTGATCACACTTATTTTTATACTACCCATGTAGCACACAACTTGCATAAGCAATACTCAAAACCTGGTATGCGCTTTCTATTTTCCAAAGCAGTATTACCCCAGCAATGAACCGCATTTAACCTATTTTCGCTGGCAAAAGCAGGCAGGCCGCCATCATGCATAATGGTTTCTAGCAAAAAATTTTACAAACCCTTTACAGATATTGTTATCGGCATCAGCGATGGATTGATTATTCCCTTTGCCATCATTACCGGCCTGAGTGTGATCGTAGCTGACAATTCAGAAATTGTACAAACCGGCTTGCTGGTGATAATAGTGGGTGCCACCATCATGGCAGTGGGTGGCTATTTTGCCGCCAGGAACCGATACGAAAGTTTGATGCAGAGAACATCAGAGGAGGAAGAAAGACTTAAAAAGGAGGAACTGGATAAAACCCTGATCCTGTTCAAAAAGTTAGACCTTGGGAAAGCCATGGAAGATCAGGCTGCTGAAGTAATAGAAAAAGACAGCAACGAATGGAAGGCATATTTAAAAGAACATGTTGCCGACCTTGAAATAAATGAACCCTCTCAGTTGCCAAAAACCGCCCTAATCATTGGCTTGTCCTATGTCGTTGGTGGAATGATACCCCTGTTGCCCTATTGGTACTTTTCAAGCAAGGCTACTGCCTTTACCTTCTCATGCATCCTAACATTAGTCGCCCTTGTTATTTTTGGCTTTGTAAAAAGTAAGGTGAATCAAGAACCTTTACTTTGGGGAACCTTTAGGCTGATGCTTTTAGGTGTAGCTGCTGCAGCGGCAGCCTTTGCTGTAGCAAGGATATTTGCCACCTAATAGTTTGCTAAAGTAGCAACGCCTTTTTTTTAAATATAAAAAAAAGTTCGCTCCCTGCTCTAGGCGCAATAGAATTAATGCATTCTTTCAACATTTTAATTTCGAAGCAGGGCGAAAATAACGAGTGGTATTCTTTCTTACTTCCGCCAAAGGGGGGGCCGCCCTCAAAGGCACGGTTGAACAGCAAGCCTGCAAGTGTATCACCTTCATTTAAAAGATCGTGCATTTTTTTAACATAGGCATTTCGCAACTGTGGCTCAAGTGCGCAGAAAAATGTTTGTTCAATGATAAGGTCAAATTTTTGTTCCAACTCGAAAAAATCGCCACAGATGATTTGCAATTGCTTACCGTCAAAGTCTTTCAACTTCATTTTGACAACTTCTACAGGAGCCGGCGCAATATCTATGAGGGTAATGTTGGTAAATCCATTTTGCAATAAATATTCAGCTTCATAAGCATTGCCACATCCCGGAATCAGCAAGGCCACATCTTTATTTTTTAGTTGGTCTGCGTATGCTTTAAGAGGTGTAGAGACGCTGCCTATATCCCAACTTGTTTGCTGGTTATGGTACCGTTTGTCCCAATAATTTTTATCGAGAGTATTATTTTTCATTAAGCACCTACCTGGTGTTTTTTATTGCTTAAAATATTTTCCATCGTCCAATCCACTTTTTCTACCAAAGCATGTTTACGCACCGGGCAATCTGTTTTTAT
Organism: Chitinophagaceae bacterium; assembly: GCA_043737055.1. Taxonomy (GTDB): domain Bacteria; phylum Bacteroidota; class Bacteroidia; order Chitinophagales; family Chitinophagaceae; genus Ferruginibacter. Next base: position 3,565 of record JAYTBG010000041.1, on the reverse strand, counting down.
ACAGATTGGGCAGCTAAAATCGAGGCAGCCATCTGAATGCACAAATAATTCTACTGACTCCCCAAATTTTTTGCGTACCAGGCCAGACAGGTCGTCTACTTCATCATGGGCCTGGTGCACATTAAAATACCAGGGCACGGTAAGATGGCAATCCATGTGCAACACGGCACCATATTTTATGATTCGTAGATTGTGAAGGTCTATCCAATTGGCGTTCCGGTTTTCATTGAGGCTTACAATGAGTTCTTTGAGCAACTGTTCATCTGCCTGATCCATTATGCCCGCCAAAGAAGTTCTAATAATTCTATAGCCTGTGTAAATGATTATAAATGCGAAAATAATTGCGACGGCACTGTCTATCCAAATAACCTCAGTGTAGTACAATAAAATAAGGCCTGCTACAATTCCGATGGTGGTATAGGTGTCTGACCTTAAGTGTTTGCCGCTCGCAATCAAGGCTAGCGAACTGTTCTTTCTGCCTACTTTGACACAATATGAACCTGCAACATAATTTACAAGTGCAGTTGCCGCCACGAGCAGTATACCCCAGTCTAGTTTTTTAAGTGCAGCTGGAAGAAAGAGATTGCTTATAGCCTCGTAAATGATGATGATGCCGGCCACCATGATGAGCGTTCCCTCAACCGCAGCGGATATAAACTCAGCCTTACCATGGCCATACGGATGATCCATATCCCGGGGTTTTGCAGAAACAGACAAACTATACAAACCAATGAGGCCGGCAACAACGTTCACGGTGCTCTCCAATGCATCGGTAAGAATGGCCACCGAATTGGTGAGAAACCATGCTACCATTTTTGCAAAAAACAGGAGTATGGAAATAACGACAATGGCTTTTTGAACCCGCAAATTTTGTGTGGAACTTGTCATGAATGCACAAATATATATAGTTGCCCCCACTGCCTTAAAAATAAGCGAACAGGTTACATTAAAAACACATTTATAATGTAATAGATTATTTAAAAACCCCGTGCTGGTAGTTTGTTTAAGGTCACAGCATACGGGGAAATATTTTCTCAGGTATGGAACCAATCACAACTGCCAATGCTTATTTTTACACCCTAAAACTGCGATATGGATTTTCAACTTTCAGAAGAACATTTGATGATTAAAAACGCCGCACGAGACTTTGCGCAAACCGAGTGCCTGCCAGGAGTAATTGAAAGAGATGAATTGCAGCGGTTTCCCAAAGAACAGATTGAAAAATTAGCGGATCTCGGGTTTATGGGCATGATGGTGAAACCGGAATATGGCGGCAGTGGCATGGATACCGTTAGCTATGTGTTGGCCATGGAGGAAATAAGCAAGATAGATGCAAGCGTAAGTGTATGTGTGAGTGTAAACAATAGCCTTGTATGTTATGGTTTACAGGAGTATGGTTCAGAAGCACAAAAACAACAATACTTAACTCCGCTTGCACAAGGCAAAAAAGATGGTGAACTCTACATCGGGGCCTTTTTATTGAGTGAGCCGGAGGCCGGCAGCGATGCTACCTCACAGCAAACCACTGCAGAAGATAAGGGCGATCATTACATATTAAACGGCACCAAGAATTGGATTACCAATGGCAATAGTGCGAGTGTGTACCTGGTGATAGCGCAAACCGATATTTCTAAAGGTAGCCGTGGAATCAATGCATTTATAGTGGAGAAAAAATGGGCCGGCGTTACTGTTGGTGCCAAAGAAAATAAATTAGGCATTCGTGGTAGCGATACCCACACCATTATGTTCACCGATGTGAAAGTGCCAAAAGAAAACCGGATTGGGGAAGATGGCTTCGGTTTTAAATTCGCTATGAAAACGCTGGCAGGTGGCAGAATCGGAATTGCAGCGCAGGCGCTGGGAATTGCAAGCGGGGCTTACGAACTTTCCCTCGCCTATAGCAAACAACGCAAAGCGTTTAAAACAGAGATCATGAACCACCAGATCATACAGTTTAAACTGGCTGATATGGCAACAAAGATTGAAGCCGCACGGCTACTTTGTATGAAAGCAGCCTTTGAAAAGGATCACAAAATGGACTATACACTCAGCAGCTCCATGGCGAAAGTGTTTGCCAGTGAAACTGCCATGTGGACCGCAACTGAGGCAGTACAAATTCATGGAGGCTATGGTTTTGTAAAAGAATACCACGTAGAAAGATTGATGAGAGATGCTAAGATCACACAGATTTACGAAGGCACGAGCGAGGTGCAGAGAATTGTGATAAGCCGTACCATTCTAAAATAAATGATTGAATCAACTGAAAAGTGCTAACAGGGTTGGCACTTTTTTTATGCCCATTAACTTTGGGTAACTTTACAAGATTAAATATCAAATATGGCTGTGCAAAAGGAACAATACCTGCAACTGCGGGACCAAATGGGCAATGATGCTACGCTAGTGGCAGTTTCTAAATTTAAACCAACCGACGATATCCAGGCACTTTTCGATCTTGGTCAGCGAGACTTCGGCGAGAATTTTGTGCAGGAGCTGACGATGAAATATGAGGCATTACCCAAAGAAATTCAATGGCATTTTATTGGCCATTTGCAAACTAATAAAGTAAAATACATAGTCCCGTTCGTTCACCTAATTCATGGCGTAGATACCCAAAAACTTCTAACAGAAATCAATAAACAGGGCACGAAAATAAACAGGGTGATCGATTGTCTTTTGCAGGTGCATATCTCAGAAGAAGAAACAAAATATGGCTTCAACGAGCAAGAGCTGGAGCAGATTTTGCAAAAATTAGCTACGGAAAAAGAAACCTTCACTCATGTAAATATTCGGGGCCTGATGGGCATAGCCTCCTTTACCGAAAACCAGGAAAAGATCAGAAAAGAATTTCAACATTTAAAGCAACTGTTTGACAAAACTAAGAGTGCCATGGCCGGTAGCGACTCGTCGTTCAACATTTTAAGTATGGGGATGAGTGCTGACTATGAAATGGCCCTGGCCGAAGGCAGTAACATGACGAGAATTGGCAGCTTGTTGTTTGGCCAGAGAACATCAACGGGTTAATACTTTCGGTAGTTTCCCAATGGATGCTTTTGTTAATTTTTTGGCAGCTTATGTATTTATTGGTAGATAGGCGTCTTTCAATGATGGAATCCAATAACTTTATCACACAAGCATATTAGCATGACCACATCTTTTGAAAAAGAAAAAAATAGGAAAGCATTTGTTTACACATTGTCTATTTGTGGTATACTGTTGTTGATGTTTATACTTATTAGCTGGAAGGTAGCTCCACCTGCAGTACCTGTGGTGCAAGACCTCCTGGAAATAAATCTTGGTAATAATGAAGAAGGTTTTGGTGAAGAGCAGCCCCTCATAAAAGGCGAGCGCTCACCCACACCCGAGGCAACGGTTGTGCCAGAGCAGGTAGCGGCACCCCAGGAAGAAAATGATAACAATGTGTTGCCTGATGAAAATGCGGAAGCCGATGCGGCACCAGTTAATAAGCTTTCTAAACCTACCCCAAAAGTTACCAAGCCCGCTCCCACAGCGCCAGTAACAACGCCTGCACCCAAGCCACAAAAACCAAAAGTTACTTACAATGGTC
>JAYTBG010000040.1:0-5741 GCA_043737055.1 Chitinophagaceae bacterium | reverse complement strand
TCCTGGCAATGCGGAATCATTTATACTCTTGAAGCTACGCCCGGGCGCCAACGGCGCTAACGGGGAAGCGATGGTAGAAACAAAGTTTACTTCTCCTCCAGGATATTTAACGGGGAGCAAATGGTATGCGGTCGAGGGCTTCTCCAATGGCAAAAAAAATAACCGCATCTCCGTTACCTTAAAGAAGGCTGAAGAAAAGATTGAAGTGTATATCGGGACAAATAAAATTGCAGCCTATCCAAAAGCTCTTCCGGCGGCTCTTCTTTTTAACGCCTTGTCTTTCGACTCCGGGGGAAATACTGCGGAGAATGATACTTATTATGTCAGCAATATTAAAATTGTAAAAGACTAAGCGTTCGGCTTGATCCTTAAACTCATTATAACATGAAAAGGAAATTGGTTATTCAAATTTGTACTATTTTTTCGGGAATTACCCTGACGGCACAGCAGCCAAAGGATAGCAGCGCTGTCTTTACCAGGATGTCTGAAGACTATCGCAAAATGGACTTCCCGAAGCCACCGTAGAGATGATGGTACAAATGGAAAGAGAGAGGCTTTATCTGACTTTAAAAGAAAAAGCCGATGCAAAAAGAAATGAGGAAGGTAAAAAAAGAGCACAGGCATACGACAGCCCCGAAAATGATGATGAGGCGCAAAAGATGATGGACAAGGCCATTGGAAAAATGGGAAAAGATCGTGCAGAAGTGAAAAAGAAGATGGCTGCTGTGCCCGAGTCACATCTTAATGAGATTCCTAAAGTCAGTACGAGGTTGATTGCCGGAACGCCTGCTGCAGAGGCTGCGATGCTTGCCTATCTAAACGCCATGCTCTTGAAAGCACAGTCTGCACTCAGCCCTGCAAAAAAAACCAAGGCGGCTCAATATCTTGGCAAGGGACGAGAAACGGGATATTACGGAGTTGTTTTCTGGATTAACAAAGAACATGACCTTGCCCTTTATCTAATGCTGAAAGCATGCATAGAAATGCCGAAGGATAAATTGTTGCTAAATAATTTTGCCACCTGTTTAAGTATAAGTGGGTTGCCAGAAAAAGCTATCCCCATCCTGGACTACATCTCCAATAAGTTGCCACAAAATGGAAACGTATTTAATAACCTGGGACAAGCCTGGCTGAGTTTGGGCAACATCTCTAAAGCAAAACCATTGCTGAAAAAAGCGGTGTCAAAAGATGAAGTGCATACAGAAGCCAATCGAAGCCTGGGTAAAATTGCATTAAAGGAAGGTAATACGGCAAAGGCTGTTGCATACATGGAAAAATCAATGACAGGAGGACTGACAACTGAAGCTTTCAATCAATGGTCGGGCATAGCCCCTGTTAAAGATGTATCCATCTTCATAAGGGCAAATCATAAGCAGAATTACAAAGAAGTACCCATTACAAAACGTTGGGTGTTGCCTGATATACCATCAAGTGTTAGCGAAGCGCAAGAAAAGGAACAATCTTTAAGGCAGTTTTTTGCAAACCTTGAAGCTACGCTGAGCGATATGCCTGATAAAATAGAAGAATTAAATAATGCCAAATTGGAAAAAAGAGGAAAAACAGTTCCTGCAAATGCAGGAACAATCTTTGAAGATGAAAACGCTGGACGATGTAAACATGTACAACAACCAGTTTGGCAAATTTTTTCATGTTTATAGATTCAAGGCACAACTGATGCTGAACTTGATACGCAACAGAGACTATGCAACCTCCTATACCCAGCGTATTGAACAAGCCGGAGTAGTGAGACAGAACAGGCTTGCAATTTTAAGCAAAGCGCTGAAATCTTTAAATGATAAAATAGCAAAGTTAAACCAGGAAATGGGCCGCCTCGAAGCTGGTAGAAACGGCGATGATGAAATTAAAATTGCAGCGATTCGCAAACAAATTTATCCGCTCAAATTTGAAGCACAGAACACGGAACTAACAGAGCTGGTTGCCATCAATACCCAATACGCAAAGGGAGTAGAAAGTATTCTAAACCAGCGCCTGCAGGAGTAAATGTATTGGACGGCCTTGTATACGTTACCAAATAATCCTGCTGGCGATTTGTATGGCTTGTACCAAACTTACCTCAGTGATTTGTACCTGCTCAAAGGCCTGTATCCCTTGCCCGCACCACTTAAGCAGGTGTGTGACGCAGATGACAAACTTAAAGCTGCGGGTGTAAAAGGCAAATTGCAATTGTAGGAAGACAACCATTGCCCCATCGATATTAATTATGATGTTATCATCGGGCAGGCCAGGATGAATTGTCGTGAGATTATTATTGCCGCTAAGTTTAACGGTGCCACCATTGGTTGGGAAAGAAAGATAAACCCGGTAACATGGGAAACACTGAAGCATAGTATTTCCATTGCTGCCGGCCTGGCTGAGTACGAGAAAGATTTCACCAAAAACCTTAATGAAAAATTACAGTTGATGGCAAGGTTACCATTAAGTTGGATACTGACCTGATTTTAACCGATTTAGTTGTGAAAGCGCAAGCTGGTGCAGAAATAAACGGCCCGCTGGGAGGACATGCTGGTGCGGATCCTGGCAGTGTTGAAATCAGCGTTCAGGGTGGCTTAAGAGGCGAGGGAGCAGTGCCTGATTTAGTTGGCAAAATGTTTGGCAAATAACCTACACGTCTTATTCAAAAAAAAGAAATTTAAAATATCTGTGCAATGAGAAATTTAATAAAGGGGTTTGGGTTACTTTTTATTGTAACAGTTGTTGCTGTAGTTTACCCGATTTCAACTCATGCTCAACGCACGGAATATGAAATTTCAAGGGATACTATAACCCAGTGGATTTACCACAACAACGTACTAAAGAAAAAGACTTACAAGCAGGTAACATTACCTGATGGGAGAAATTATTCTGTGTGGCAACAAAGCGTAGCTGATTCTTTACAGCGGTGGGTGCAGGCAAGTTTTTATCCAAGAGGTTCCGCATTAGATATCAGGTATAACAACTACACGGACTATCAAAATGATAAAGAGAACATTGGGCCGCTACACAGGTATGGGCTGGAATACCACATGTATCCGGCGAGTTACAGCAAGCGTTTAAAGAAGCTGGATGTTGGAGGCGAAGCGCCAAAGGTTATTAGCATCTATGCGAATGGCCCAATTGGTAATTATGTAAAAAATCTTTCCGGCGAGGGGCGAAATTGGTTTATCAACATGCTTACGCTGGAAATAAATAGTGGCCAGGCTGTTTCTAAAGATGACAGTTTTCTTGAGGACATCATCAACTACCCGGCAATTGCCCCCTACTTACACTTTCATAAAAAATATGCACAAGAGCATTCCATCATCATGGTGCCGGGCAATCAACTACCACTGCGTAAAGTAACCATTGAAGAGTATTTACGGGCTTTTGAAGCATTCACCAAATTGAGGGTAACTACAACTGATGCGAATTATAAACTACCCGTAGAGTTTGTAGCAGAAGAATTAAAAAGGATGGAAGTTACTAAAGAACTTTTGCAAGATAGATTAGGCGAGCCTGTAAGATTTGCCGGAGAAGACGATTATTACGATCCTGCAAATATTATCAATGCAAAACATAGTAAGGGAGAAATCTTTGAAATTTATCAACTGTCTGCCGAATCCATCTCATTGATGAGAAAAGACAAACCGGTTTGGATAAACATTGACCTAAGTTGGTCACCCGAATCTTCAAACAACTATCATATTTATCAATCGTTCTGCAACAATTTCAATTTCGGGTATCTGTACGATTATTTTTTTAATCCAGAGAAGGTAAAAAAGGCAACCTACAGCCCCTTGCAGCCCGTATTGAAAGTTTTGCCACAAAAAACCTTGTCCTCCGAACGATCAACCCAGGCGAAAAAAGCTAAGGAAGATGGTGCTACTATTTTTTTTGAAGATTTCTCGGGGAACAGCATTGGCGCCGAGCCTGTGGATTGGTTCTCGAAACAAAACAATGGAAGCAGATCTTCTAAATTTTGTTCTGTGCAGCGCCCACAAAATGAAAAAGGTACCTGGCTGCGTTTTTATCCAGGGCATGTGGCTATCTGCAACGAGTTGAATAAACCGCTGACCCCCGACTTTACGATTTCCTTTGACATAAACTGTACCGACAATTACACATGGGGATCATCGGGAGTTACTTTTTACTTATCAGATATTGCTAACAACGATGAGCTGTTGCATGGCAACTTTGGGCTCGAAAACCTGGGACGGGGTTCCAACACAACTATGATGTTGAAAATTCGTCCTGCAACAAATAACAACGAAGGCGTAGAGTTTTCCTTCAGCAAACCGAAACCTGGCTCCAAGTATTCAGATCTAAAAAATTACTCCAGGAGTACATCCAGGTTCACCGGCCAAAGGGGATCGACCAAAGCAAAAGTCGTTATACGAAAGAAAGATGCAGCCTTACTTATTACGGTGAACGATGAAAGGCTGGTAGATGAAAAAAACATAATTCCGGCCGGCGTTACTTTTTCGACCATGACATGGGCGGCTTTGGGTAATGTTATGGAGAGCGGGGATAGCATGTATCTAAGCAACATAAAAATCAGCAAAGATTAAACTCCCCTTATAAAGTAAGACTTTCTGATACAGTGAGAACAAAGGTCAATCGGCAAATCAATTAGCCACTTTTTATCCAAAATTATAATCCTGCTTTTACGGGATAGCGAAGCATCGCAGGTGCAGAGATGTTATTAGACATCGAAGGCAAGAAAGCAAACGTTTCTTTATCTGCAACGGAGGTGCTGGCACTACCAAAAACCACAGGCAATGGATTCACTATTGATTCCCTAATGAAAAATCTTACAGATGCAGGATGGGCAGTTTCTGTTGTGCCGGGAGATAAAAAACATGCATGGCTGCTAAAAGAGAACCGCCGTCTGTTAATGTATTTTTCCATGGACGCAACAGATACGGGTCTTTATTTTGCCAAAGCTTCCTCATCTCCCCAACCTAATACACACAGCGCTGCAATTGTTGCAAACCGAACATCAACAACAACTAAACAGCCCACGCAGCAAACAGCCGCAATTACAAATTCCGGTTTCGCATTTACTACCACCAATTTCTATGATGGATAGAACAGCACTGCAAAAGAAGATTGGGTGGAGGTAACAAAGGGCAATCTAAAAGTGGTGCTTCACTATCCCAACAAAGCTGCGAAGGAATATAATTCGGACTTGATAACGGGGTTAAAAAAGCATGGGATGTGCTGGTAAGCGCCAAGATACAGCAGTGCGAGCAATATGGATTTTAGATCGCTGTATAGTTATGAGTCCATTGAATTTGCGGAAGCAGACGTGGTAGAAATTACAACTGGCAAGGCCGTGTATGTAGTGTTGTTTAAAAAGAATTTTTCAGCCGGAAGGGGGAGATACATTGAGTTTATTTCGCCTTGATAAAAGCTCTTTTGAAAAAGAATTTGGGATGTATACTACCCAGGCATTGGCAGAGAGCTGGAACAAAATGGCAAATATGGTTACGTACAATAAGTTTGCAATGGCTGCATCAGATCTCAGCGGAAAATGGACCAGCAATTTTACAGGAATGACGCAATATGTGAATGCATACACGGAAGCTGATGCCGGGACCAACACTCACGCCTCTAACGAAAACTTTGAATTTGGCCCGGGCAATGCTTACAAATGGGACCTTGGCGTAGCCAGTGGCTTCGTCGGCAATATTAAATTTCAAAGTGCAAAATCAAATGGCAGTTTCTCTATGCCCAATCACTGGCAGGTAAATTTTTCTGACATT
>JAYTBG010000039.1:0-13168 GCA_043737055.1 Chitinophagaceae bacterium | reverse complement strand
CGAAGCGCTGGGCAAATTGAGCGAAACTCAAAGAAGCCTGGTGATGTTGAAAGACTATGAAGGATATAATTATGCAGAAATTGGAGAAATTACAGGGTTGAACGAAAGCCAGGTAAAGGTGTACCTGCACCGGGCACGGTTACAATTAAAGGCCTATATCGTGAAAATGGAAAATGTGATTTAAGCAGGCAAAAAATTTAAACAAATGAACATCAATCTAGATAATTACGAATCTTTCTTTCTGCTGTACGTAGACAATGAATTGTGTGCTACAGAAAAGGCCGTAGTAGATGCATTCGTACAACAATATCCTTACCTGGCAAGTGAGTTGGAGTTATTGCAGGGGTTGGTATTGCCAGCAGTTAAAACAGATTCTCTTGATAAAAATAATTTGTACCGATCTGCCGCACTGGAGCATAACATGCAGGAAGCTATGTTGCTTCACCTGGATAATGAACTGCCTGAAGCTAGTAGTAAAGAACTGATGTTATGTATGGAAGGTAGTGAGCTGCTGCAGCAGAACTGGCAGCAATTGTTAAAGACCCGTTTACAGGAGGAAGCTGTAGTTTTTGTAGATAAACATGCTTTGTACAAAAAGGAGCCAGCCAGGATTGTTTCGTTTAGAGTGATGAGATGGACCGTGGCAGCAGCTTTGCTCGCAGCCGGACTTTTTACAGTTGTTAGCTTACTACGCCAGCAGGAGCAAACAGGAGCAACGTTTGCAAATTCTCCCGCTGGCAAAACAGGAGACAGCATTTTGGCCGGAACCAACGGTAATTCTGAATTGAATAAAGTGAAACCGGAAACCAGTGATGTTGTAATTACCACAACAGCAAAGCCGAAATTGGACGTCAATAAAATAGTTGATACCAATGAGAAAAGGGATCGTGCTAATGTAGAAAAGCCGCAACGTACCAAGTCGGTAGAAACAGCCAATGTTACAGCTCCGGCAGAAAAGATTAAGAAAATTATCATCCAGAAAAAAGACGAGCCTCTACAGGTGCTTACCGCCAACACCAGCCCAGCGTTACTACCTGCAGGCAGCAACGAGGTTGTAATGTCTACCGGTTTAGCTCCTAAAACTGACCGTCCCACAAAAGATATTGTGGACCAGAATATGACGGAAACCAATGCAGGTTTTGCAAAGTTCGCCTCAGTGAGTGAAGACGAAGAATTAAACAACGATCGCATACTAGGTATGGATGCCAATACCGTAAACCGTAGCAAAGCAGGAGTATTTTTCAAAAAGCTAAAAAGAACCGTAGCCCGCTCAGCCAACATAAAAACCGGCAATAGTCTCAAAATTGCAGGATTTGAATTCGCAGTAAAATAATCTTAAAGCATAAAAAGTACATCATGAAAAAGTTTCCCCTTTTAATGGCCATGGTATTGATTGGCCTAACCAGCACCGCACAACAAGATACTCTCCCCGCTAGCATGAATAAAGCTGACACCACACAGCCGGTAGCTAAAAATGATACTATCAGGGTTGGTAACATTCTTATAATTAAACGAAATAAAAAAAGTACGGATTCAGATATCGAAAGCACCGAAGTGGTGATGAGCAGAAACGCAAAGCGAAAAACAAACTCTAAGGTTGAAACCAACTGGGGTGTATTGGATCTTGGTTTTTCTAATTACAATGATCAAACTAACTATGGCGCAACAGGTGCTTACCTTGTAAATAAACCCGGCACGCCGGCATTTGGCGAGGGTGATTTCAAACTCCGCAGCAATAAGAGCATCAATGTTAATATCTGGTTCTTTATGCAGCGCCTAAGTCTTGTAAAAAGTTATGTGAATCTTAAATATGGCCTCGGGCTTGAATTAAACAACTACGGGTATAAGGCTAACATTAGCCACAAGGAAGATGGACCAATACCATACAGCGGAAACATACAAACCAGCAGCGCTTTTATTTTTGAAGACTCTATCAGCTTCAGCAAAAACAAACTGGCCGCCGATTATTTAACTGTACCGTTCATGATCAATTTTACAAGTCATCCTCAGTCTTCTAAAAAAGGAGTTAGCTTAAGCCTGGGTGCCAGTGCAGGCTATTTATACAGTCAGCGCAACAAACAAAAAAGTGACGAGCGTGGCAAACAGAAAAATAGAGGTGAGTATGATCTTGAGAAATTTAAACTCTCTTACGTAGCGGAGTTAGGTCTTGGCCCGGTGCGCTTGTACGGCAGCTACAGCCCTAAATCTATGTATGAAAATAGCCTTGATTTGCGCCCTTTCACGGTTGGTTTTAGATTCAGCAACTTATAGTAACGCAGTTCTAATTTATTTGAACCTTCGTTCGCTTTGAGATAGATCTCAAAACGAACGAAGGTTTTTTTATGCTAATTACTTATTTTGCACGCATGCGAGCGGACGGGTATTTTCAGCAATTTATTCACCCATTTTCCCAAAAGTTGCTTGCGTTAGATACGGATGCGATGCCGCTCCATGAATACAGCAAGCGATACCTGCAGCATCTTCTCCACAATCATCTTTACTACCTAAAAATTTATGCAACTGTGCTCGGGCAATTGGTAGAGCATAGTCCAAAAACTCCTGGAGAAATAAAGATGGTTGACTATGGTGCAGGCAATGGTTTGCTTGGCATGTTTGCAAAGTTTGCGGGGTTTAAAAAAGTGTGGCTTTGTGACATGGACGCTGACTTTGTTGATGCATCTCAGATGGTAGCTGCTAAGTTAAGCATCCAGATAGATGGCTTTGTGACTGGCAATATAGAAGCATTGCAGTATCAACTGGCCCACGAACAAATAGATGCCATGGTTGGTACAGATGTAATAGAACACATCTATAACCTTGAACATTTTTTTGAAACATTGGCCGTTATGAATGTAGCTATGGTAACGGTATTTACCACTGCATCTAACCCTCAGAATTTCATAAAATGCAGGCAACTTAAAAAGTTGCAACTGCAGGATGAACTCCATGGCAGCGATCCGTCCGATTCGTTACTGGCTGGTGCCGAAAAAACGGAAGCATTTTTTGTATTACGGAAACAAATCATTTCAGAAAATTTTCCGGAGTTGGCTCCCAGCGAATTGTTAACATTGAGCAAAGCCACCATGGGGTTAATTAAGGCTGACATTCTTGCCGCTACAATAAACTTTTTACAGACAGGAAAACTGCCCTTGGCAGACAATGATTCTACCAACACATGCAATCCTTTTAACGGTAGCTGGACAGAAAGAATCTTAAGCATCGACGCATACAAAAAAATTTACACCGAGAATAATTTTAAGCTGGTTGTGAGAAATGGATTTTATAATGATGATCAGTTGGGATGGAAGAAATATGTAAATTCTTTAGCGAATGAAATAGTAAAAGTTACAGGTATATATGCGGCGCCTTTCATCAGTTTAATAGGGTATTAATCCTAGCATTCACTAATCTTTGTTAATGTTACCCACACTCATAAAATAATTGTGCGTGGCACAACGTTTGTCTTTAAAAGCAAAATCTTACCAGAAAAATGAAACACCGTTTTTTTCTTTCTATTACGGCTTTTTCTTTTCTATTTATGCTGATGGCGTTTGTGCCGGTTAGCTACCAAAAAGTTGCCACGCCTGCGGTTGTCCCCAGGAAAGCAACCCACGTTTCTGCACCAAGTCCCTACTACATTATTGTAGATAAAAGTGATTATGAATTGAAAGTTTTTGACGAAGAAGGTTGGTACGCTACCTATCCAATTGTGTTTGGTAGCAAAGACCTGAGCGACAAGATGAGGGAAGGTGATAAACGCACTCCCACCGGAAGTTTTAAAGTAGTGCTCAAGAAGATTCATAAGAAATGGGGGCCTGAGTTGTTGTTAGATTATCCGACTCCAGAAAGTTACAAGCGTTTTAACGAGCGTAAACAAAGGGGTATTATTCCTAAAACAGCACGTATCGGAGATGGTATAGCCATTCATGCTACACGGCCTGAAGAAGAATGGACGGTTGACAACTTTTTTAACTGGACCGACGGGTGTGTTTCAGTAAAATATTCAGAGATGAAAGATTTGTTTTCATACATCCCTGTTGGCACTACAGTCACGATTCAACCCTAGAATGATTTCAGATTTTTGATGTGGGGTTTATGATTTAAACCAGGTAGGCGCCGAAGCTTTTATATACCACGAAGGCAACTGAAACCTACATAGTAAATCAAAAATCCGGAATCACAAATCATAGATCAAGTTCCCGTCTCCATAACTTAGAAATCGAAAATCATTTTGCAGGGCATAATTGTACATTTTTTTCCAGTCGTCTCCAATAGCTGCAGCAACTAATAACAGCAAGGTAGATTGTGGTTGGTGAAAATTAGTGATTAGCATGTTAGCCATCCTAAAGCGGTAGCCCGGTGCAATCAGTAATTGAGTCTGCGTAAATATGCGTTCTAGATTGTTCTGCTTCATCCAGGCCAAAAGTGCCTCCAGCGCTTCTGCTGGTTTTAGAGAAGTAGAAAGCAAGGGTTCCCTGTACACATCCCACTGATGAATCGTAAGTTTTGTTTCGCCTTTATTTAGCGAAGCTTTTACACCAAGCCAGTATAAAGATTCAAGCGTGCGCAGGGAGGTGGTGCCTACAGCAGCCAATCTCCCTACTTTTTCTTTTAACTCAACAATCGTTTTTTCGTTTACATCAATGTACTCGGCATGCATTTCATGGTCTTTCATGCTCGCTGCCTTCACTGGTTTAAAAGTACCTGCACCTACATGCAGTGTTACAAATGTTTTGCTGATATTTTTTAGCGCCAACTGAGTAAAGATCGTTTCAGTAAAATGCAGGCCTGCAGTGGGCGCCGCAACGGAGCCATCATGCTCGGCAAAAATAGTTTGGTACCGGCTCACGTCTTCGCCGTCTGCGCTACGTTTTATGTAGGGCGGCAGGGGAGTATCGCCTGCAGCTTCTACAACGGAGGCAAAACTATAATGAGCGGGCAACCAGGTAAATTCAATGCTAAATGCCTCCGGTAGTCTTGCCGCCACCCTGGCCTGCAGTAGTACAGTTTCTCGCTGAATCGTAAAACGCTTTTCCAATAACTCATCTTTCCATTTGGCAGCACCCCCCACGAGGCATTTCCACGAAGACCGCTCCGTAGCCGCCATTACAGTACTGTACTCAGTGATGTCACCCTGCGGCTCCAGGCAGAAAATTTCTATGGCTGCACCGGTGGTTTTTAAGAATCGAATACGTGCATTAATCACACGGGTGTTGTTAAACACCAGCATCGTATGCTCGGGCAAAAGATTGGGAATGTTTGCAAAGGTATCCTCTGAAATGGCACCATTCCGATACAGTAAAAGTTTAGATGCATCTCTTTGTGCAAGGGGATGCAGGGCTATTTTTTCTTCAGGTAAGTCGTAAGAATAATCCTGTATGTTTATGTTCGCTGGATCCATTATTCTAGGAATGCAGTGACTTCGGTTGTCCACTTGCTGGTTTCTTTTTTACAAAAAGATTCGTGCCCGCTGTTTTCGTACACTACCATTTTTTTTCTACTGCTCATATTGTTGAATATGAGTTCAGTTTCTGCTTGCGATACTCTTGGGTCTAGCTGGCCCCACTGCAGCAGCACAGGACATTTAATTTTTTTCGCATAGGCTGCAGGCTCCAGGTTAAATGCCATAAAGCCATGCATGGTACCACCCCAAAAAGTGAGCATAGATGCAAGTGGTTCTGCAGGAAGATTCATCATTTTTAGCCGCCCTTTTACCGCATTATACAAGGAGCTAAAGGGCATTTCGAGAATAACCTTTGAAGGCTGTAATCCGTAATCATTTATTGCTTTGGTGATGGTAGCTGCTCCTAAAGAGACCCCGTACAGCACGATATTTTTTTCGCCCTTCTCTTGCAAATATTCATAAGCCAGTTGAACGTCTTCGGCTTCCTTGTAACCTATCGTGCATGTGTTTCCCTCGCTATTGCCATGCGCCCTGAAATCTACAAGCAAGGTATTATAGCCTAATTTTCTAAACACTGCAGCCTCGGCAAGTAACGCATACTTTTTACTCCCATGCCCATGAAACATAGCCACCGTACCTTTCGCCGCCGCGGCAGGCATATACCACGCTGCAAGCTTTAAGTTACTGCTGGTAAAAAGAGATACTGCTTGAACTATAGTATCTGGAATCAGGTTTTGAGACTTCAAAGCTTTGGCACCCATAAAAATATCCTGTGCTTTCATCCAGCCAGTTTTGCTGGCATTAGGAACCATAGCCATGGCTGACCGGTCATAAAAATGTGTAAGCTTGTACGCATGAAAAATAACCATCACATTAAGAAGAAGAAATATGCTTAAAAGGCACTTCAGGAGCAGCTTTGCCAATTTATTCATTACCGGGTTTTAGAATTCCAAAAATACCGCAATCAATGTACAAACGGTACAGTTTGTTGATATTGAATGGCTAATTTTGGTTATAATTTTTTCAATCTAAACAAGTATGAACATGCAAATTTCTAAAAAATTTTTGGGGGTGGTAATGTCACTGGGTGCGCTTACAACAATGGCCCAACCTTCTAAATATGAATGGAAGCAGGCAACCTCGTCCGGCTACACCTATAAATATGTTACTGGCGATCCGTCAAAGGCAAGATTCTATACACTTAAGAACGGGCTAAGTGTAATACTGAGCCCCACTAATAAAGACCCACGGATACAAGCTTATGTGGCAGTGAAGGCAGGGAGTAAAACCGATCCGGCTACCAATACTGGCCTTGCGCACTACCTGGAACATATGATGTTTAAAGGCACCGATAAATTTGGTACGCTTGACTGGGCCAAAGAAAAACCGGAGTTAGATAAAATAAATGCGCTATACGAGCAGTACAATAAAACAACGGATGACGTAAAACGGAAGGCCATTTATAAGCAAATAGATTCAGTGAGTGGTGTGGCAAGTAAGTATGCTATTGCCAATGAGTATGACAAAATGTTAAGTTCCATGGGCGCCCAGGGCACCAATGCATTTACTTCTTTTGAGCAAACAGTTTATACAGATGATATTCCCGCTGCTTCTTTAGACAAATACATTGTAGTGCAGGCCGAGCGTTTCAGAGATCTTCAACTAAGAATTTTTCATACAGAACTGGAAGCAGTGTATGAAGAAAAAAATCGTGGCCTTGATACTGATGGCAGAAAGGTAACTGAGAAACTTTTTGCTGAACTATTTAAGAATCACAATTACGGTTTGCAAACAACTATAGGCACCATAGAACATTTGAAAAATCCTTCACTGGTAGAAATCAGAAAATATTTTAATACTTACTATGTGCCAAACAACATGGCTATTGTAATGAGTGGCGATTTTAATCCTGATGTTCTCATCAAAAAAATTGATGTCGCATTTTCATACATGCTAAACAAGCCGGTACAGAAATATACCTTTCAGCCGGAAGCTCCCATAGCATCTCCTATATTAGCTGAAGTAATTGGTCCGGATGCGGAGAGTGTGACTATCGGTTTCAGACTACCGGGCAACAAATCTAAAGATGTGTTGATGGCAGACCTTGTTGGCCAAATACTTACTAACGGCAGAGCAGGTTTGATGGATCTTAACCTGGTTAAAAAGCAAAAGCTCCTGAGGGCGGGGGCCTCTGCATTTACTTTAATTGACTATGGATTGCTATACATGAGTGGCAACGCCACCCAGGGTCAATCGCTGGAAGAAGTTAAAGCTTTGATGCTGGGCGAAGTAGAAAATTTGAAAAAAGGAAACTTTGATGACAACCTGATCACCTCAATCATTAACAACCAAAAAAAATCTGCTATACTTTCAACAGAAACCTACAGTTCCAGGGCTTCCGATTTAATGGATGCTTTTACAAATGAGCTGGATTGGAAAAAGTCGGTGTCTTACGTAGATGATCTTTCCAAAATTAAAAAAGCAGATATCGTAGCATTTGCTAATAAATATTTTGCTGATAACTATGTCGTCATTTTTAAAAGAAAAGGTGAAGATAAAAATATTGTAAAGGTAGACAAGCCGTCAATTACCCCTGTAGAAACCAACAGCACCAAACAATCTCCTTTTGTAAAGGCTGTAAACAACATGGCAAGCGTAGGAGTTAAGCCCGTATGGATTAACTACAACAAAGACTTACAAAAATCAACACTTGGTCCGGCAAGGGTATTGTATGTTCAAAACAAAGACAACAGTATTTTCCGCTTGCGTTACCGGTTTGATGTAGGTACTTGGAATGATAAGAAACTTGCCGTTGCTGCGCAGTATCTTTCCTTCCTTGGCACAAAAGATAAGACAGCAGAGGAAATCACTAAAGAGTTTTATAAGATAGCGTGCAGCTTTAATGTGAGCGTTGGGGAAGAATATACAACCGTGCTCATTGAAGGTTTGCAGGATAACTTCACTACTGCAGTGGCATTGTTTGAAAACCTTTTAGCCAACTGCCAGGGTAATGATGCTGTACTTGCATCTTTAAAGGCCCGTCTTACTAAATCCAGAACAGATGCTAAAGCCAACAAAGGCGCCATTCTTGGCGGCTTAACTTCGTATGCAAGATTTGGTAGCAAGAATCCTTTTAACAATAACCTAAGCGATGAGGAGATCAAAAATATTACCTCAGAGCAATTGGTGAGTATGTTGCAAAAGCTTAACTCTTACCCACACCAGGTTCTTTATTATGGCCCACAAACATTGGCAGCACTTACTGCATCATTAAAGCAGTTACACAAAGTGCCAGCCGTATTTGCGGCAGTACCTCCTAAAACCAAATTTGTACCTGCAAAACAAGACAAAAACCAGGTGCTTTTTGCAGACTACAATATGGTGCAGGCAGAAACTCGGTGGATAAGAAACAATGGCACCTATAACCCCGCCGACGAAGCCATCGTGAATATGTTCAATAACTATTTTGGTAGCGGTATGGGCGCACTTGTTTTTCAAACCATACGAGAGTCAAAGGCCCTGGCATATTCTACTAATGCTAGCTACATTACCCCGGCCAAAAAAGAGGACAATTATGTAACGGCCGCATACGTAGGCAGCCAGGCTGATAAATTTAACGAGGCAGTGATTGCAATGAATGAATTGCTGAATGAAATTCCGGAAATAGCCTCCAATATTGAGTTTGCAAAAAGCAGTATTAAAAAAGATATTGAGACCCAACGCATCACGCAGGATGGAATCATCTTCAACTTCCTGGATGCAGAAATGAAGGGGCATAAGGAGGATTTGCGCATTAAAAAATATGCTGCAGTAAATAATATTGGGTTTAAAGAATTGAAAGACTTTCATAGCCGGAACATTGCAGGCAAAGCATATACCTATGCAGTTGTTGCTTCCGAAAGCAAAATTAAAATGGAGGATCTTATTAAATTAGGAGAGGTAAAGAAGCTTAGTCTCGAAGAAATATTCGGGTACTAATATTACCACGCCTATATAAAAAGGCTGCCATCGGGGAAAACCGATGGCAGCCTTTTTTGTGCCTTCCTTTCGCAAAGGAGATAATTAGTCATGTACGTGGATTCCAATCCTTAAAAGTAAATGTTGATGTTGTTCTGGAAACTATTATTTACAGCGGCATTTGCGATTGTTATGGAGTCAATGCTATTATTAGTTGTCTTAATGCGATTAATATTAAAAATATCAATCTCCCCACACTCCACAGAAAGATTCAATTTTGCCCGGTTGTAATAAACAGTAAAAGTATCTGCCTGCATGGTTGCAGAAACCTTGATGGAGTATGTGGTAGAATCTACCAATAGCGAGAGGTTAGAACTTATGCCGCTGATTGCGGGCTTTTGATTGAACAACACAATGCCGCTGGTAAGGTCACTCGCAGACAATAAACTGGCAGTATAGCCAATAGCTGTTGTACCGGATATGGTTCGAAAGGAGCTATTGAGGTTAGAAATTTTAGACTGGTTGCAAATGGTATATTGATCTGTGCATGCTGTAAGTCCTACGCACAAAATAGCAGCGTTAAATATATAAAACCGTGTTTTCATGTTCTTGGTTGATTAGCCGCAAGATACAATAACACTTGGTTTTTTTAACAATCACCTTAATTACTCAATTGCTATTGCCTGGTAAATGGTTTCATGAATTTTGGGGCGAACGTTGAGGTTAAGCAAAAGGTTGCTACCGGTAGGATTCACCCTGTTACTTAAAAAAACGTATACCAGGTTCCTTGCCGGGTCGGCCCATGTGCAAGTGCCCGTAAAACCGGTATGGCCAAAGGTTGTTGAAGAAGCGGATAAAGTAGGATAGGGTTCTTTGCGGCTGTTGTTATCTTTTTCCGGCTTGTCAAAGCCGTAACCGCGGCGGCTTATACTACTTTGATAGGAAGTAAACAGTTTGACGGTCTGCGGAAGCAGGTAACGCTTACCGTTATACACGCCACCATCCAGCAACATTTGCATGATTGCTGCAATGTCATATGCGTTGCTGAACAGGCCGGCATGGCCTGCCACGCCGCCCATCATGGCGGCACCGGGGTCGTGCACATCGCCCCTAAGAAGTTGGCTGCGAAACTTTTTTTCCTCTTCTGTGGGCACTATCCGGTTAGGGCTGTGTGCAAGCAAGGGGCTAAAGCCGATGGAAGTGAGATTCATTGGTTTGTAAAAAGTATTTTTTACATAAGTATCTAGAGACAAGCCGGTCACCGCTTCTACGATTTTTCCCAACAAAATAAAATCGTTATCGCTGTAAATATATTTATCCGTGGCTCCTACCGGGCTCTTTAAGATCCGTTGTTCGATGCTGTCTTTCCAGGCATCTGCCATGTAGAAGCCATTGGCTACCCGGATGTTAAAAGAATCTTTTTTATTAGCCGAGTAAATGCCCGGCAAGGGTTCGCCAGAGGAATCGAGGGTTTCTTTATAAAATGGAATGTAAGAAACAAGGCCTGCCTGATGTAACAATATTTTTTTGAGCGTTATGTTTTCTTTATTCGAATTTCTTACAAAAGGTAGGTAAGTACCCACCGTTTCATTAAGATCAATTTTTCCTTCGTCGTATAACTTCATAATGGCAATGGTGGTAGCACAAATTTTAGTTACAGATGCCATATCAAAAACCGATTCTACATTCATAGGCTCAGTGCCCTGGTAAGTGTAATTGCCGTAGGCTTTTTCAAAGGCGATCTTACCGTCCTTTAAAACAAGAACTACACAGCCCGGTGCTGCTTTTTTTGCTATAGCATCATTAGCTATAGAATCTATGTTTTGTATTCGGGCCATATCCATACCCCACTGATTAGCTGTTGCTTTGGCGGCCGACATGTTTTTTCCAAACTGTAGTGTTTTACAAATAGTAACGGGCAATACTCCCTTGTAGGGTAATTTGCCTTGCAACAAGTCTGCTGCTACCATCTGCACAACATCATCATCTTCGTAACAAATAACGAGGTTCTTTGCATTACACCAGTTCTTAGCAGCATAGGCGTTTCCAAACTGAAAAATAACGCTGTTGGTTTTTTGTTGTAGCATGTTTACAAGGGAAATATCAGTGCCTTTCAGGCCAAAATTATTGCCCGGTGTGCGGCCCATGTTGTGAAGCCCAATCACAACTTTTTTAAATCTCTTGTTTAATTTATTTACAAGTTCATTGATGTCATCCTGATTTTTTACAAGTGCATCACTATAAAAAACGGAGGCGTTGTAATCTTCCATCATCCGCTGTGCAAACGCATTCTCTTTGCTGGTGCCCAATAAAACAAGCGCAACATCTCCCTTTTTGTTGTGGTTCCATGTAGATAACGGAAAAAAGCTGTCGTCTTTTTTTAGGGCAAGTGTGATAGCGTTTTCTGCCACCAATTTGCGCATGGCGGGTACCCCTGCATTCAGGTCTGCAGTTAGGTTGTGCAGCGCTATAGGTCTGTAATTATTAAGCCCGTAGTCAAATTTCGATTGCAACACTTTTTTACAATGCAACTCAATATCTGCCCAGCTTAACCGGCCAGCCGCAATGGCTTCTTTTATTTTGGCGACAGCTTCTGGTACATCTCCGGGCAAACACAGCATATCGTTGCCAGCAATCAACGACTGCACAGAAGCTTCTCCATCAGGAAAGAATTTTTTTACTCCCTGCATTTCAAGCGCATCGGTAAAAGTAAGACCCTGGTAGCCGAGTTCCTTGCGCATTAGCCCATTGATGTTTAGGGGCGATAAAGACGTAGCACGGTTTGGTGTAGCATCTATTGATGGAATATATAAATGGGCAACCATAACGCTGCCAATACCAGCATTAAAAATCTGCCTGAACGGATACAGTTCTAAAGAGTCTAACTGCGCTACAGATTTATTGATAACCGGGAGGTCGTAATGGGAATCTACATCTACGTCTCCGTGCCCGGGAAAATGTTTTGCACAAGCCATTACGCCCACATCCTGCATGCCACGCATGTATTCAATTCCGTACCTGGCCACTTTGTATTTGTCTTCACCAAAGCTGCGATCGTTTATTACCGGGTTGTTAGGATTATTGTTTACATCCACAACAGGAGCATAGTTTACTTGCAGGCCAATGCGTGTGCATTGTTCACCCACCAGCCGGCCATATTGATAAACGACAGTTGCATCTTGCATGGCACCAAGCATCATTTGCCTGGGTAGTGGCAAAACGCTATCTATCATACGCATGCCCACACCCCACTCGGCATCTATACACATGAGCACGGGTGTTTTGGCCTTTGCCTGTAGCTTATTTATTATTTCGGCCTGCGTTACCGGACTGCCCTGAAAAACGCAGATGCCGCCAATATTATAACGCTGTATAAGAGAGTCCACCTGCTTGTCGTAAAAAGTTACTTTTTTTGTTTTGCCATCTATGGAGGAAAGCCGCACTACCATCAACTGTCCTATTCGTTCGTCGTTGTTCAAAGTATTATAAACGCTATCGGCCCATGCGGCGGATTTGCCGGTTTGTCCAGTAGCTAAGAACGTAGATGAAAACAGAAAAAAAGCAGTGAGGCAAAAACACTTTAGCATATGGTCGATCTTTTTTTTACAAATTAAGCAGTTTTGACTTTTGACAGGGTAACAATATATTTTTTAACTTTACGCCATGCCACTTGCAGATAAATACAGGCCACATTACACTTATGAAGATTATTGCCAATGGGAGGGAAATGGGGAAATAATTGAAGGGATGCCTTATGCAATGAGCCCCGCTCCGCTGCCCGCACATCAACGTGCAAGTTTATTGTTA
>JAYTBG010000038.1:0-5756 GCA_043737055.1 Chitinophagaceae bacterium | reverse complement strand
CCCTTTTGAAATCCAAAACTGGACCGCTTCGTCAAACATAAAATACTGGTAGCCGAGGTTCCAGGTAATGATAATGAATACAATGAGGTAGATGCCGGTAATAAATATTCGGAACACACGATTGTGGTTGCTCATACGTATTCTTTTTTTACTGATGTAAAACTGTCAACCAATAAAAATAAAAGTAGAATTAAAGCATCTAAAACTTTTTCCACCCCCATAGATGTCATTGAGGTTGTTCTGTTGATATTGGTTCGGCTGCTTAAAAACTGCATGCGCAGCAATTCGCCCCCGCGGGTCGGTATAACATTATTGCCTGCAAACCCAAGGACGATGCTTTTACATAAAAATTCATATGGCAGGTGATGAAAATTGATGAGCATCGGTTTCCACCGTAGCGGGCAAAATAAAAAAGTAGATACATACAGAATTACTATACCAATAATAAAGGAAGGATGAGTTGTTTTTGCAATTTGCCACGAGCCAGCCACAACAGATTTATCAAAAACGTACCATGCGACCGCCGCAGAAATGAGGAGTCCTAAGAGACCAACAAAATATTTTGCAGCCTTACTATTCATTGTTGTCTATTTCATCAATAATGTAAAAGGGGCGTTTTTTAACCTCAAAATATATCCGGCCGATATATTCGCCAATAACGCCCAGGATGACCATGATTACACCACCCAAAAAGAAAACACCAACAGCCAGCGATGCTAAGCCGGGCGTATCGGAAGGTGAGTACCCAAAAATTTTAAAATCAAAAAGCCTGTGAATGATGAAGAACAGGCCAACAATAAAGGAAGGAAAAGCAATCAGGAAACCGAGGTAGGTAGCAATTCGCAGGGGGAAGGTAGAAAAGTCAAGTAAACCATCGAGCGCTAGTTTTAACAGCTTCCTGAATGTATATTTCACCTCGCCGGCGGCTCTTTCAGATCTCTCGTATTTGACACCAATTTGTTTAAACCCTGCATAGGCCCTGAGGCCTCTTACGAAGCGGCTGTGTTCGACCATTTCATTGTTCAACACCTTCACGACTTTCTTATCCATCACGCAAAAATCGCCCGAGTCTAGCGGGATATTAATATCGCTGATCGTTCTCAGGAGGCGGTAAAAAGTGGAGTAAGCAAGTTTTTTTACAAAAGGTTCCTTTCTTTTTTGCCTGATAGCGAATACGACATGATACCCTTCCCGCCACTTATCCAGGAATCTCGGAAGCTCCTCCGGGGGGTCTTGTAAATCGCCGTCCATTATTACAACAGCATCTCCTTTTGCATACCTGATGCCGGCTGATATCGCAGCCTGGTGTCCGAAATTTCTGGACAGCTTAATGGTTTTAATGTGTTTGTCTCTTGTACATATTTCCTGCAGCATGTCCAGGGTACCATCGTAGGAACCGTCATCTACAAAAATTATCTCGTAGTCTTCTTTCCATAAAGAACTGCAGTTGGTAAGCCTGTCGTGTAACTGGGTTACATTTTCTTCTTCGTTAAACAATGGAATAACTATAGATATCATATTAAAAACCAATTTGACCTGAGAGTGAATTTGTATTATTTGAAAAATCTGACTTAATTCCAAGAAGCTTCAATGCCTCCATGGCTATTTTTATTGAATTGTTGGTGCTTCTTTCGTCTGGATAAATATGGCTCATATTGGCAATAAATAGATTGCTGATATTGGTTTTGCAATCCGGTACTTTTTTAGAAAAATTCAAATCACAAACTGTTGCAGCAGTATTTGTTTTAAAAATAAAAACGTTTTTAAGCCAGGCTACTTTGAAGTCCGGGTAGATCCGAATTAACTGCTCCAACATAAGCTCCTTTATTTCCTCTTCAGGCATCCGGGCAATTTTTTCATCCATTGCAAAATACCTGGAGAGATAGGCGATATGGCTGCCGTTATATTTGTCTTTGTCAATAAAATTCGTGTGCTCAATTATTCCTCCGAAAGGAAAATTTTCATCCGCAATGTTTAACCAATAAATATTGCTCAGGGCTCTGTCAGATTCAAGAATTACACAAACAGCACCAAAATATTCTATTTCATCAAGCGCCTGCGCCAGCACCGGCTGTTCTGCTACCAACAATTTGCTGAGGTAAATTCCGGGGATAGTGAACAGGTAATTTTTACCTTCATAAGTTTTAGTTGCAGACATGATGCTGGATACTTTCCCATCACTAAAGTTAATTTTGTCTATGGGCGAATTCTTTATTAACGTAACCCCCATTGCAGTCAATCTCTCTAAAAGCTTGTCTAGAAGTACTTGCAAACTACCATCAAGATAGCCCAGTCTTTCATCGCCATTTTTACGGGAACTCATTCTCTGCTTCAACCTGCCTATCATCCATGCAAGAGGCACTTTAGATGCAAATGATCCGAATTTAATTTTAAGAAGCGGCGTCCACAAGGAGGCAGTGGTGCTTTTTCCGGCCCACTTTTTAAACCATTCCATGCAGGAAATATGCTCGTGCTTTCTCCAGTCTGCAATTTTCCCCAGGTATACACTGGTTAAGGCAAACTTTATTTTATCAATAAAATGTATGGGTTTAAAACTAAGGAGGTCAGCCGGAGAGTTGAAATTATATATTTCACCATTTTTAAAAACACCCATGGAAGTTTTCTTGAAAAATAATTTGTGTTGGATGCCTAGGTCTTTGATCAACCAAATCAATTCTTCATCATGGGTAAAAAAATGATGGTAGTAGTATTCCAATCGATTGCCGCCTATTTCAAAAGTGCTGAGGAGACCGCCAAATTTTTCGCTTGCTTCTATCACCGTAACTTTTTGACCTTGCTTAGCCGCAATATAGGCAGCACTCAGGCCGGTTATTCCACCTCCTGTTATTACTAGATCCGCAGATACTTCGGTCGTTGGGCTCATTAAACAAATTAGTATTGGGTAAGTAAAGCTTGTGCCGGGAAATTGCACGGGATAGGGGATCTGCTGACTTAGGGGATAAATCTATAGATAAATATCGATTATACGTCTGCATTTCAAATTAAAATATTTTAGCCCGTGTTGTATTACCTGTTTGCAATACTTGAAGAGCGTTTAATAAAACGGGCTGCCCAAAGAAAGTACAGCCAAAAAAAAGCTGCCCCATTCAGGGCAGCTTCTGTAAAATGAAAACCATTTCTATTTTATTTCTTTTTGCATCGGATTTACACCGTTGCCAGTGCCTCTTACGTTGCCGGCCCTGTTTTTAAATAGCTGAAATTTGGAGGGTTCCGCAGTAATATTCCACCCGTTGTTGCTGTCGTTGATGTCGGCAGTTTCCCTCATAGGGTCCAGTTTAATGGATGCTACTTCCTTATCTTTTATAAAGGTTTTGACTACTTTGTTTTCATTCTTGCGCCATACTTGTGCATCTATTCTGTCTATTTCTTTGCTGCCATCTTTAAAAGTCCATTCTATAATAAGAGGCATTACCAAACCGCCTTTGTTGCTAAAGGTAAGCTCATAAATATTTTTGTTGCCGGCTACGGCTACTTTTTGTTCCGTGGTAAAGCTGTCGTTACTTGCTGGCGGAAAGTTTGTGCTGTGAGGCGTCATATCAACTTTTGCAAGTTCACGGGCATACTTCCAGTAAAAGTCCCGAAGGCTGGTATCTACATCTACAGCAAATTGAATTTTATTATCCTGCCTGTTTCTTATTTTAGAAATATCTTCAAAAGAGTTTAAAAGCGGTTTGCCTACAGGCTGAGAAAAACTGTTGGAGTTGGATGGTCTTGCAGCGGCTGGTTCTGTGCTCAAATTTGCCCACTTAACCGTATCAAGAGAAATATCACACGCTTCTGTGCCATAAAACCAACCCCGCCAAAACCAATCCAGGTCTACTGCACTTGCATCTTCCATAGTACGAAACAGATCAGCCGGAGTAGGGTGTTTAAATGCCCAGCGGCGAGCATATTCTCTAAAAGCATAGTCAAATAATTCTCTGCCCATAATGGTTTCCCGCAAAATGTTTAAGCCTGTAGCTGGCTTGCTGTAAGCGTTCGGCCCAAACAGGATAATGTTTTCGCTGTTGGTCATAATGGGCTCCAACTGGTCTTTAGGCAGCTTCATATAATCTACAATTTTATACGCAGGCCCTTTGCTCACTGGGAATTTGTTGTCCCACAGTTCTTCCGAAAGGTATTCAACAAAAGAATTAAGGCCTTCGTCCATCCAAGTCCATTGGCGTTCGTCGCTGTTGATGATCATAGGAAAAAAGTTGTGACCTACCTCGTGGATCACCACCCCTAACATACCGTTTTTAGTGCCTTCGCTGTAAGTGCCATCTTTTTCTGTGCGGCCGTAATTGAAGCAGATCATCGGGTATTCCATACCGTTAGCTGCTTCAAGGCTTTGCGCCACCTGGTAAGGATACGGAATGGTAAACTTCGAATATGTTTTTATAGTATGTGCTACTGCCTTTGTGCTGTACTTACGGTAAAGGTTGTACGCTTCCTTGGCATAGCCACTCATGCACATCACTTTTTTGCCCTCTACTGTAATCGGCATAGCGTCCCACACAAATTTGCGGCTACTGCCCCATGCAAAGTCACGCACCATATCGGCTTTAAAAATCCAGGTTTTCTTTTGTGTTGACTTTGTAGGCTCTTTGGCTTTTGCTTCAGCCAGGGTTACAATTTCAATCACATCTTTGGCTGTTTGAGCCTGCTGCCATCGTGCCAATTCTTTGGGAGATAACACCTGCTGAAAATTTTGTCCTACACCGGTTGACATTACCACATGATCTGATGGAACCGTCATGGCTACTTTATAGTTACCAAACACAAGTGCAAACTCGCCACTGCCCGCAAATTGGTGGTTTTGCCAACCCTGGTAATCACTGTACACACAAAGGCGTGGGAACCACTGCGTCATGGTGTAAATGTCATTGCCATCTCCGGGAAAATATTCATAACCACCGCGGCCGCCAAATTTAAGACGATCTGTAATGAAATAATTCCATTCAATTTTAAATACAAACTGCTGGCCCGCCTTTAAAGGGGTAGGAAGTTCTACCCGCATCATGGTTTTGTTAATTGTATAATTCAGCGCTACGCCCATGGCATTGGTGACCTTTGTAATGTTGTGACCGTATTTATCTTTTTTGTCACTTAGCCTGTCTATGTCTGCTTCTGTAACAGATCTGTTCATGCCATTGCTACTTTCAAAGCCGGCATTGTTTGTACTGCTATGCTCGTTTTCATCTAACTGCAGCCACAAGAAAGTAAGTACGTCAGGGGAGTTGTTATAGTAGGTAAGTGTTTCCTTACCGATCAACTTCCTGTTTGGTTCATCAAGCTCGCAAACGATATCATAATCGCAGCGCTGCTGCCAATACTTACTGCCCGGTGCCCCACTTGCTGTTCGATACTCATTGGCTGTTGGTAAAATGGTGCCCAGTTGCTCAAAACGGTTACCATGATTGCTACCAGGATTGTTTTTAATATCCTGGGCCGTGCCGCTAATGGCAACCGCCAAAAAAAAGAAAAAAGAAAAAAGTTGTTTCATTGTTATGTATTTAAATTTTCACTGCTTGTTACTTCTGTTGTTTAAGCACTTTTAAGCGCTATCATTTATAACTGTAACCGTTTGCGCTTCCAACATTACGCAACGCTGTAGGCTAGTTTGGTAGTCCTAAACCTAAGACATTGCCGGCCAACGCTCCACGCAAATTATAGTTGAAATCAACAATGCTGTTGCCGATAAACTCCAAACCCACCACTTACGCCTTAGCTTGAATGTATTTACAAAAACGTAG
>JAYTBG010000037.1:0-2300 GCA_043737055.1 Chitinophagaceae bacterium | reverse complement strand
ACTGCCGCCAGCATCGTGGGAGATCAATCCGGAATAGTAATGGAAATAGCAACCGTAGAGCCAGGACTGCAGTTTTACGGAGGAAATTTTATGCAATCAGCCCATACTTTTAAGGGAGGTAGCAAAGATGATTTCCGTACTGCGTTTTGCCTGGAGACGCAACACTTTCCCGATGCTCCGAACCAACCTTATTTTCCAAGCATCATTTTAGAGCCCGCTAAAACGTACAAAAGTTTTTCTGTATATAAATTTTCAGTTCAACAATAAACTATATTTAATTCTTTAGGAAACCTGATTTCTTATTTTTAAAAGTTTATATGCTAACTACTATCGACATCCTCGTCTTTCTGGTTTATTTCATCCTTGTGTCTTCTTATGGAATTTGGATCTACAGAAGAAAGAAAAAAATAAAGGAAACCTCTACTGATTTTTTTCTTGCAGAGGGATCTCTCACCTGGTGGGCTATCGGCGCATCTCTTATAGCGTCTAATATTTCTGCAGAGCAGTTTATTGGCATGAGTGGAAGTGGCTTTAAACTTGGGCTGGCAATAGCAGCCTACGAGTGGCTGGCAGCAGGATCACTCATTATAGTGGCTGTTTTTTTTATGCCCATCTATTTGAAGAACCGCATTTTTACAATGCCGCAATTTTTAAAGACCCGTTACAATGAAACAGTGGCGCTCATCATGGCTATCTTCTGGCTGTTCCTGTACATCACGGTCAACCTCACTTCCATTTTATACTTGGGTTCGCTCGCCATAAATAACCTGACAGGTGGTGATAACTTTCACCTTATCATGATTGCTATTGCGTTGTTCGCCCTCATCATCACTCTGGGTGGAATGAAGGTAATTGGATACACGGATGTTATACAAGTGGTGGTGTTGGTGATAGGTGGATTGGTTACGAGTTACATTGCTTTGAAACTTGTGTCGGAGCAATTTGGGCTAGGCAGCGATATATTCGCCGGCTTCAATGCTCTTTTAGAAAAAGCGCCGGAACATTTTACCATGATTTTTGATAAACCCGGCCCTGGTGCTACTAAAGAACAGGTGTCTAACTATGTGGATTTGCCCGGGATATCTATGCTAATCGCAGGCATGTGGATAGCCAACTTAAATTATTGGGGCTGCAATCAATACATCACCCAACGGGCATTGGGAGCCGACTTGAACACTGCACGCAAGGGAATACTCTTTGCTGCATTTTTAAAACTTATGATGCCTTTGATTGTGGTATTGCCAGGAATAGCAGCCTACGTTATCTACAAAAATGGTGGCTTGCAAACTGAAATGCTTACCAATGGTGAGTTGAGAAACGACAATGCTTATGCAGCGATCCTTGGCTTTTTACCTACAGGATTAAAAGGCCTTTCTATGGCGGCACTTACTGCGGCCATCGTTGCATCACTCGCAGGTAAGGCCAACAGTATCTCCACGATTTACACACTGGATATCTACAAAAAATATGTAAAGAAAGATGCGGCCGATCAGCAACTGGTTTGGATGGGCAGAATAACCGTAGTGGTAGCACTCGTGCTGGCAATCATTGTAAACTGGAAAGATTCGCTGGGCATAGGAAGTGAAGGTGGTTTCATATTTATTCAAAAATATACAGGATACATTTCGCCGGCAATTTTTGCCGTATTCCTTCTTGGATTTTTCTGGAAAAAAACAACTTCTAAGGCCGCCATCGCCGGTATCATTGGAGGTCTTTTGCTGATGATCTTATTTGATAAGGTATTGCCATCGTATTATCCGGAAAGCATTCTTTACACCGCTTACCAGAATACTGATGGGATTTACGAAATACCATTTTTAATCAGCATGGGGTGGGTGTTTTTCTTTACGGTGTTGCTGATGGTTGTTATCAGTTTGCTTGATAAGCGTGGCCGTGAAAAAGTGAACGGGCTTGAAGTAGACCCGTCTATGTTTAAAGTGTCGCCAGGTATACTCACCATGATCGTAGTGATAATAGCAATTCTACTGGCGCTCTATATTCGATTTTGGTAATGGGTGAAAGTTGTAGCCGGTAGTGCCATTGTCACGTGGTTGCCCCAAAGCTGTTCTATTATAAAAGTGTAAATAATT
Source organism: Chitinophagaceae bacterium (assembly GCA_043737055.1). Lineage (GTDB taxonomy): Bacteria > Bacteroidota > Bacteroidia > Chitinophagales > Chitinophagaceae > Ferruginibacter. The sequence continues at coordinate 210 of JAYTBG010000037.1, read as the reverse complement.
GGAAATGCTTCGATGTATTTATTTAGGGATGTTTTTTTTGTTAGCGGTCAAGGCGGAAGCACAGCAGCTTGTAATGCCCGGCGATCATCCTGACCCTTCTCTTGTAAAAATTGGAGACAGCTATTATGCAAGTGCCACTACTTCCAACTGGATGCCGGCCTTTCCTATTTTAAAATCAACAGATTTAAAAACATGGAAAACTGTTGGTCA
>JAYTBG010000036.1:0-5777 GCA_043737055.1 Chitinophagaceae bacterium | reverse complement strand
TGGCTAATTTTAAGTATGCCGCCAAAAACTTCTTCGTCTATTTTTTATTTCACCCGCAAAGACAGAAGAGGCTCACTATTTTTACTTGCCCTGGTTTTGACTATTTGCCTGGTTCCATTTCTCTACCCTTTATTTTCAAAAGATGAAATAACCCAGAGCAACAGTCTTGATTCTTCCTTAAACATTTTAAATACAAGACCACCCCAGCAACGCCAACAAAAATATGCTGCAGACCGGCAAGATGATTATCAACCCTACAATAATCCATCTACCTCAGGATATAGCTCCTACAAGCGTTCGCCCAAAGGCACACTTTTTAATTTTGATCCCAATACTCTTTCTGCAGATGGTTGGAAAAAGTTAGGGCTCAGGGATAAAACAATTGCTACCATTATTAATTTCAGAAACAAAGGCGGTAAGTTTAGAGAAGCTGCGGATATCAAAAAAATCTGGGGCCTTTTTCCGGATGAGGCAGAGCGCCTGCTGCCGTATGTGCACATTGCGGCGTTACCCACACCAACATATGAGGAAAAGAAGACCACCTACAATGCACCGAAATATATTTCAACGCCTGTTACAGTGGAGATCAATGGTGCAGACAGCAGCGGTTTTATAGCGCTGCCAGGCATCGGTAGCAAGCTGTCCCAGCGCATCATCAATTTCAGAAACAGGCTGGGTGGCTTTTACAATGTGGAGCAGGTCAAAGAAACTTTTGGTTTGGCAGACTCAACTTTTCAAAAGATAAAACCACTGCTTGTAATTGAGGGTGAGGTCAAGAAGATTAATTTAAACACAGCCACTCTAGATGAATTAAAAATGCACCCGTACATCAGGTACCACCTTGCAAACGCTTTGGTACAATACCGCCTACAGCATGGCAATTATAGTTCTGTAGAAGACATCCGTAAAATCATGATTCTTACTGAAGAAATTTATTTTAAATTGAAGCCCTACCTCGTTGTTGAGTAAGACAGCTGCGGAAGGTGAATAGTCAATACTCAATAGTCAATGGGCAATAATCAATAGCCAAAGTTGACGGCGTACCTTGATGGGTAAGATGCCCAAGACGGGTCGGATTTTCATTGCTCAACATTGACCACTGACTATTGACCATTGACACTCAACAAAACTTTTGCAGCTGACAGAAAGTTAGGACATCGCCTTTGCCCACTCGTCTAAAACGGCTAATTTTGCCGCTCATCGATCGCTTAACTTATGAATTTTAGTCAATCCGAACTTACCCAACAGGTCGCTCAATCGGCCAAAGATTTTGCCCTTCAACACATTCGCCCTTATCTAATGGACTGGGACGAGAGCCAGGAATTTCCGCTGCATATTTTTAAAGAATTAGGTAAACTAGGCCTCATGGGCGTTTTAGTACCTGAAAAATATGGTGGTACAGGTCTTGGATATTTTGAATACAATGTTATCATCCAGGAAATTTCAAAAATCTGTGGCTCCATCGGCCTGTCTTTGGCAGCCCACAATTCTTTATGCACCGGCCACATTTTAGCTTTTGGTAGCGAGGAACAAAAATTACGCTACCTCCCCAAGCTGGCAACTGCAGAACATTTAGGTGCATGGGGACTCACTGAAGCCAACACTGGCAGCGATGCAGGGAATATGAAAACCACTGCTGTACGGGACGGTGACAATTGGGTTATCAATGGCACCAAAAACTGGATCACCCATGGCAAAAGTGGTGACGTTGCTGTAGTTGTTTGTCGCACGGGCGAGCCCCGGGCCAAAGACAATTCCACCACATTTGTGGTAGAAAGAGGAACGCCTGGCTTTAGCGCTGGCAAAAAAGAAAACAAACTTGGAATGCGGGCCAGCGAAACTGCCGAAATGGTATTTGATAATTGTGTAATTCCTGATGCCAACCGACTTGGAGAAGTGGGTGCTGGTTTTAAGCAAGCCATGAAAGTATTGGATGGAGGCAGAATTTCTATTGCCGCACTGAGCCAGGGTATTGCAAGAGGCGCTTATGAAGCCTCTGTAGCCTACGCCAAAGAGCGTCACCAGTTTGATCAGCCCATCGCAAATTTCCAGGGAATATCTTTCAAACTGGCAGACATGGCCACAAAAATAGAAGCTGCGGAGTTACTCATCAACCAGGCCTGCTACCTTAAAACGCAAGGCTTGCCTATGACCAAAGAAGCAGCCATGGCAAAATATTATGCCAGTGAAATCGCTGTAGAAATCAGTACAGATGCAGTGCAGGTTTTTGGTGGTTACGGTTATACAAAAGATTTTCCGGTAGAAAAGTTTTACAGGGACAGTAAACTTTGCACTATTGGTGAGGGTACCAGTGAAATTCAGAAATTAGTGATTAGTAGAGAGGTATTGAAGTAGACGAGTACCTGTTTTAACAAACAGTACAGTAGAATTTTTTCCGCAGCATATTTGTTATACAAAAATTAGTGCACAAACATAAAAGCCACCCGATAAAACGGATGGCTTTTGTGTTTGTGGTAACGTTTTTTATTTTTTGTCTCCACCTAAAAAACCACTGAGCTTGTCTTTGGCGGCACCATAAAGATCCTCTGCTTTGTCTGCTGCTTGTTTGGCAAAGTTTTCTACTTTCTGGCCCGTCTCGCCCGGGATGTAATCACTGATTTTATCCAACACTCCGCTTACACCCGAAGCTGGTACAGTAGGGTCCACAGGTGCCTCTGGAAAGTTCGTAGCTGGAGCGCCTGACAGCAGGCTGTCCACAGTACCACTCATCATCGGAAATTTGTCTTTCGTAAACTCTTTAATCGTCTCAATTACTTTAGCAGCTTGTTCTGCACTAATGCCTGCTTTGCTGGTTAGTTGTGAAATTAATTCTTGCATTTTTTATTTTTTTTTAAAGGTGAAGGGGCGATGGTTAATTGCCGCCCGGCTGAACGCCGTTCGGACGGGGTCAATGGTCAATAGTCAATTGCCTACGGGTCGTCACAATCCGGCAATTCTTCATTCGTTACTCGTAATTCGTCATTTGTTTATTCCTAACTTATAATTCAGAACTAATCACTCCGTATCATACCTGTCTACCCTCTCAATGCCCGAAAGTTTGAGTAACTCGTCTACAAGATCGTCTAGTTCTTCTTTATCATGTACAAATACCTTCACATTGCCCTCAAAAATTCCATCTTTTGCCTCTATCGTCATAGCCGAAATATTTACTTTTAGTTCTCCGCTAATGAGGTTAGTAATTTTATGAATCACACCAACATCATCCAGTCCAATAATTTTGAGACCCGTAAGAAAAGAGATCTCTTTGTTTTTGGCCCATTTCGTTTTTACTACCCGGTGCCCATAATTAGCCATAAGCCTCGTAGCATTAGGACAGGTAGTTCTATGAATTTTCAACCCTTCGCCCGTAGTTACAAAACCGAACACATCGTCGCCGGGTATGGGCTTGCAACAGTTGGCCAGCGTGTACATGATCTTGTCGCTGCTTTCTCCAAAAATGATTAGCTCCGCTTCTTTCTTACCTGGCTGTCGATGCGGAATTTCAGGATGCAGGGTTTTGTCTTCTACTATTTTAAGCGGCTTTGGCGCTATCAGCTTATCACCATGCACCGTAAATTCTTTCAACTCTTTAAGATCAATCTTCTTGATGGCTATTTCATACAATAGGTCCAGCGAACTATTAAGCTTATAAAAAGAAGCCAGTTCTTCCAGGTTGGCCTGGTTCATCACTGCATTAATGCCTTCTAGTTTTCGCTGAATGATGTACTTACCTTCTTCTGCAATCGTTCTCTTTTCTTCCTTGAGTGTATCTTTTATTTTTGTTTTTGCCTTGCTGGTAACCACAAACTTTAACCATTCGCTGTTGGGCTTTTGCTTGGCACTGGTAATGATCTCTATCTGGTCTCCGCTGCGTAATTTGTAACTGATGGGAACCAGCTTATGATTTACTTTGGCACCAATACATTTGCTGCCCACGGCAGTGTGTACACCAAAGGCAAAATCTAATGCAGTGGCACCCACGGGCAACATTTTCACATCGCCCTTAGGAGTATACACATAAATTTCCTCAACTAAAAAGGAGGTTTTGAAATCTTGTAGAAAGTCTAAGGAGTTGCTGTCCTGGCTGCTCAGTGCTTCCCTTATTTGGTGAAACCATTTATCGAAGCGGCTTTCATCGCTGGCTCCTTCTTTATATTTCCAATGTGCTGCCAGGCCTTTTTCCGCAATCTCGTTCATGCGCTTGGTGCGTATCTGTACTTCTACCCATTTGCCCTGGGGCCCCATCACCGTGGTATGCAGCGCTTCATAGCCATTGCTTTTTGGGTTGCTCAGCCAGTCTCTCAGCCTTTCCGGAGAGGGATTGTAGGCGTCGGTGATGATGCTGTAGACTTTCCAACAGTCTTCCTTTTCTTTTTCTGGCGGAGCGTTTACAATGATGCGTATTGCAAAGAGGTCGTACACCTCTTCAAAAGAAACGCCCTTCTTTTTTATTTTACTCCAGATGGAATGGATGCTTTTGGGGCGGCCATAAATATCAAAGTCAAAACCTGTTCTTTCAAGGTTAGCTTTAAGTGGGCGTATAAAGTCATTGATGTAGCGGGTGCGCTCCCGTTTAGTGTCCTGTAGCTTTTGAGCAATGTAGCGATAGGTATCCGGCTCCATGTATTTCATAGCAAGATCTTCCATCTCCGTTTTAATATTGTACAACCCCATGCGGTGGGCGAGGGGCGCATACACATAAACTGTTTCGGAAGATATCTTGAGCTGCTTTTCCCTTTTCATACTGTCCATCGTGCGCATATTATGCAGGCGATCGGCCAGTTTAATAAGTATCACCCGGGGATCATCGGTAAGGGTGAGCAGTATTTTTTTAAAGTTCTCTGCCTGCTGGGAGGTGTTGGCATCAAGTACGGTGGCAATTTTAGTAAGGCCATCCACAATGCGGGTTATTTCTGCGCCAAACTCCCTGCTTATATCGTCCAGCGTAATATCGGTATCCTCCACTGTGTCGTGCAGTAGGGCACAGATGGTACTTCTGATACCAAGCCCAATTTCTTCTACGCAGATTTTAGCTACGGCAAGAGGATGCAGGATGTATGGCTCGCCGCTTTTTCTACGCATCGTCTTATGTGCGTCAGCCGCCATCTCAAATGCTGTGCGCAAAAGTATCTTATCACCGGGCTTCAACTTGGTTTTCAGTACCCGCAACAAGGCTCTGTATTCCCGAAGAATTTCCTTCTTTTCGTCCTCTTCGCTTAAATTATACACTGGTATGCTCTCTATAACCTCCATCCAAACGAATTTACTTTAAAAAATTTCAATACTGCGAACGGCAGCATCATTTCTCGATCAAAAACGTGCAGATCACTGGTTGAATTGTATATTTTTTCGGGGCCTGATTACCGGCTCAAAAACGGCAGCTTTTATTTTGCCAGCCTCCCCAATTCTTTTACCTAATTAGAATTCTTTTTTGAATAAATCCCTTACTTTTGCGTCCCGTTTGCGGATATGGCGAAATTGGCAGACGCACCAGACTTAGGATCTGGCGCCGCAAGGCATGTAGGTTCGACCCCTATTATCCGCACTATTACAACGTAATCCCTCTCCCAAAGGAGAGGGATTTTTAAAAAAAACATTATGGCTACAGTAGTTAGAGAAAACATTGGTTTATTAAATGATAAACTTACCGTTAAGATCAGTAAAGAAGATTATTTCCACTCTTTTGAAAAAAAATTAAAAGAATACAGCAAGACAGCTAATATCCCGGGTTTTAGAAAAGGAATGGTTCCTGCAGGCATGATTAAAAAAATGTATGG
>JAYTBG010000035.1:0-2304 GCA_043737055.1 Chitinophagaceae bacterium | reverse complement strand
TTTTTCCAACGTAAAAAGTCTTTACGGTAAAGATGTCTTTGCTTTTATATTTCGAGAAAGTCAAAATTCGAGAAAACACAATTTCGTTTTGTGTCGTATCCTTAATGGTAAAGTCGTGGTGAAGAGTATCATAAGAATTTGTACTGTTTTTTTGATAATAATTTGTCACATATTTACCTGCTGAAAACTTGTAATTAGTTCTTAAAATACCGTCATCAGGTATAGTCCAAGTTTGGGGGTCATTTATTTCATCCCCGTCATTCTTATAAATAATTGCGACGTTTCCTTGATAGCCTTCTGGTAAATAATAATTTTCTACCCGTACTGTCCCACAAGAACTAAACAGAAGAAGAAGTAATAAAATAGTAAAATTTCTTGTCAAGTAGTTTTAATTTAAGAGCCCGCGAACGGGTTGAAGGCAACGACAGGGCATAGTGCAGGTGTGGCATTAGTATTCCTTCCGCCCGAAACCGCTGCCTGGCTTTTTATAAAGATAAATATTTAGAAGCAATGTTTGGCAATGTTGGTCAAGCCCGAACCAAGGCCCGGATATGCACAACCGTTGACTGCTACAGGCCAAAGCCGCACTTGCAAGACTTATATCAGTAGGGGAATATCTCGGATGATACACCCATAAGGTGACCAGCAGCAACAGCCGCATAAAAAATGTGTGCAACAGCGAAGTGAGTTTTACTCACAAAGATCGTAAATTAATGCTGCGGGCCAATACAGAGTTTATCAGATGATTTGCGCAGCACATTTTACCAAAAAGATTTGTACGCATCAGGCATTACGGCATCCTCAACAGTAGTTGTAAAAGAGGAAGATTACAGCAGCTGCAGTTAAGTTTAGATATAAAACGTCCGCCGCAAAAAATATCAACCATGCTGCGTAAATGTCGCTGCTGCAAAACTGGTACACTGATGACAATCGAAGTCTTTCCGACAAAATCGGGACAGGTTAGTAGCAGAGGGCCACCAACAAAATATTTATTGGCAAAGCAAACTGCACCTGTGATTTAAATATCATGGGTAGGGGAATTTTTGTGCCCAGGTAAGTGGCTGCTTTTTTTGAACAACTTAAAATTTTATTTTTAACGTTCAAAATTAAGCGAAATGAAAAAATCACGATTTACAGAAGAACAAATTGTTTCTATTTTAAAGGAGCAAGAAGCTGGATTGAAAGTTTCAGAGATAGCCAGAAAGCATGGCATTACTGAGACAACTTTTCACAACTGGAAAAATAAATATGGTGGATTAGGTACTGAAGAGCTTCACCGTCTGCGGACACTGGAGCAAGAGAATAGCAGATTGAAACGGGCCGTGGCGGACCTTACTTTAGATAATCAAATACTGCGGGATGTAAACTCAAAAAAGTGGTAAGGCCCGGGGATAAAGAAGAGTGCGTGGTATATGTTGTTGCACATTACAAAGTATCTCATTCCCGGGCCTGTAAATTGTTTTCACATGCACGAAGTACAAAGTATTATAGGAAGTTGATGCCGCAAAAAGATGAAGCTGTAAAGGCTGTAATCGTTTCGGTGATTGGTACCAGGAGGCGTGGAAGAAAAAAAGTAATAGCAATGGTGCAACGTAAACAACCAGGACTGTCTGCAAGCAAGATTAGACGGGTGTATGAGCAACAAGGATTTAGTTTATACAAGAAACCTGGCAAACCTAGATTTATAAACCCTGCTAATACAGCAATATTACCATTAAAAGCAAATGTAGAGTGGGCAATTGACTTCATGCATGACAGCCTCATATCTGGTAGAAAAATAAGATCATTGAACATCATTGACCCTTACAACAGGTTTTGTAAAGGCATGTTCATGGCATCTTCAATTCCCGCCAAGCGACTTATTGCCATGTTAGAGATTGCCATGGCAGAGTATGGGAAACCCAAATCAATCCGTACAGATAATGGCCCGGAATTCATCTCAAAACGATTTCAATTATGGTTACACGCTCATCGAATAAAATGGGAAAAAATACAAAAGGGAAGTCCACAGGAAAACTGTTTCATCGAACGATTTAACCGCACAGCACGGGAGGAACTATTTAATGCTAATCTCTTCTCTTCTATCAATGAAGCAAAAGAACTAGCAGAAGAATTTGTAAAAGAATACAACACAGAAAGGCCACATGAGTCATTAAAAAATCAAACACCGTATGAATATGCAGCTTAGGTTTTCTTTAGGCATGGTGCCTCTAAAATACAGAATGCAGATACAATATGTACCTGCATTGCCCTGTATTTCGCCGGCTGAACCTATTGCTGGTGAGTTGCTCCTCAGCAGAGCTC
>JAYTBG010000034.1:0-67022 GCA_043737055.1 Chitinophagaceae bacterium | reverse complement strand
GTTTTAAGATATCAAAGGCTGTAACTTCTATAGGAACTACCTGCCCCTGGAAGTTGATGTTTATTACCTGTTTCATGACGTAATAATTGTAAGTGTTTGTCTGACCCTAACCCGGTAGAGAAAGGAATCATGGCTAAATGTTGTTTCGGTTGTTGAGTTGTACCAAAAAAGCATGGCTATACTTTGTTTTTGGTTGTTGAGTTTTTTTTAGGGCTTTGCTGTGAGTGCCTGCACTGCATTTGCAAGCTCGTTCCAGGTGGCTTCCAGTTCGTTGTAAAACTGTGCGCCCTTGTCGGTGAGCAGGAAATATTTTCGTGGCGGTCCACTATTGCTTTCCACCCACCTGTAAGTAAGCAGTTCCGCATTCTTGAGGCGGGTAAGCAAGGGGTAAAGCGTACCTTCAAAAATGTTCAGGTTGGCAGCTTTCATTTTGTCAATGATGTCTGAGGGATAAGCTTCTCCCTGTTTAATCACCGAAAGAATGCAGAACTCCAAAACCCCTTTTCGCATCTGGCTGGCTGTGTTATCAATGTTCATGGCTTTCAGTTTTTACCTCTTTACAACACCTGCTTTTCATGACTGGTAAAAATCAATGTTGTAAAAAAGATCTTTGCAAAAAATTATTTATTCATGGCTATACTTTTTGCGAAGGTTAGATATCAGGTGAGGTAGTTGTTCCGGATCTACTGCCTTTACCACCTAATCTTCCCGATCACAAATCAAAGATAATAAGTTTTTAGTACTATGCAACACATAATACCATTTATTTTAAAGTAGCTTGACTAACCTAGATGTATGCTATTCACTAAAGCATTGCCTGTAAAGGGTTTAGAAAATAACTGGTGGCTAAAATAACTTTTCTAAATTAGATGAGTGGTTTTAATAGAGGATGAGTGGATCGCCTTCTAAGGCCTACATATTTCTGTTAACAGCGATATAACTTCTTGTAATTAACCTTTCCTCTTAATAAATAGTCTTTGCTTTGATCTTATAATTTTTTAAATCTTGAGCAATGAAACATATTTTGCAAATTCTGGTACTAGCTGTTTTGCTCACCGCCTGCGGAAGCAACAAGAGCTACCTGGAAAGAACGGATGAAAACAAAGCCCTGTTTGATGCGGTTAAACGCCTTGACAAAAAAACTACCGACGAAGATGCCCAGGAAGCGGTACCTGTTTTGTACAAAAATGTGCTCTCCAACAAGCTTGATAGAATAAAAAGCTTCCAGTCTGGCTCAGACCTTGGGCGCTGGGACAAGGTAATAGGCGAATACAATGATCTGCAGGAAATCTATAATGCAGTTATCAATTCTCCCGCTGCTTTTAAGCTGGTAACCCCAAGAAATTTCAATACAGAATTGCTGGAAACCAAACAGGCTGCGGCTGAAGAATATTATCTGCAAGGCCAGGCGTTTCTCACCAAGAACGGAAGAGACAATGCTAAAAAAGCCTATTCTTATTTCAAAAAAACGGACCGTTACATGGGCGGGTATAAAGATGTTCAGGACAAGATTAATGAAGCGTATGAAAGTGCCATCGTAGACGTAGTGATTAACCCCGTGCAGGACAATAGTTTTTTTTCTAACACTGGCTGGGGGAACTCAGGCCTGAATTATAGCAATGAATATTTTCAGCGCACGCTTGTGAGAGACCTTGGCTATGCAAATAACAACAGCAATTATGCTGCAAGATTTTACAGCGATTGGGAAGCACAGCGAGCCAATATCAGCATAGATTGGATGGTAGACCTAAGACTAAGAAATATCGATCTCCCTCAGCCTTATTCTAACACTTACCATCAAAACAGGAGTGCCCAGGTACAGTCTGGCACCGATACTTCGGGCAAGCCTGTGTACCGGACGGTAAATGCTACCCTAAACGTTAACCGGATGAGTTTTACTGCCCGGGCAGATATGGATGTATTGATCCGAGACTTTGAAACAGGCCGCACGATCAGCAATAGAAATTTTAGGGAAAACTACCAATGGCAGGAAGAAACAGCAACCTACAGCGGCGATAGCCGGGCACTAAGTTCCCAGGACTGGGCCGTGATAAACAATAGTAATATTTATGCGCCCCGGAGAGAGCAGGTGTTGGAAGAATTGTACCGCCAGCTATACCCGCAGGTATTAAACAATATTAAGTATGCTGTGAACTGGTAGGGTGGTTTACCTTGGCGCAGTTACCGGCTAAGTCAGCCGGTTTTTTTATTTAAAGAGTGTGTACACCAGCCAGCTCATCCCGTAAGCAAGCGCAGTCATGTACAGGAATTGTATGGTAGGCCACTTCCAACTACGGGTTTCTCTTTTAACAATGGCCAGGGTACTCATACATTGCATAGCCAATACATAGAATACCATGAGCGAAAGCCCGGTAGCAAGGTCGTACACTTTGCTGCCGTCAGCCCGCACGGCGGCGCCCATTTTTTGTCGCAGTGTTCGCTGGCTCTCTTCTACCCCCACACTATAAAGCGTGGCCATGGTTCCTACAAAAACTTCCCGGGCAGCAAATGAAGTAACCAGTGCAATGCCGATTTTCCAATCAAAGCCGATCGGCGCAATGATGGGCTCCATGCTTTTGCCCACGATGCCGGCATATGAATTCTGCAATTCTGCCGTACCTCTTTGTTTATTAATCTCTTCTTCGTTGTTGGGGTTTGCTAATACTAGGGCATCGTATTGCGCAGTTACTTCTGCCATTCGTTGTGGCGGACCGTAGCTACTAAGGGCCCACAACAGAAGACTGATAACCATGATAATTTTGCCGGCATCTCTTACAAATATCTTAGCCTTTTCTACCATGGTCACTGCAGCATTTTTCCACCGTGGGCTGCGGTATACAGGCAATTCTAGTATAAAAAAACTCCGCTCTTTACTTTTTATAAACCACTTCATGATCCAGGCCACTACCAGGGCCATCAGAGTGCCCATCATATAAAGGCCCATCATAACCAGCCCTTGCAGACTCATAAAACCGAAATAAAATTTGTTGGGAATTACGAGTGCAATCAAAATGGTATATACCGGCAACCTGGCACTACAACTCATGAGTGGCGTTATCATGATGGTGAGCAAGCGCTCCTTGGCATTCTCAATGTTTCGGGCACTCATAATGGCGGGCACGGCACATGCAAAGCCGCTGATCATAGGCATAACACTTTTGCCATTGAGACCCACTTTACGCATCAGTTTATCTGTAAGAAAACTTATCCGTGCCATGTATCCAGAGTCTTCCAGGAGCGTAATTAACCCAAAAAGAATCATTATCTGTGGTATAAAAATAAGAATCCCACTTAGGCCGGCGAGTATTCCATTTACAAAAAGATCGCTGGCCCAGCCATCAGGCAATACGTTTGTAAACCATGCAGCCATTTTACCGAAACTCCATTCTATAGCATCCATGGGGTATTGCGCCAACCAGAATATACTTTGAAAAAGAAGAAACAACACCACAATCATAATAACATAACCCCACAAGCGGTGCATTAAAATATTGTCTAGTTTTTCAGTAAACAAAGACTTTTCCAGCGGGCCTTCTTCTACCACCGTGTGCTGCATAATCTGCTTGATGCGGACATAACGCTGCATAATTTCTTCTGCCTGTGTTCGGGTAGGGTTGAATTGGTGCCGTACTTCAGTGGCCTCCACGGCTAGTTGTTCGGAAGCCGTAAGTAAAAAATGTTCATGGTTAATGAGGTAATGCAGCGCCTTATAATTGCTTACATCAGGAAACTGTGATTGAATCTCCTGTACGGCTGAAGGTGCCAATGCATCTGAATCTATAAAATTTCGGGGGGCATTGTGTGGGCCGCTGTCTAAAGTTAATTCCAGCGCCTTTTTCAATGTAGCTATGCCTTTGTTTTTTCTTGGGTTGATAGCTACAATGGGCACTCCAAGTTCCCGTTCCAGGCCGGCAATATCAATTTTGATTCCCTTCTGCCGGGCAAGGTCCATCATGCTCAGCGCAATTACCACCGGTACATTCAGATCGATGATCTGTGTACAAAAAAGGAGATTACGTTTTAAGTTGCTGGCGTCTGCAACTACCAATATAACATCTGGCTTAAGCTGTACATCCTGATTTAATAAGACTTTGTAGGAAACCCACTCATCTTCCCGCCTGGGGTAAAGGCTATATGTTCCCGGTAAATCAATCAGGTTTACGTGCCGGCCAGCAGAGAGCTCTGCAGTGCCTGTTTTTTTATCTACCGTTACACCCGGGAAATTACCCACCTTTTGATTCAGGCCGGTAAGTACATTAAAAAGAGACGATTTTCCGCTGTTGGGATTACCTACTAAAGCTATGTTGGTTTTTTTAATCACTTAATCTATGAAAAGCCGGTTTTTGCGGGGCCCAAAAGTAACATTTACCAAATGAATGCGGTTACGAATTCGGAAAGTTGAACCTTCGTCATCGTTAAAACTTAATGCCATTTCAGAATCACCCGTTGGTTAACTTTGTTGTTGTAATTACATATTTCATGAAAGCTGTTCTTCTCTTTTTGTTATTCCTGGCTGGTACCGCTCAAGCCCAGTCTCCTAAAAAATCTGACCTCGATGTTGTAGGGCGTCTGCAAGAACATGTAGCCTATTTGGCTGATGATAAACTGGAAGGCAGGCGTACCGGAACTGCAGGAGAAAAGCTGGCTTATGAATATATAAGCAAAAAATTTAAGTCGGCCGGCCTTGCAAGAAGGAACGGAGCTGATACCTACCTGCAGGTGTTCGATGCCAACGCCAAAGAAAAGCGTCTTGGCCACAACGTAGTAGGTTTTATTGACAACAAGGCCCCCTTTACCATTGTGCTTGGTGCGCACTACGACCACCTGGGGTATGGAGAAGATAAAAATTCTCTTTACACAGATACCATTCCCATGATACACAATGGCGCCGATGACAATGCCAGCGGAACCGCATCACTTATTGAATTAGGTAGGTGGTTAAAAAAATCGAAACTCAAAAAATACAATTACCTCCTGGTGGCGTTTAGTGGTGAGGAACTTGGTCTTTTCGGTTCAAAATATTTTGTAGACCATTTACCTGTGGATGCCAAGAGTATTAATTACATGATTAATATGGACATGGTGGGCCGCCTGAATGACAGCAGCAGAAATATCAATATTGGCGGCTATGGTACTTCGCCAGATTGGAGCAAGCTGGTTAAAACGGATAAAACTTACTTCAACATAAAAATAGATAGTAGCGGCAGCGGCCCAAGTGACCACACTTCTTTTTACAGAAAAAACATTCCAGTATTGTTTTTCTTTACCGGCACACACACTGACTACCACAAACCTGGCGACGATAAGGAAAAGATTAATTATAAGGGTATGATGGAAATTGTTACCTACATAAAAAATATTGTAACCCTCAGCAACGAAATGGAGAAGATGACATTCGCCAAAACACGGGAAGTGTCTATGAACCGCAGCAGTTTTAAAGTTACGCTGGGGGTTATGCTAGACTATACTTTTGCCGGACCTGGCATTTTTGTAGAGGGCGTTACTAGCGGCAGGCCTGGGGAAAAAGCTGGTGTGCTTGCTGGCGATGTTATTATTCAATTAGGCGGGCAGGAAATAGAAAACGTTGAAGCGTACATGAAGGAATTAGGTAAGTTTGAAAAGGGGCAAGCCAGCACTCTGAAGGTAAAAAGAGCTAACAAGGAGTTAATGCTCCCGGTAGTTTTTTAAGTGCAGGTTTTTAATTTTGCTTAAGGTTTTAATTGAATAACAGAACAATGCAGGAAATCTGCTGCTATGAAATTAAAAATAGATAACGAGACCTTAGCGGAAGAGTTTTTCGAAAACAGTTTTTTGATGGGCATTGTTTCGCCCGTCAAAGACTACTTGTTTATTTGGCATGCCAATCAAAAGTTAGGCCTCCACTTCAGGCTTAACACCAGCCTGGAAATACAATTGCAAAAGAAAAAACGGAATTACTATTTCTCTGTATATGAATACCAGGAGCCTGGCTGTGCTAATTGCCACCTCCTTTACAATAACCAGCATGACGGGGAATACCTGCTGCCAGAATTTAAGCACCTCGATTTTTTATGGCTTGTAAAATGCGATGAGATTGATAAGAGTGCAATGAGCATTTTATTGCAATCGATTAAGTTAATCCCCTCGGTACAATTGGTAAATGAAATGACCAATGAGAAGATAAAGCACAAACAACACCTTATATTATAATTGATAATATGAAAATTCATAATGGATAATGGGGGGTAAGGTCGTCCGATAGCTGTTGAATAAATAACGAAGGGTTCCAACCTTTATGAATCATTAGAGTAGTTTATATCACTAAATATTACTGACATAAACTAGGGAGATGAGAGTATTACTCTCTTTTTTGAGTTTAATGTTATTATCAATTATTAATTAAATAATTATAAATTAATTTTTATGTGGAAAGAAGAAAATCACGCCCTCTACCAGAAATTTGAATTTCACGATTTCTCACAGGCATTCTCATTTATGACCCAGGTGGCATTGGCTGCAGAAAAAATGGATCATCACCCAAGATGGACCAATGTATATAGTTCAGTGGAAGTTTGGCTAAACACTCATGATGCGGGCAACACGGTTACTGATAAGGACCGGAAACTTGCCGCCCAGATAGACAAGATCATAGCGCAGAAATGAAACGGCCCCGGTTAACGGATGGATACTCTGCTTGCTGAATGTGGGATCATTTCTCCAATCGGTTGAGTAAACGTTTCCAGGTCATGCGCTCTAAGTTTTTCTAAAACTACTTCTACAGCATCTCTGCGCACTGCCACCAATAATCCGCCACTGGTTTGCGGATCTGCTAATATGGCTTTCTGATAATCTGTTACGCTTCCTATTTTATGGCCATAGCTATCCCAGTTACGATTGGTTCCGCCAGGCACGCATTTCTGATCTATGTAAGCGGTTAAGTCTTCTGTTATCAATTTCACCTTTACAAAATCAATTACGGCGCTTAAGCCGCTTCCTTCGGCCATTTCAACAAGATGCCCCAGCAGACCAAAACCGGTAACGTCGGTCATAGCTGTTACCCCATTTATTTTTCCCAGGACTTCTCCCACTTTATTCAACTGCATCATTTGCCGGGCTGCAAGGCCTACATGTCCGTCTTTTAGAAGACCTTTTTTTTGTGCTGTCGTTAAAATGCCGACACCCAATGGCTTGGTCAAAAACAATACATCGCCGCCCTGTGCAAGATTGTTCTGCTTGATGTTGTCAATTTGCACCAGGCCATTTACGGCCAATCCAAAAATAGGCTCGGGGGAATCTATGCTATGCCCACCTGCGAGCGGGATGCCAGCTTCCTTACAAATACTCCTGCTGCCCTCAATTACTTTTTGTGCAACCGAAGGGGGCAAAATATTAATGGGCCATCCTAAAATTGCAATCGCCAAAATGGGCTTGCCTCCCATAGCATACACGTCACTGATGGCGTTGGCAGAAGCGATTCTGCCAAACTCATAAGGGTCATCAACAATAGGCATAAAAAAATCTGTTGTAGAGATGAGTGCGGTGCCGTTGTCAAGGTCGTACACGGCAGCATCGTCTTTACTATGGTTGCCTACCAACAATTTTTGGTTATCGGGCATAGCAAAATTACTTGCCAGAATTTCATCTAAAATTTTAGGAGATATTTTACAACCACAGCCTGCGCCATGCGAATACTGGGTCAATAAAAAAGGCTCGCTGCTGTTGGGGGATTCGTGCATCCGGCAAAGATATTATTCCTTCTTTCTCTTGAATACAATAGAAGCATTTTTTTGAAGATCGCCACTGAAACGAACTTCGTACAAACTTTTTCCATCCCTCACTACCAGCAAGCCGGTGTTTGGTGGTATTGATCCGAGGCTTTCGGCATACATGAGTAGTTCCACTTCGTTGGTACCTGCAGGAATGTATATTGTCTTTTTAATTGCGGTAGTACTCAGTCCTTGCTTTGCAAGAATGAGCTGGCCGTTCATCAAAACACTGACCGTGTCTCCGTCTATTTCACCATTGTCGTATAAGGATAATAGCAAGCTATCAGAACTAAAGCTTACTGTTTGCTGTAGCACAGTTGTGCGATTGGCAGCATTTGCGGCGGGCTGGGAAATTATGACCGTCTTTTCTTTTTGAAGATTTAATTCACTGGCGGCTGCAGATAACGCACTACTTTTTTGTTGAGCTATGGCGGCATCTTTGGCGGCTATGTCTTTTGCGGCCTGTTCTTTTTTAGCAAGCTCTATTTGTTGTTTCTCCTCCCTGGCCCGGGCCTCTGACTGTTGTTTTAGTTGAAGTTTTACGGCATTTTCTTTAGCTATTTCCTGCGCTCGAATTGCCTGTTGTTTTGCATATTCTTGCCTGGCACTTTCTTTTTCGGCGTGTGTTTTTGCCTCGGCTTCTTTTTTAGCCAGGGCTATTGTCGCTTTTTCTTTGGCTGCTGCTTCTTTTTGATTAGTTTCCCTCAAGGCGATTTCGGCCTGCAGTTTTTCCTTTTCTTCCCGTGCTTTTATTTCACCTTCCAGCTTTGAAATTCGTTTCATTTCTTTTTCACGCTCTGCAGCTTGGGCTGCTACCACTTTCACCTGCAGCTCGGCCTGTTTGTTCCTGTCAGCTTGTTCCTTAAGCAACGCTGCTTTTCTCACCTGATCTTCTTTTACATTTTGCTTTACCAGCAACGCATCGTTTTCTATCACTTTTTGTACAGCCTTTTTTTGCTCAGTGGCTACCGTCGCCAGACTTACGCTTTCTTCTTTCACAAATGACAATTCTTTTTCTTTACCGAGTTCCTGCAGGTGAGGCACCAGTGCCGACTGCCAGAAATCATTGTTGCGTTGCAGGCTAACGGAGCCTGTGAGAGAATGATAATCTTTTGTTCTATTGGTAGTAAAAGGTCCGTTTAGAGACATCACGGGGCCACTGGCATCCAGAGCCAATACATTTAACTGCCGCACATTTTTGTTTGGCGCTGTTGGATAATTGTTGGAAATTAAACCATCGTCTTCCACTATAATTTTTCCGTCATCAGCAATTTTTATTTTTACTTTTTTTACCCCAAAATATTGCTTGTCATCCATGATGAACCATGTATGCGAAAAACCGGTATACTTACTTTTCTCCTTGCTAATGCCTATTTCGTATTTGTAAGATATGCGGGTGGTATCATTGTACAAAGTACCCTTCCAAAGACCGGTAATATCCTGCGCAAAAAGAGAAAGAGGAAAAACCAACAGGAGGGTAGCTATTAACTTGGGGTATTGCATAGGATTAACTTTTCAGCATTCATTTTATAGTCAACGGCTGAAGAGGGTATTTTATTTAATAATCGATCAATATTTTCCCGGTTTAGCAGGCCTTTACCATAATGCTTGTCGTAATAATGAAGCAGTATGCTAAAACAGGCTTCTATTTCGTGGTTGTTCAGGTGTGCAAGTGCGGTTTTGGTTTCCAGTGGGCCAAGGCGCTTTTGTATGCGTTCTATGGATTGCGCAAGATTTTCTTTGCTGCACACACCATATTCCCGTACGATGTAAGCCAGCCTTTCTTTGAAGGGTATGTCCACAAAGTAGATTGGTTTGTTGCGCATCGTTTGCCAGAGTAAGTGCGGTATATGAAGTTTGCCTATACGTTGGCTTTCATCTTCTAACCATATCATTGCAGTCGCTTTGTTATGCAGCTCGGTTGCAAGCAAATTTTCAAACATTTCCTGCGTAGGCTGTTCGCCCTGACCTATTCCACCAAAAGCAGATCCTTTATGATTGGCAAGTTTTTCCAGATCTATCACTGTATGCAGGCTGACCTCCAGATACTGGAGAATAGTCGTTTTACCGCTGCCGGTGTTACCCCCCAATATTTGAAAATGGTAGTCTTTTTCGAATTGTATTAGCGCCCAGTTTCTATATGCCTTATATCCCCCCGCCAAAGTATACACTTCAAATCCGTAAAGATCCAGTAGCCATGCTACCGCTCCGCTCCGCATACCGCCACGCCAGCAATGCACAATCAGTTTGCCTTTAGCAATTGGCAGTTGGTTACCCTGTGCTATTTCCACGTCATTGAAATTTGCTACTTGCTGGCTGCCAACCGTCAACTGCCAACTATCAACTATTTTCTCCGCTTCCTCTACCATACCCCGCATCTTTAGACCAAAATAATCAAGGCCATGCTTGATAGCTTTTAGTTTGCCTTGTTGTTTGTAAGCAGTACCTACTACCTTCCTTTCTTCGTCGCTAAAAAGCGGTAGGCTGTATGCTCCGGGTATGTGCGCATGGATAAATTCGCCGGGGCTTCGCACATCCAATACAGGCAGTCGCTGGCTTAGCTCTAAAAATTCTTCGATACTTATTCTTTTTACTGGCATAGTTTAATAGCCTGCTAATTTACGAATAATTCAAAGGGGTTAGCTTCTGTCTCTCGTGGTTATTTGATTGAAAGTTTAGTAACACAAATTCACTTTAAGTAAAAAGAATATGGCACAAAAAAACTGCCGGTAAACCGGCAGCCCCGTAACAATTTTACAAATAATTTATCCGTTCATACTTGTTAAAAATTCTGCGTTGTTTTTTGTTCCCTTCATGTTTTTCAATAAGGTATTAATGGCTTCTTCAGGATTCATATCTGCCATATGCTTACGCAACACCCACATACGTTGGAAGGTATCTTTATCTAACAACAAATCATCTCTTCTTGTGCTGGATGCAACAATGTCAATTGCAGGATAGATTCTCCTGTTCGAAAGTTTACGTTCCAGTTGTAGCTCCATATTACCGGTACCTTTAAATTCTTCAAAAATAACCTCGTCCATTTTACTACCAGTGTCTACTAGTGCTGTAGCAATGATGGTGAGCGATCCGCCGTTCTCTATTTTGCGGGCAGCACCAAAAAATTGCTTAGGCTTTTGCATTGCGTTGGCTTCTACACCACCACTCAATACTTTACCGCTACTAGGGGCTACAGTATTGTGTGCTCTGGCCAAACGGGTAATTGAATCCAGCAATATCACCACATCGTGCCCACACTCAACAAGTCGTTTTGCTTTTTGCAAAGCAATGGTAGAAACTTTTACATGCTTTTCTGCAGGCTCATCAAAAGTAGAAGCAATTACTTCTGCCTTTACGCTGCGCTCCATATCGGTAACCTCTTCCGGCCTTTCATCTACCAGCACAATCATCAGGTAACATTCCGGATGATTCTCTGCAATAGCGTTAGCGAGCTCTTTCAACAACATGGTTTTACCCGTTTTTGGCTGCGCCACAATTAAGCCACGCTGTCCTTTACCAATTGGGGTAAACAAGTCCATAATACGAGTACTATAGTTGTCAGACTTGGTAGTGAGGTTCATTTTTTCGTAAGGAAACAATGGCGTAAGGTAGTCAAATGGTACCCTGTCTCTTACTTCTTCCGGGCTCTTACCATTGATGGTGGTCACCTTTAATAACGCAAAATATTTTTCACCTTCTTTTGGCGGACGGACAGATCCAAAAACAGTATCACCGGTCTTTAGGCCAAATAATTTTATCTGCGATGGAGAAACATAAATATCATCAGGAGATGAAAGATAATTGTAATCGCTGCTGCGCAGGAAGCCGTAGCCATCTGGCATCATTTCAAGAACACCTTCTCCCGGAACAACACCGTCGAACTCAATATTAAAAACTGGTTGTTGCTTGGGCTGATAGTTGCGTGTGTGTGCAGGAGGTGTGCGTTCCTGCTCTTCTTCCTCATCATCATCCATATCCACTTCTGGTTGCTGCACATCATCTTCTGCAGCCAGCATTTGCGCAATTGCTGCCGGTATAGTGCTTTGTTCACTTGTAATGGGTTGCAACTCTTCCTCCTCTGCTTCTATTTCGGGCTCCACTTTTTGCTTTTTGGGAGCCTTCCTTTCTGGCGCTACTTTTCTTGTTGGTGTTGCTGTCTCTCTTGCTGCGGGTGCTGCTTCTTTTTTAAAAAGCTCATCCTGGCGTGCTGGAGCGGCATCTTCAGCTCCTTCGGTTTTTGCAATGCGTTTGCGCTTTGGTTTGTCGCCGTCGGGGATTTTATTGTCTGCTGCCATATTCTTTTGTTTAGCAAGAATGGTAGAAACCAATTCTTGTTTATTCATTTTGTTTGAGTTTGGTATGTTTAACTGCTCTGCTACATCATGCAGTTCGGGAACGAGTAAGTCGTTCAATTGTGATATATCGTACATAAAGTCTTGGGAGGTGCGTTGTTCTAAAAGGCCGCTGTGATTGTACCGTTAAATAAATTGAAGTTGTAAAATAAGCTGATGGAAGAGGTTATACTATTTGAAGCAAGAGATATGGGATATGTGCCCTAACCGATTCCACTGCAATATTACGAAGCTTTTGTAATATAGAAACATTTAATTTACCTGTTAGAAATGGTCTTTGTTTATGACTGAGTACCCAGGTATTTCGTCCTGAACACCCCTCTTAGAAATTTTAGATACAGGCTTCTGTTGGCGCATAACTATCACTATAATTGATCAGGCTAGTGCTGTGACTCCGTCTAAAATCCAATTTTTGATAGTTTTTCTGCCACACAATTTTGTGTTGCAAAACATGCCGAACTATTAAGATATATTTGTCCACTAGTTTTTCCAAATAGGCGGCTTTCTGAATAAAATAATTTGCTTCACGCTGTGTTCGCAACTCTGTTTTTCTTCAGCTTAAGCGGATTAATACTACTATGTGAAGTGGAGCTACCTGTACGTTGGGTGAGTGGGTAATTAAAGCAGGCGGCGTCATCATTTTTCAAAATGGTGAGTACCTTGCAAATGCAAATACTTTATTAGCAGCAGTATGCTATAAATATTTTAAACTATGTCCTTGGCCCGCAGGGGTTGGGAAAAGTTTTTCGGCTCACGAAGCATCAGGCTATTTTGCAAGTCGTAACCAGCCTGCCCGTGTTTGACCAGCAATCCTGGAGTTAATGGCGGCGGTAAGATGAGGTACAGCGTAACTACTTGCTGGTTGAAACAGTTGATAACGCAACTGAGATATTTATTACCCATCTCTAAGTGCGGCGAGTTTGGCAACATTTTAGCATATACAAACGAGATTCTTATTTATCACTTTTAAAATTATCAATATGAGCAAGAGTAAAGTTTTGGCAGGTTTATTAGTTGGCGCAGCAGCAGGTGCCGTTTTAGGCCTGTTATTGGCTCCCGAAAAAGGATCTGAAACAAGAAAGAAAATCGCAGACAAAAAGAATAAGTTTGGCGAAGATCTAAAAAACAAATTTGGTGAGGTTAAAGAAACCATCAAAGGCAAATACGAGAACATCAGAAGTGATGCGAACGATTTGCTGGAAAAAGAAAGAGAAGCGAAAAGAAACTTCGGATAATCTTATGTAGAAATTGTCAACAAGACTCAATGGAAAATATAGATTCGCTTTTTGAAAAAGCCAGCGATTATGTTGAGACGAGAATTGAATTAGCCAAGCTAAAAGTCACTCAGAAATCATCTGACGTTATTGCCGACCTGGCTAGTAAACTCATTCTGATTGGAGTAATAACGGTGTTTGTTCTTATTTTAAATATTGGAATAGCACTGTGGCTCGGCGAATTGCTTGGTAAGAATTATTTTGGCTTTTTCGCACTCGCTGGTGTCTACGGTATCGTTGCACTCGCAGCTTATTTTTTGCGGGAAAAATGGATTGAGGAACCGGTAACTAATGCCGTCATCAAAAAAATGAACAAGAAATGAGCATCAGCAATGCACATGAATTACGCCAGGCCATTCAAAGTCTTGAAGTAAAGAAAGAGCTACAGCAAAAGGAAATGGCAGAACAGTTCCGTGTAACTGTACAAAGTCTGAAACCCGGAAACTTAATAAGGTCGGCAGTTAGTAAGATCATGCCTGTTGATGTTTTTGAAACTGTGGTTAAAACTGCAGGGACTGTAGGCATAGGATTGTTGACTAGCAAAATGGTAGGCGGTGCAACCGTAGCTTCCAAAGGCAAAGCGCTTTTGGGGGGGATTTTGGCAAAAACAGCTACAAAAACGGTAGTAGATAATATTGATACTATCAAGGCATACGGTACTGCAATCGTTCAAAATTTGTTTAGCAAAACCAAATAAGGGGGTACACAACCCTGCTTCACACTATTTAAAAAGCCCCGACAATGTTGGGGCTTTTTGTTATTTCAAACCTTAGCTTTAAACTTTTGGATAGCCGCTTTTGCAAAACTACTCAAAACCAGTCGTCCACTGATAGCAGCCCGTTGGTTCAGAAGTTCATCCCAGTGCCCGGTATCTTTCCAAAACATCTTCTTCATTTCTGCCATAGCTTCGGGGTTAGACTGGGCTAAATGAGTACTGAGTCGCTCAATAGATTCATCCATATTGTTTGAGTTCTCATGCACCTCTGCAAAGAGGCCCTTTCTTTTGGCCCATTCGCTGTTACGCCACATGCCCCCGTCTATTGCAAGTGCACTAAAGGCGGCGCTACCAATTTTTCGTTCTACGGCAGGCCCCACCACAAACGGCCCTATGCCCACTGCAATTTCACTCAACTTTACATCTGCACCTTCCAGTGCTATAGCATAGTCTGCTGATGCTGCCAGGCCAACCCCACCGCCTACACATTTGCCTTGCACACGGGCAATAATAAATTTAGGACACTTGCGCATAGCATTTATTACTTGTGCGAACCCAGAGAAAAAAGTGAAGCCTTGCGCTTCCGTTTCAATATTCAGTAATTCGTTGAAAGATGCACCGGCGCAAAAAGATCTATCGCCGCCACTCCTCAAAATGATAACCCTGGTTTCTGCATGTGTGCCCGCAAAGTGAATCTCGTGAGCGAGTTGCTGTAAAATTTTTGCCGGCAAAGAGTTGCTCTGCGGGTGAAAAAATTCAATACTGGTAATGCCTTTATGCGTTTCTGTTTTTACATATTCCATGAGTAATAATTTGTATCATTTCTAAGATCAGGAGTACTTCTTTTTCAGGGCTGGCTTAATTGCTTCGCTTGCCAGCATAAAATTAATTGAAGCATTACTTACCTGCAGGCTTGTTTTTCATTTGAACCATGGTGAGGATAGTTGCTACTCCAGCTATCTCATCTGTAGAGTCTAAAATTTCTACATACCATTTTACAATGCCTTTAGGAATGTCCTGTCCCCTCACAAAGTCAACATCCGGATTTATTTCCTTGAGTTCCTGGGCGGTTTTTTCCTTGCAAGTAAAACGAATATAAATACTGTTACCCGGATAAATAGGTTTAGTGAACCGCAGCTCATCAATGCCATAGTTGAGCAATACAGGGTTTTTCACAAAGCCATCTACAAATAAACCAGCAGCCACGCTCATGATGAAATAGCCGTGCGCCACTTGCTGTTCGAACATTGTGCCTTCAAAATCAGTTTCGGGCAAGTGCGCATAAAAATTGTCGCCACTTAGCTGCGCAAAACTGGTAATTTCTTCTGCAGTCACTAGTCGCTTTTCTGTAATCAGTTGGTCTCCTATAACAAGGTCTTCAAAATATTTTTTAAAAGGATGTACCCCTCCGGTAATTCCTGCAGCGTGCGGCTGGTAAACGTTGGTAATGGCGGTGATCATAGAAGGCGAACCCTGTATGGCAGTTCTTTGCAGGTAATGTTTTACACCACGCAATCCGCCCATTTCCTCCCCACCACCAGCACGACCTGGCCCGCCATGCACCAGCATCGGCAATGGCGAACCATGCCCTGTACTTTCTTTAGCACATTCATTATTTAAAACCAATATGCGTCCATGGTGTGTAGCAGCGCCTAACACATACTCCCGGGCTATACTGCTGCTGGCCGTAATGATAGATGAACACAAACTGCCCTTTCCTTTCTTGCTAAGCATGATTAGATCATCCATAGATTGATAGGGCATCAACGTACTTACCGGTCCAAATGCTTCTACATTATGTGGCTCCTCGTGTTTAAAAGGGAAATCATTTCTTAATAATATGGGGCTTAAAAAAGCACCCGCTTTTTCGTCAGCATCTATTACCGCTACGCTATCCAGCGAGCCATAAATAATTTGCGAACTGGCGAGTAATTTTTGAACCTGCTGCCGCACTTCTTTTCTTTGCCCTTCGCCGGCGAGGGCACCCATTCTCACTTTATCGTTCTTTGGATTACCTATGAGTGTTTTTGCAAGCTCAGTGCTGAGAGCTTTAGACACCTCTTCCATTTTATTTTCCGGGACAAATATCCTGCGCACGGCAGTACATTTCTGACCCGCTTTTACGATCATTTCTTTTTTTACTTCTTTTATAAAAATGTCCCACTCCGTCTGTCCCGGCGCCACGTCTATCCCGAGCACCATGCAGTTCAAAGAATCTGCCTCCATATTAAATGGGACGGATTCCCTTAAAATAACCGGGTGAGATTTAAGCTTCAAACCGGTAGATGCAGAACCGGTAAAGGTTACCACATCTTGTGAATTAGTAAAGCCGAGCAAATCGCCGGCACTACCGCAGATGAGTTGCAATGCGCCCTGCGGCAAAATACCGGAGGCGATGATCTCTCTTACAACCGCCTCCGTTAAGTAAGATGTAACAGTGGCTGGCTTTACTACCGCCGGCATACCAGCAAGTAGGTTTACTGCAATTTTTTCAAGCATGCCCCATACCGGAAAATTATAGGCATTAATGTGAATGGCTACACCTTCTTTGGGAACCATAATATGATGGCCCATAAAACTATTGCCCTTACTTAGGTTGATGGCATCGCCATCCAAACAGAAAAATTCATCAGGGAGTTTTCTTCGTAAAGAAGCGTTGGAAAATAAATTGCCTATGCCCCCTTCTATATCTATCCAACTGTCAACCCTGGTGGCGCCACTCAATGCGCTGATTTCATAAAATTTCTCCTTGTGCTGCATGAGGTGAAGAGCAAGTGCCCGTAACATTCTGCCCCGTTCCTGGAAGCTCATTTTGCGCAATGCAGAGTTGCCCTTCTCCCTTGCATATTGTAGCATGGCTTCAAAGTCGATGCCCCTAGAGGTGGCTACCGCAAAGGGTTGACCGGTTATAGCGTTGTACAGTTCCTGGCCATCGCCATCGCCTTCAATCCATTTGCCCGTTATATAATTTCCAAGTTTTTGCATGCTGTTATTTTGAAAGCCAAATTTAGGCAATGAAAAGAAAAGGAACCTTTATATTGCCTGCGAATGACGCAGGATGGACAGCATACCGCATTAATTAATATTTTTAATTTCCAATACGTTTACAACCATGATAAAGCTATTGTTAGCAGGCACGTTGTTTTTGGGCGCCTGTGGCCCCAGCAAAACGAATACAGATGCGTGCAGAGGTGAAGCCAAAAAAGACTGTATGTGCACCATGCAGTATGACCCGGTATGTGGCTGTGATAAGAAAACTTACAGTAATGCCTGTGCTGCAGGCTGCGCTGGGGTAAAGTCTTTTGTTAAAGGGGAGTGCCCGACAGAATAAGATTACGGTAGTAAAGAAAACTGCCGGCAGTGATGCATTATGTGTTTGTAATGCAGCAATACCCACTCCTCAAAAGTGAGCAAACCAAATACAGGGTGCATGGTCTGCTTATCCGGATGAGTTTCAAAATATTTAAAAAACTCATGGGAGGTTCGTTCCAGTTGTAGTTGTGCTTCCTGCATATTGGTTGTCCGTAACGGTAGCGGTTCATTGCCAATGATGTCTGCAGGAGCTTTGGTATTTTCTCTGAAAATTTTATCGCTGTACAAAAACTGTTTATAAAGCGGCAATTGTTCTTCAGGTGTTACGAGAGGGAAAATTTTTTTTTCAATTGATACCTCAAAAAAGTCTCCCAAATGTTCCAGCATTTGTTGAGCGCTCATTTTACCCCACTTTGCGGGGCCATCTGCTGAAAGGTTCTTATAAAAAGAAAAGGACCCGGTTTCTACAAACAATCTTTTTTCCTTATCCATATATTGGAAAATAAAAGGCTTTCCATTTTGCAAAGCCTCTGTGTTTTATCTATGCAATTCGATGATCGATTTCTTTACAAAGCTCCTGAAAAATAGTATCGATACTACCTTCACCTTTTACCATTACTATTTTGTCAAACTGCTGATAGTAATCTGCAACGGCGGCCGTTTTATTGTGGTATTCGCCAATGCGGGCCCGGATCACCTGGTCGTTAAGATCATCACTTCTCCCGCTTGTTTCACCTCTCTTTATCAGCCGCTTTACCAGCTCTTCTTCACTTACATCCATGGCAAGCATAACTGCAATGGATGTTCTCTTAAGTTCTAGTAAATTATCTAGCGCTTCTGCCTGGGTAGAAGTGCGTGGAAAACCATCGAACAAAAAGCCTTTTGCCTGCGGATTTTCATCAAGTGCAGAACTGATCATGCCAATTACTACCTCATCGGGCACAAGTTGTCCTTTGTCCATGAAGCTTTTGGCAGCCAGACCAAGGGCCGTTTGCCTGCTTATCTCAGACCTAAGCAAATCTCCAGTACTAAGATGTTTCAAACCATAGCGAACGATTAGTTTTTCGCTTTGCGTTCCTTTACCACTGCCGGGAGGGCCAAAGAGTATTAAATTGAACATATCTTGTATTGCTTATCTTTTTAGTTTTGGACTCAAGTATTTCTTACACAGCTACCAAAGATAACTAAGCATTTGTAATTAGTGTTTTTTTGCAGGTAGTATGCTAAAATTAGTATCCCCGTATGCATTGCTTGTAAATAATAGCGCTCTGTTGTAATAATGCGCTTATCAAGTATTTTTGCAGAAAGTCAATAACACTTATTCATCTATATAAATTCTCTGTATGGCCTCAAACAAACTCAGTCAATTGGCAGAAACACTCATAGGGTCAGAAATTGTAAAGCTGGGTGGCATTATCAAAGAAAAAATCAGCAAGGGAGATCATATATATAATTATACCATAGGCGATTTTGATTCTTCGCAATTCCCTATTCCAAAAGAGTTGGAGAATGAAATTATTGGTGCCTACAGAAGCGGCTGTACTACCTACCCCGCTGCCGACGGCGAACTTGACCTTCGGATATCTGTTAGCAATTTTATTAGTAGTAGAGAGGGAATTGACTATAGTCCACAGGAAATTTTAATAGCCGCAGGAGGCAGGCCGCTTATTTATGCCATTTATCGGGCTATTGTAGACAAAGGGGATAAAGTAATTTACCCTGTACCAAGCTGGAACAACAATCACTATGTGCATTTTACCGAAGGCGAGCACATTATGATTGAGGCTACACAGGAGAATAATTTCATGCCTACGGCAGAACAAATGAGACCTTATGTAAAAGGCACTTCGCTTATTGCCGTGTGTTCGCCCCTGAACCCCACGGGCACCACTTTTTCTAAGGAAGAGTTAGAACGCATTTGCGATTTGGTAATAGAAGAAAACGAAAGCAGGCAAGCTGGCGATAAAAAGCTTTACCTGATGTACGACCAAATTTACTGGACGCTTACTTTTGGTGATACGGTGCATTATAACCCGGTTTCTCTACGACCAAAAATGAAAGAGTATACCATCTTTGTGGATGGAATCAGCAAAGCATTTGCTTCAACCGGCGTAAGGGTTGGCTGGTCGCTGGGACCCGCAGAAGTGATTGCTAAAATGAAAGCCATTAACAGCCATATAGGTTCATGGGCTCCAATGGCCGAGCAAAAAGCAGTTGCCAGGTTTTTGCAAAATGAAACAGCCGTAGATAGCTACCTGGTTTCGTTCAAAAAGGAACTTGAATTCCGCCTTTTCGGGATATTTAAGGGGTTTCAACGTTTGAAAGCTGCAGGTTATGCCGTGGATGCAATTACGCCACAAGCAGCTATCTACCTGGCCGTGCAGCTAAACTTAATAGGGCAAACAACGCAGGCAGGCCAGGTGTTGACAACGCAGGAAGAAGTAACAGCTTATATTTTAAATGAAGCGAAACTGGCGTTGGTGCCGTTCTATGCTTTTGGTGCCGATAAAAAAAGTAACTGGTATAGGCTTAGTGTGGGCTGTTGTAAAAAAGAAGATATAGATACTATGTTGGAGTTGTTGGGAGAGGCCCTTGCAAAGCTGCGTTAGTTCATGTTGTTTAAAAACACAAAGGGTTTTTCTTTGCCGCTTCGCAGGTAATTTTTTATGTGGAAGGACTTTGAGATAATCTTAAATTTATTCAGGTCTATCAACTCGTGTGCTGTTACAAGGTTGTCTAATTTTTCTACCCTGTATAGCAGATCGTGCAACAGTGATACCTGCCGCTCCATAGCCTGGGCAGTCATAAGTTCCTGTTTAAAAAGCACTAAAATGTCTCTGTTGGGGTTATGCATTATTACAACGTTTTTGCTTCTTATTTGTAACCTACCATACCTTGTTTATTTGGGCATCCACATCCCGCTTTCTTTGACGAGGAACAACTTGCAACCATTAAACAAATGGCAACTAAAAGCAAGGCGGTTATTTTTTTTGTTTGTTGCATAATTTCTGGTAACAAAATAAACTATTTTCACCCATTATTATTGCCCTCCTAGATGAATGGCCAAAAAATTAACAATGCACCAAAGGAGTTAAGAATTCTTATTGCTCCCCTAGACTGGGGCCTCGGCCATGCTACTCGTTGTATACCTATCATTTATGCTCTTCAAAAGGCAGGAGCTGCCCTATTTTTAGCCTGCGACGGTGCTACGGAAAATCTTTTAAAAAAAGAGTTTCCAACATTTAGATTTCTGCATCTTAAAGGCTACCAGGTACAATATGCACGCCGGAAACAGCTATTCTTTTGGAGGCTTTTTACTCAGTTACCTCGCATTGGGAGAACCATAGAATATGAACAACGGTGGTTGCAAAAAGTTGTGCAGGAACATGAAATAGATGGGGTAATTTCTGATAACCGATTTGGTTTGTATCACGGCCAAATTCCCTGCGTTTACATCACCCACCAACTACAGTTTGAAACGGGTAGTACATGGCTTAATTCATTTGCGCAAAAAATACACTACAAGTTTATTAACCGCTTTTCTGAGTGCTGGGTGCCAGATGCAGCAGGTGAGGTAAATCTTGCGGGCCGGCTTTCGCACCCAGATGTGATGCCGAAAATACCAGTCCGATACTTGGGGAATTTGTCCAGGTTTACAAAAACGGAAAGTCTGAAAACGCTTACTTTATTGGTGATACTGTCTGGCCCTGAGCCGCAACGGAGCATATTTGAAACTCTGATTATTAGCCAGCTACAAGATTTTGACGGAAAGGTTGTATTAGTTAGAGGATTGCCCAGTGTCCAGTCAGTTCCAGAGGTTGCATCTCACATTCATGTTGTGAATCACTTAACTGCAAACGAGCTTTGCAAACTGGCCCTATCATCAGAAATGGTATTGGCCCGGGCGGGATACTCTACCATTATGGACCTTGCTCAGCTCCACCAAAAAGCTATACTTGTTCCTACTCCCAGCCAGGCCGAACAGGAATATCTTGCCTGCTATTTAGGTCAACTCGGGTTGTTCTATACTTGCAATCAGCAGAAATTTAATTTGCCTGATGCTTTGAAAAAAGCCATTGATTTTTACAGCTTGAAACAAGCCTGGACATTTCAGCCATTTCATGAAGACATTGTGATAGAATGGCTGCAGACCGTTCGAAGAACTAAGGCTTAGTAATAAAAATACCTCTTGCATTCTTATTATTACTGCCCACAATACTGTTGCTGCCGGCTGCATGAAAAAGAAAGCTGGCTTTGCCTTTTAATTGTTGTACCTGCAAAATAATATCCCGAAAACTTAGGTCTCCCTCACAAAAAATGATTTGATCAATTTTGTGCTTTCTAACAGATTCCTTGATCGTATCAACTGTTCCGATAGCGGATTCAGTATCCTTTTGCAAAGAAATGCGGCCAGCTAGTAAGACTGCCGGGCTGGCGTGTTGCACCATCTGAACACATTGCGTAAACACAGGCTGGTTAGCAACGATAGCGGTTGCAAGGTCCTTTTTGGTAGCCACAGTGGGATCTCCCTTTCTAAGTGCTGCCAGCCATTTACTTGCAGCAATGGCCTCGGTCATCAAAAACAGGGTTGCCCTTTTTGTAGGGTAATGCTTTTGAACAAACAACAACATTGCGCCGTAAAAATGTTTCCTGTAGTCTGAAGAAAGTCGCTGTGTGCTTTCTCCTTTGAAATGCAAAATACAAGTGCCCGCAAAATAAAAGTTGAACATACCCGCCTGCCTGATGCGATAACTGAGGTCTACATCTTCGCCATACATAAAAAAGTCTTCGTCAAAACCGCCCGTGGCGGCTATAGCTTTTTTACTGAGCATCATAAATGCACCGGCTAGTACATCCACTTCACTGGTTTTATCGCCTGGCAAATGCCCTGCATAATACCGGGAAAATAAGGAAGATGATGAAAACAAAATTGCCAGCCCACTCATTTTAAAAAAGGATGTAAGGGGCGATGGAAAGCCTCTTTTGCTTTCTTTCAAAAACCTGCCGCTGCCATCTATCATGCGAACACCCAGGCCACCACAATTTTTATTGGATGCAAAAAATGCCAGGCATTTTTCGAAGCAGTCTTCGGGCACCAGGGTGTCAGGATTCAGGAAGAGAACATGATCGCCGGTTAGCTCGTTCAAAACACTATTGCTTGCTTTACCAAAGCCTACGTTGCTATTTTCCCATTTAAAAAAAACCCAGGGAAATTTTTTTGTGAGGTATTCACGGCTACCATCTGATGAGTTATTGTCTACAACAAAAACCTCGGCAGTAATATGAGCACAAGCTTTGTGCACAGAAAAGAGACATTGCTCCAGGAAATATTTTACATTGAAGTTTACTATGATGATGGAAAGTTGCAAACAGTTTTTTATTTGTTTACGAAATACGAGGATTTAAAGCAGTCAGCAAAATAGAATGCTCAAAAGATGTCGCAAATGAACTCTGTCATAACCAATTTAAAGATATTGCCAGGCTCTGACAAAGCGATGATGGAAGCAGACCTGTTAATCATGGTTTTATGATCTCCACTCTTTGTTATAAAGGTTCTTTTAAAACAATTCCTTTTGCTGAGGAATGTAAAACTGAGGTATTAAATTGGACAAGGGAATCTTTATTGAAATAAGCAAGGCTATGTTTGTGTTGCTGTAAAAACAAAAAGCTATACATAACTGCTGCCTTACATACATTGTAGGTCGATGGAAGTGTGAGACGCAACTTTTTGATATGCGAGCTCTATCAGGAGCCTTCCCCCGGCTTTCCTATCTTTGCCGCATGTTAAAAACAACCCTTCTCAATGCAGTGCAGGCAGGAGCTGCACAACTCCAACACTATTTTAATGGTGAGTTTAAAATTTCGAATAAGGAAGGCATGAATAACCTCGTAACAGAAGCTGACCATGCTGCCGAGAAAGCCATTATAGATGTCATTCAAAAAGAATATCCCGATCATTTTATTTTGAGTGAAGAGACAGGTGAAATAAAAACTAAAAGTGAATACAAATGGATCATTGATCCTATTGACGGCACTGTAAATTTTGCAAATGGTATTCCGCTGTGCTGTGTTAGCATAGGCCTGGAAAAAAATGGGAAAATGATTTTAGGAAGTGTGTATGCTCCCTTACTGAACGAACTATATGTGGCTGAAAAAGGAATGGGCGCCACACTTAATGACAAAAAAATAGCTGTCAGTTCAAAAACTGAATTAATAAAAAGTTGCCTGGTAACAGGCTTTCCTTATACCTACCTTGATGCTCCCAACGGCCCGTTGCAGGTTTTTGAAAAACTTATTCGGCAGGGAATTCCTGTCAGAAGATTGGGAAGTGCAGCCATTGATCTCTGCTGGGTTGCTGCCGGCAGATTCGATGGCTTTTACGAACACAAACTCCAGGCATGGGACAGCTCAGCCGGATTTTTATTGATTGAAGAAGCTGGAGGAAAAGTGACCGATTTTGAAAGCGATATTTATTCACCATACCAGCCACATATTTTGGCTACCAACGGACACATTCATGAAGAATTAAGAGCGGTAGTGAATGGAGGGGAAGTAAAGAGTAATTAAGAATTGTGAGTGACGAATAATTAAGAATTACGAGTTACGAATTGGCGTCCTTCGAGTAGCGGTAATCTTTTAGATTCAAGATTTGTTAAAAGGAATTGTAGAATTTTAAATCGAATACATTCGACATTCGTCACTCGTCATTTGTAATTATAAACCAACCCGCATGAGTTAGCTGTAACGCATCAATTACATTCGTCATTCGTCACTCGCAATTCGTAAATTGAAACATCCATGGAACAAAGAACAGAAATATCCTCTTTAGGAGAGTTTGGTTTAATAGATCATTTAACCCAAAACAATGAAACAAAAAATGCATCCACTGTTGTAAGTGTCGGCGACGATGCTGCTGTGTTAGACCATTTCGGCAGGCAAACGGTCGTAACTACCGACCTCCTACTGGAGGGCATTCACTTCGACTTGTCTTATACACCTCTAAAGCATCTTGGTTATAAAAGCATTATTGTAAACCTGAGCGACATCTACGCAATGAATGCTATACCAACTCAGGTACTAATGAGTATTGGCTTTAGCAACAGGGTTAGCCTGGAGGCATTGGAAGAATTTTATGCAGGTGTTTATGCCGCCTGCGAAGAACATGGCGTAGACCTGGTGGGTGGAGATACATCTACTTCTCAAAAAGGTTTAGTGATAAGTGTTACCGCCATTGGAGAAGTAGCTCCTGATCGATATGTTAAACGCAGCGGCGCACAACCCAATGATTTAATTTGTGTGAGCGGAGAATTAGGCGGTGCCTTTCTTGGTCTCACGCTTTTAGAAAGAGAGAAAAAAATATTTGAAACCACTGGTGCACAACCTGACCTTGAAGAACAATCCTATATAGTGGGCCGGTTGCTAAAACCAGCAGCAAGGAAAGACATCATAGAATATTTTGCAGAGGCAGATTTCAAACCCAGCAGTATGATGGACATCAGTGATGGCCTCAGTAGTGACATCATGCACATCTGCAAAGAAAGTAATACAGGCTGTGTGCTGTATGAAGACAAGCTGCCGCTGAATGATGAAGCAAAAGCGTTTGCATATAAACTTTTACTAGATCCTACAGCCTGCGCTTTAAGTGGTGGAGAAGATTATGAACTGCTCTTTACGGTGTCGCAGGCAAATTATGAAAAAGTAAAAAACAATCCAGGGATTTCGGTTATTGGTTATATAACTGAAGCATCAGAAGGAAAACATTTGATAACCCGTGGAGGTAACAAACATGCGCTCGTTGCACAAGGTTGGAATCATGTGAAATAAAGACTTGCCTCATTCTATTAATTTATACCATACATTATGGGCATCGACCTGTTGCAAACTGTTGACATTATAGAAATAATGGAAAATTACATAGAAAAGAAAAGGCCTCCTGAGCATATAACAAAAGAGCTTGACATCTCTTATAAAATCGAGGGCCAAAGTATTATGATTTTTGAAATAAGACCTATCTATATGAGGCCTGAAGAATTTCAAAAATGCAATATCGCCAAAACTACTTATGTAAAAACTCAAGAAGCCTGGAAGATTTTTTGGATGAGGGCGAATTTGAAATGGGTAATTTATGAGCCAAGGCCATCTGTAAAAACATTTAAGGAAGTAGTAGAAATAATCGATGAAGATGAGTGTGGTTGCTTCTGGGGATAAGGAAAAATTTGCTGCTAATTAAATTTTATTAAAGTAAAAGCAATGCTTCATTTTCAGCCATCCCAAATTTTAATCTTCCCTTTTTTGTTTTTTAAGCTAATCAATTATTTGTCTGCATCTATTCCTTCAAATCATTATAGCGATTTATAGCAAAAATATTTTTACATTCAGTAATTACAATTTTTTAATTACTGAGCATGAAATATCCAGCTATTCAAAACTTCATCAACGGACAATTTGTAAATGCCTCTTCCACCAGAACGATGGAGGTAATTTCTCCGGTAGATGGCAACCATCTCTCCACAGTTCCTATGTCTTCGTCCAAAGATTTAGACGAAGCGGTTAAAGCAGCCAAGGCAGCTTTTCCGGCATGGAGCAAAACACCAATTAAAGACAGGGTCCAGGTTTTCTTTCGCTATAAATATTTACTGGAAAAAAATTTAAAAGGGCTCGCAGAATTGTGCAGCGAAGAAAATGGCAAAATGTATGGCGAATCTGTTGCAGAAATTGAAAAATGTATAGAGTTGACAGAGTTTGCCACTTCTTTGCCGCAACTTGTAACAGGTGAAGTATTGGAAGTAAGCAGAGGAGTTGAGTGCCGCACAGAACATGTAGCACTGGGTGTGGTGGCTTCCATTGTTCCTTTTAATTTTCCCAGTATGGTTCCCAACTGGACCATACCAAATGCTATTGCCCTTGGCAATTGTATGATCCTGAAACCATCCGAAAAAGTGCCATTGAGTTGCGGACGGTTGGCAGAACTTTTAAAAGAAGCAGGTTTGCCTGACGGCGTCTTCAATATTGTACATGGCGATACAGAAATTGTAGAAGCTATTTGTGATCATCCCGGTATTGAAGCTATCTCTTTTGTGGGTTCAACAAAGGTTGCCAAAATTGTTTATCAGCGGGCCACGCATAACTACAAACGTTGTTTGGCGTTAGGTGGTGCAAAAAACCATTTGCTGGTTTTACCGGATGCCATCCCCGGCATGACTGCTCAAAATGTAGCTGCCTCTATGAGCGGCTGCGCCGGCCAGCGTTGTATGGCGGCCAGCGCTATGATTGGAGTTGGAAATGTGGACAGCATCGTTGATAAGATTTGCGATGAAGCAAGGAAAATAATTCCGGGAGAAAGTTTGGGTGCAGTAATCAGCAAAGAAAGTAAAGAAAAAATAGAACGGTATATTGGCGAGGCAGAAAGAGATGGTGCAAAGATTCTGGTAGATGGGCGCAATGCATCAGTTGCCGGTAAAGAAGCTGGCTATTATGTAGGCCCCACGGTAATTGATTTTGTAAAGCCGGAAATGAGTGTTGCCAAAGAAGAAATTTTTGGACCTGTAATTTCCATCATGCGCACCAATACCGTTGATGAAGCGTTGGCCATAGAAAATGCCAACCCATATGGTAATGCCGCAAGTGTATTCACTCAAAATGGCGGTATGGCCCGATATATTATTGACAGAGCCAGCGCCGGCATGATCGGCGTAAACGTTGGTGTGCCTGTACCCCGTGAGCCTTTTAGCTTTGGCGGATGGAATGAAAGCAAATTTGGTGTAGGTGATATCACCGGTAAAAGTTCAATTGAATTCTGGACAAAGTTGAAGAAGAGTACTACTAAATGGAATGCAGAGGCTGGAGTGAATTGGATGAGTTAGGATTAGGCACACGGATGACAAGGATTGAATGGATTAACGCTGATTTTTTGCTTCGCAAAATAAATTAAACCATCAAAGTTTAATATGAAACACGAAGATATAACAGAGAAAATTATCCAGGCTTTTTATAAAGTATATAATACACTTGGATATGGCTTTCTTGAAAAGGTATATCAGAACGCTATTAATGATAGAACTGACCGCAATGGGGTTTAACGTAGCTAAAGAAAAAAGGATAATGGTTTATTATTTTGAAATATTGTTGGAGATTATAATGCCGACCTTATTGTAGAAGAAATGGTGACTGTTGAATTAAAGGCGAATGAGGTTCTGGTTCTTTAAAATGAAAATCAATTGATAAACTATCTCAAAGCAACAAATATTGAATTTGGTTTAGTATTAAATTTTGGCAAAAAGCCACAAATCAAAAGAAAAATATTTGACAATGATAAAAAAGTATTGTTGAGATGATACTGAACACGGATAATTAGGATTAATAAGATTTACACATATAAAGTTGATATTACTTTTAACCCCTGCAACCATCGGTGTGTAGTATCCGAAATTCTACGAAGTAGAATCAATCCGTTACGATCCGTAAAACCTCTGTCATCCGTGTGCTAAAAAAATAAATTACTAAAAGAATTCTTATGTCAGAAACAAAAATTGCTCCCAAGTCATCAGAGTCTCAAAGCTCCCCTTCAGGGGTGGGGGAGCAAATCATCCAGGATAATTTGGATTACACCCTATTCAGTTGGAGCAAGCAAAAAGGCCAAAACCCCATTGCTGTAAAATATGCTGAAGGCGTTTACCTATACGATTACGATGGCAAACGCTATATTGATTTTAGCAGTGGCTTGATGAATGTGAATATTGGTCATGGCAATCAGCGCATAACCGATGCCGTGGTAAAACAAATGCATGGGGTATCTTATGTTACACCGAGCTGCGTAACAAAGGCTCGTGGTGAGCTGGGTAAGAAGCTGTCCGAAATTTGCCCCGGCGACTTGAACAAAGCTTTCTTTACTATTTGCGGAGCAACTTCCATTGAGAACGGCATTAAACTGGCCAGGCTATATACCGGGCGTCATAAAATATTAACCCGCTATCAATCTTATCATGGGTCAAGCAATGGCGCTATGACAGCCAGTGGCGATCCACGGAAGTTGGCTGTTGATAGTCAGCAGGCGCCCAATTTTGTTCATTTTGATTTGCCTTATTTATACCGTTGGCAGTATGGCGAAGAAAATCTTTTAAAGGAATCTGTAGCAAGCCTGGAGCGGGTGATTGCTTATGAAGGCGCCGGTAATATTGCCGCTATTTTATTGGAAGGAGAAAGTGGTTCATCAGGTTGCCTGCAATATCCTGTGGGTTATTTAAAAGCCGTGAGAGCATTGTGCAACCAGCATGGCATTTTATTAATCATGGATGAAGTAATGAGCGGTTTTGGAAGAACAGGTAAATGGTTTGGTTTTGAAAATCATGGTATCATTCCCGACATGATTGCTATGGCAAAAGGCTTAACCTCTGGTTACCTGCCTTTTGGTTGCCTGATGGTGAGCGATAAAATTGCAACAAAATTTGATGACACTGTTTTGTCATTGGGCCTGACTTACTCTGCACACCCGGTAGCCTGTGCAGCAGCCCTGGAAACATTAAAAATTTACGAGGACGATAACCTGATTGAGAATGCAGCCGCCATGGGCAAATATGTTACAGATCAAGTAGAGCTGCTAAAAGAAAAACATCCCTGCATTGGTAATTTCAGAACAACAGGATTATTAGGTTGCCTGGAATTGGTAAAAAACCGAACAACCAAAGAACCAATAGCTCCTTTTAATGCTAAGCCAGACGAAATGATGGTGATGAATAAAGTAGCAGCAAAAATTAAAGAGCTGGGCATGTACACTTTTGTAAGATGGAGTTATGTTTTTATTTGTCCTCCATTAATTGTAACTAAAGAACAGATAGATGAAGGATTGGCTATTATAAGCGAAGCATTATTATTTGCTGATGAAGCTGTAAATTGAATTACCAAAATCGGCTTATGCATGCTGAGGAATTTTTAACTGATGACCTTAAGGCTTCATCGCTTAACAGCGCCGACCTGGCGCCGGTTCCATTCTCAAAAAGAACCTGGACTACCTGGAACTATGCGGCACTATGGATTAGTATGAGTTTGTGCATTCCAACGTATATGCTTGCCAGTTCTCTAATTGAAGGCGGCATGAACTGGTGGCAATCTATTCTCACCATTTTTATTGGCAATACCATTGTATTAGTTCCCATGATCTTAAATGGTCATGCAGGTGCTAAATATGGTATTTCATTTCCCGTTTTTGCAAGAGCAAGTTTCGGTACAAAGGGTGCTAATATACCCGCCATGTTAAGAGCTATTGTAGCATGCGGCTGGTTTGGCATTCAAACATGGATCGGTGGTTTTGCTTTATACCAAATGTTTCGTTTATGGATTCCGTCTCTTGAAACCCTGCCACAAATTTTCCCCGATTCTTTTCAGTTACAAACCGGTCCCGCCATTTGCTTTTTGTTGTTTTGGCTAGTAAATATGTTTGTGGTTTACCTGGGTGTAGAAAGCATCAAAAAATTATTGGTGTTCAAAGCTATCTTCTTACCCCTTGCAGCATTGGCGCTATTATTTTGGGCCATTGATGCAGCAGATGGTTTGGGCCCTATTTTAAACACACCATCCAAATTTGCAAACTCCACAGATTTTTTTAAATTCTTCTTCCCGGCGCTCACCGGCATGGTAGGGTTTTGGGCAACTTTATCACTCAACATTCCCGACTTTACCAGGTATGCCACTTCACAAAAGGCACAAATAAACGGTCAGGCAATTGGTTTGCCAACATCCATGACGCTGTTTGCATTCGTGGGCGTGGTGGTAACATCGGCTACAGCTATCGTTTTTGGAACCACCATTTGGGACCCGGTAGTGCTGGCCGGAAAATTTGAAAGCAAAGCACTCGTAAGTATTGCTATGATTGCCGTGGCCATCTCAACATTGGCAACCAATATTGCAGCCAATATTGTGAGCCCGGCAAATGACTTTGCACATTTAGCACCAAAGAAAATAAATTTTAGAACCGGTGGTTACATCACTGGTATTATTGGTGTGCTGATTTTCCCATGGAAATTAATTGCAGATCCAACCGGGTACATTTTTACTTGGCTCATTGCGTATTCCAGTTTACTCGGGCCTGTTGGTGGCATTCTTATTGCCGATTATTTTTTCATTCGGAAAAAGGAACTACAGCTTAAAGAACTCTACAATAGTAAAGGCATTTATAGTTACAGCAAGGGTTTTAACAATGCTGCAATCATTGCTTTATGGGTGGGCATCCTTCCCAATGTTCCAGGATTTTTGGTTACCGTAAAAGTTGTACCTAAAGAAGCTGTGGCAGAATGGATCGCACACTTATACAACTATGCATGGTTTGTTGGATTTGCAGTAAGTGCTATTGTTTATTGGCTGTTGATGAAAACCAAGAAAGAAATTTTTGTGTAGCCAGCTGTAGTTTTCCAATAGAACTTCGGTGGCGTCGCACTCTTATACAGTTGCAAAAATGATGATCTTTTATTTAAGCGAACGATGTGACACAATAACGCTGATTAAAGGGATTAAAACAGCCTTTAAAATATGGGCTCATTAAAAATAAAATTTATTCATAATGACGGAGGAACAAAATACCAACTCAAAATTGGAAGGTTCGCTATCCCCCCTCCGGGGGGTGGGGAGGCTTCTTATTAAAAACGGAAACATCATAACGGCGACAGATAATTATACCGCAGATATTTTTATAGAAGGTGAAACTATTTCCGCCATTGGTAAGAACCTGAATGTGCAGGCCGATAAAGAAATAGATGCCACAGGGATGTTGGTTATGCCTGGCGGTGTTGATCCACATGTGCATTTGGACATGCCTTTCATGGGTACCTATAGCAGCGACAATTATGAAACAGGCACCCGTGCGGCCCTGTATGGTGGCACTACCACAGTGATAGATTTTATTTTACAAACCCAGGGCAAGAGTTTACAATCTGCTTTGCAGGAATGGAAAGGCAGGAGCGATAACAATGCTGTGGGTGATTACAGCTTTCACATGGCCGTCACCGATTTTAATGACGACACAAAAAAAGAGATCCAACATTTTATAGAAGAGGAAGGCATTACTTCTTTTAAAACATTTATGGCTTACAAAGGCGCCTTAATGATTGATGACAGGCAGATGATTGGCCTGATGGAAGAAGTAAAAAAACACGGCGGTCTAATAAATGTGCATGCTACCAACGGCGATATAATTGACTACCTCACACAGAAACATAGAAGCGAAGGAAAGCTATCTCCTCTTTATCATTATCTATCGCAGCCAGAAGTTACTGAAGCGGAAGCTTCCGAAAGGTTTGTTAATATGAGCAACTTTACTGGTTGTCCGGGATATATCGTACACCTTACTTGCGAAGGGGCATTAAATGCAGTACGCAATGCCACCCGTAGAAACCAAAAAGTATTTGTAGAAACCTGTATTCAATACTTAATTCTTGATGCTACGCAATATGAAAAAGAAGATGGCGCCAAATGGGTGATGAGCCCTCCATTGAGAGAAAAGAAAGACCAGGCAACATTGTGGGCCGGCATCAATCAGGGTTTAGTGCAGGTTGTTGCAACCGATCACTGTCCTTTTAAGTGGGAACAAAAACTGATTGGCAAAGATGATTTTTCTAAGATACCCAATGGCCATCCTGCAATAGAAAACAGAATGGAATTATTATTTACCGAAGGTGTAACCAAGGAAAGAATTTCTCTAAATAAATATGTAGAGGTAACGAGCACCAATGCTGCAAAAATATTTGGCATGTTTCCACAAAAAGGAACAATCGCTATAGGCAGCGATGCTGATATCGTCATTTTTGATCCAAATGAAAAACATACACTTTCCGCAAGGACACATCACATGAATGTTGACTACAGCGGATATGAAGGTTGGGAACTAACAGGCAAAATAAAAACGGTATTGCTAAGAGGCAGTATTGCTATTGAAAGAAATCAATGTAAAATAGAGAAAGGTTTTGGTAAATTTATCAGACGCTCTAAAGTGAAACAAACCATCTAAAGTATTTTTAAAATGAAAAAAAGTCTTGTCTTATTAACAGTACTGTTTTTTGCCGGTCTTGCAAATGCCCAAACTTTTCGCATACAGATCTCACCCCAGTTAAAAGAGTCAGTGCTCAATGGAAGATTGCTCTTATTAATCTCTTCCAACAACAGCAAAGAGCCCAGGTTTCAAATAAGTGATGCAACTAATACGCAAATGGTATTTGGCAAGGACATAGAAAACTGGCAAACCGGAACCTCTCAATTGATGAGTGAGGATGCATTTGGATACCCAGTGGAGCGGATAAGCAATATTACTGCAGGCGATTATTATGTGCAGGCCCTGATGCACAAATATGAAATTTTCAAATTAAAGACTGGCCATACTGTTAAGTTACCAATGGACAGAGGCGAGGGCCAACATTGGAATGAAGCACCGGGAAATATTTATTCTACCCCGGTAAAAATTCATATTGACCCAAAAGCATCCAACGAAATATCCATTACCATTGATAAAATTATTGCTCCCATCAAGGAGCCTGAAGACACGAAGTACATAAAGCATATAAAAATACAAAGCAAGTTACTCACCGAATTTTGGGGAAGACCGATGTACATTGGTGCACATGTACTTTTACCAGAAGGTTTCGATAGTCATCCAACTACAAAATATCCCTTGGCTGTTTTTCATGGGCATTTTCCTGCAGACTTTGGAGGCTTTCGTACCACCCCGCCCGATCCGAATTTAAAGCCCGATACAAATGACCGTTTTAAAATTACCGGCTACAACAAAATTCAACAACAAGAAGAATATGACTTTTATAAACAATGGACTGGTGCCGGGTTTCCAAGAGTAATAGCGGTAGAAATACAGCATGCCAATCCTTATTACGATGATTCGTATGCAGTGAACTCTGCCAATCTTGGTCCTTATGGCGATGCGATAACTTATGAACTGATACCCGAAATAGAAAAACGTTTTCGTGGCATCGGACAAGGGTGGGCAAGATTTCTCTATGGCGGATCTACAGGTGGATGGGAAGCATTGGCAGTGCAGGTATTTTATCCGGATGAATACAATGGTAGTTATGCGGCTTGCCCAGATCCTATTGACTTTCATCACTACGTTACTATGGACATTTATAATGATAAAAATGCCTATTATGTAAAAAGTGATTTTAAAAATTTACAACGTCCCGGTCATAGAAATTACCTGGG
Source organism: Chitinophagaceae bacterium (assembly GCA_043737055.1). Taxonomy (GTDB): domain Bacteria; phylum Bacteroidota; class Bacteroidia; order Chitinophagales; family Chitinophagaceae; genus Ferruginibacter. Next base: position 33,430 of record JAYTBG010000034.1, on the reverse strand, counting down.
GCATGTGAGTGCAACGGTGAGAGAAATGAATCACCGGGAATTGGCATTGGGAACAAGAAGTAGAAGTGGTGATCAGTTTGATATCTGGGAAGCTATCTTCTCTCCCATGGATACTGATGGTTATCCCAAACGTATTTATGATAAGTACACAGGTGCAATTGATACAGCCGTTGCCAGGTATTGGCGAGATAACTATGATCTTACACATATCATAAAGCGAGACTGGCCGAAGCTGGGTGATAAGCTAAGCAGAAAAATTCATATTTACGTGGGCGATATGGATAATTATTATTTGAATAATGCAGTGTACACCGCTGAAGACATGTTAAAAAAGTTGAGCAATCCTTCGTGCAATTGCGAGGTAGCTTATGGCGACAGGGCAGAACATTGCTGGAACGGGGATCCTTCACTACCAAATTATATCACCCGCCTGCGGTATAACCAAATGTTTATTAAAAAATGGGCTGAAGAAGTAAAAAACAGATCACCAAAGAATGCTGATATTAAGTCTTGGAGATATTAGATATAGCGTAAGTGCATCATATCATTCAACACAAATCTTAACTAAAAAAATATAGATATGCCACGAATAATAAAGTCCGGCCTCATTCAAATGTCCTTACCTAAAACCGAAGGCGAGGGCACCATTGAAGAAATTAAAGAAGCCATGGTACAGAAACATATTCCGCTTATTGAAGACGCCGGCGAAAAAGGCGTGCAGATTCTTTGCCTGCAGGAAATATTTAATACGCCCTACTTCTGCCCGGGGCAAGACAAAGCCTGGTACGAAAGTGCCGAAACCGTTCCCGGCGCCACAACTGAGCGCATGCAGGTATATGCCAAAAAATACAACATGGTTATTATTGTACCTGTGTATGAAAAAGAACATGCAGGCGTTTTATACAACACTGCGGCCGTGATTGATGCAGATGGAACATATCTTGGTAAATACCGGAAAAATCATATCCCGCATACGAGTGGCTTTTGGGAAAAGTTTTTTTTCAAACCCGGAAACCTGGGTTACCCGGTGTTTCAAACCAAGTATGCAAAAGTAGGTGTGTACATATGTTACGACCGCCATTTCCCCGATGGTGCAAGGTGCCTTGGGTTGAATGGTGCAGAGATTGTTTACAACCCTTCAGCTACTGTTGCGGGCCTCTCACAATATTTGTGGAAACTGGAGCAGCCTGCACATGCTGCCGCCAATGGATATTTTATGGGATGTATCAATAGGGTGGGCGTAGAAAAGCCCTGGAACCTGGGCAAATTTTATGGCAGCAGTTATTTTGTTGATCCCCGTGGACAAATTTTTGCGCAGGCTGGCGAAGACAATGATGAATTATTAATTTCCGATTTAGATTTAGATATGATTGAAGAGGTACGATCTACCTGGCAATTTTTTAGAGACAGAAGACCGGAGACATATGGTAAAATAACAGAGTTGTAAAAAATCAGCATAAAATTTTAAAATTATTTTATGAGCAACATAAAACTATTTGAAAGCAAACAAATTCGTTCTGCATTTAACGAAGCAGACCAGAAATGGTACTTTTCTTTTCAGGATGTAGTAGAAGTGTTAACTGATACAGTTGATGCAAAAGACTATATCAAAAAAATGAAAAAACGTCATTCATCCTTAAATACCAACTGGGGGACAATTTGTCCCCTGGTTAGAATGATAGCAGCTGGACGTAAAAGAAAAGTGCAGTCTGCTGAAGCTCAAGGCATGCTGCGCCTCATCCAATCTATTCCCTCTCCAAAAGCGGAACCTTTTAAACTTTGGCTAGCACAGGTAGGTTACGAACGTTTGGAGGAAATTGAAAATCCCGAATTGGCTGCACATCGATCAAGAGATTTGTACAAACAGAAAGGTTACCCGGATGATTGGATTAAAAAACGAATGAGAAGTATCGCCATCCGGGAAGAGTTAACCGATGAGTGGAAAAACCATGAATTAAAAGAACAAAAGGAGTATACTATTTTAACTGCAGAAATTTCAAAAGCTACGTTTGGTCTGATCCCTTCCAAACATAAAAAATTAAAGAGGCTAAAAACAGAAAACCTGCGGGATCACATGACCGATCTGGAACTGATTTTTTCCATGTTGGGAGAAGCGTCCACCACCGCCATTGTCAAAACAAAAAACCCAAAAGGTTTTATTGAAATAAAAAAACTGCAAAGGAAGGGGGAGCAATTGCAGGCAATGCAAGAAAAGCGCTCGAGATTAAAACCGGGGAGAAGGTAGTGAATGATAAAAATTATTTACCACCCTCAAAGAAACTAAGGAAATTGAAATAATAATTGCTACTCATGCCGATAACTAATAACCGCTTATCAACAAAACAATACGAACAAAATTTTTCCGATATACATCCGCCATTTGAAACAGAGGATGCCGCATTGGTTGAAGCCAACCGTTGCTTGTTCTGTTATGATGCGCCTTGTATGAAAAGTTGCCCAACCAGTATTGATGTCCCCAAGTTCATCAAACAAATTACCACAGATAATATCAAGGGATCGGCACACACAATTTTCTCTTCTAATATTATGGGAGCAGGTTGCGGCAAAGTTTGCCCGGTAGAAAAATTGTGTGAGGGCGCCTGCGTTTTTAACTTAATGGATGAAAGGCCCATTCAAATTGCCAAACTGCAACGTTACTCCACAGAAATTGCCATGCAAAATAAGTGGCAATTATTTCAGCGCAAACCTTTCTCCGGTGTTCGTGTAGCGGTGGTGGGTGCCGGTCCCGCGGGGTTAAGTTGCGCACACACACTCAGCAGGCAAGGTATTGATGTAACTATTTATGAAAAAGAACCGAAGGGCGGCGGCCTGATGACATATGGCATTGCCGCATACAAAGTAACACCCCGGTTTTGCGAAGATGAAGTAAACTATATAACCTCCCTCGGGGGTATAGAAATAAAATACAACCAGGCTTTAGGAACAGACGTTACACTGGAGCAACTCCGACAAAACTATGATGCTGTTTATCTTGCCTTTGGTGTTGGCCTTGCCCGCCAGTTACACATTCCCGGAGAAGAACTGGATGGCGTGGTAGATGCAATCAATTTTATTTACAGATTGAGAACCAATGACTATGGCGCACTTGCGGTAGGCGATAAGGTTGCCGTTATTGGAATGGGAATGACGGCAATAGATGCTGCTACACAAGCCAAACGTTTGGGCGCAAAAGAGGTAACGCTTGTATACCGCAGAACGCAGGAAGAGATGCCCTGTACTCAACATGAGCTGGATATTGCAATGCTGGATGGTTGCAACATCATCTGGTTGGCTTCGCCAAAAGAAATAAAAGGAGTAGATGGAAAAGTGAACCAGCTTGTTTGTGATATTATGCAACTGGGCGAGCCAGATGCCAGCGGCAGAAGGAGTCCGATTGCCACAGGAAAAACAATTGTCTTGGATGTAGACATGGTTATTAAAGCAGCAGGCCAAATGCCTTTTGAAAATGTAGTTAACAATAATCATTTAGAAAACCACAATGGCAAGCTAATAGTAAAAGGAAAAACTGCTACAAATATAACAGGCGTTTTTGCCGGAGGCGATGCTGTGAATGGAGGTAAAGAAGTGGTAGACGCTGTACAAGCTGGGAAGGATGGTGCTTGGGGCATAGTAAATTTTATTGCCACGAATGGCACGAAAAACCACGAATGAAAAACAAAACAATGAGTTGCATTATTCGAATGTATTCGTGCCATTCGTGGCAAAATAAATTCGTGAACATTTTGGCTTAGAAAAAAACAACTTATATGAGCGAGTTAATTTACAAGGAGGAGACATATGTTATTATCGGGAAGTGCATGGAAGTGCATAATGAATTAAGGCATGGCTTTTCGGAAGTCATTTATAAGGATGCACTTGAAATTGAATTCAGTGAAGCTGATATATTTTTCGAAAGAGAGAAAGGATGTGATGTGTATTATAAAGGACATATTTTGAAAAGTAAGTATGACGCTCATTTTATTCTTTACGACAAAATAGTATTGGAGGTAAAAAGTGTCAAGGATTTAAAGGATGAACATTTATCCCCAAAAATTAATTATTTAAAAGTTTCGGGACAAAAACTTGCAATATTGGTAAATTTTGCTCGAAGTAAGCTCGACTACAGGCGATTGGTCTATTAAACCAATCCATAACTCATTCGTGTTCATTTGTGCTATCCGTGGCAAAATTCTTTATAACTATTCGTGTTCATTCGTGCCATTCGTGGCAAAAAAAACATTATGGCAGACATCAGCTCTAATTTCCTTGGCATCAAATCTCCAAACCCCTACTGGTTGGCAAGCGCACCACCCACCGATAAAAAAATAAATGTTCTTCGTGCTTTTGAAGCGGGCTGGGGTGGCGTGGTATGGAAAACGTTAGGCTCACAGGTAAAAAATGTTTCTTCCCGTTATTCTGCGGTAGATTATGGTGGCCATCGTGTAATGGGTTTCAACAATATTGAACTCATCAGCGACAGGCCGCTTGACATCAACCTTAAAGAAATAACAGAGGTGGTGAAGTTGTTTCCCGACAGGGCCATGATTGTGTCACTCATGGCCGACAACAACAGGGAATCCTGGCATGAGCTCATTAAAAAGTGTGAAGATGCAGGTGCCATGGGTTTTGAACTCAACTTCGGTTGCCCGCATGGTATGACTGAAAGAGGCATGGGCGCTGCTGTGGGCCAGGATCCTCATATTGCAAAAGTGGTGGTAGAGTGGGTGATGGAAAAAGCTTCTATTCCCGTAATTACCAAACTTACACCCAACGTACATTCTGTGGTACCTACAGGCCGTGCCGCTGTAGAAGGAGGTTCCAATGCATTGAGTTTGATCAACACCATACAAAGTGTAACCGGTATCGACTTAGATACGCTTGTTCCCAATCCTTATGTAGCTGGCAAAAGCGTTTTTGGTGGTTATTGTGGGCCAGCCGTAAAACCCATTGCTTTAAAAATGTTGACCACCATTGCCCAGGATCCTTTGACTGCAAGTGTGCCTGTGTCTGGCATAGGTGGCGTAACTACCTGGAAAGATGCAGTAGAATTTATGTTGCTCGGAAGTTCTAATGTGCAGGTATGCACAGCCGTTATGACACATGGATTTCGCATTATTGAAGATTTGTGCGAAGGCCTTAATAACTGGATGGATGAAAAAGGCTTTCAAACGCTCAACGATTTTATTGGAAAGAGCGTTGAAAAAATTACTCATTGGGAAGACCTCGATATCAACTATCATCACATTGCCAAGATAAACCAGGATAAATGCATCCATTGTGGCTTGTGTTACATCGTATGCGAAGACACTTCTCATCAATCCATCAACATCAGCAAAGGGAATCCTTACAACACATACAGCATTAAAGAAGAAGAATGCGTAGGATGTAATTTGTGCCAGCTCGTTTGCCCGGTTGATGCCTGCATTACCATGGAAGAACACCGGGTGGCTCCTGAATATTTAAATTGGAAAGATTATCAAAGATTAGGGTTGCCACTAAATGATCACTAAATTTTTTCAGCTAAAAATTTTGCTTCCGATTAAAACAGGCAACGTACCGTTACAGGCGGTCGAAAAAATCTTTTAGAAATCTTTATCAAATAATACACGACCAATCGTAAAATTTTTACTATTAAAATTTTGGGCTAAAGCCCGGTTCTATATGGTATTTCATTAACCCTAGCCTTAAGGCCAGGGTTATAACAACCAAGCCCCACGCTGCAGGGCTGTAGCCCCAATTAGTTGTACAACACTGATTATTAAAGAAAAATTACGTTACATTTTTCCCCATCCTTCTCTGTAAGTTCTTTTTACAAATTGGTTGGCCACTTCAAAATTGGTAACCTTCATGTTAGGCCCATCCCATAGTAACTGAATGTTGCGTCCGGGATATTTCACCTCTTTGCCGGAACCTTCCCGCAAGTCGTAACTGCGTATGGCAAGATTTCCCATCAACACTGTTTCTGTTAGTGGTCCTGCAATGCTGAAAGGCGCACTGAGCTGTGCGGTTTCTTTGCTGTTGTACCCCGCAATGCAGGCATTTACCCATTGGGCGTAGTGGCCCTCTGCACCATCTGGGACTCTTGCAATTGTTTGAGGTAATTTAATTTCATTATTTAGGGAGAGGGGCAACAAACGTGGATTAGCTCCGTAAGTGCTGCACATCATTTTGCCTTTGCTGCCTGCTATAATTACACCATTCCCTCCATCGCCCATCATTTCATTGGCTCCTAATTCTTCGGGTCTTTCCGGCTGTATACCACCATCCATCCAATGCATGGTAATGTGTTTTCCTTTTTCTTTTGCATCAAACAAAAGGGTCACATGCGAAGCCGCTGGCGGACTATCAGGAAAATATCCACGAACAAATGGCCCGGTGTAAAAGCTGCTCACGCTGCAGGTAGCAGCCGTTGGGTAACCAAGGCCAAGCACTTTAAATGGAGCTTCTACCAGGTGGCAACCCATATCCCCCAAAGCGCCGGTGCCATAATCCCACCAGCCTCTCCAATTAAAAGGAGCTATGTCATCTACATACGGTTTGTAAGGAGCCGTACCCAACCATAAATTCCAGTCCAGTTCAGATGGAACCCGTCCAACTTTTTTAGGCCATGCGGTTCCCTGCGGCCACACAGGCCTATCGGTCCAAATGTAAATATCTTGCGCCTCGCCAATAATACCGGCGTTGTACCACTCCATAAGTTGGCGCACCCCGTCCCCGCTGGCGCCCTGGTTGCCCATTTGTGTTACCACTTTATATTTATCTGCTGCCTGTGTAAGCATTCTTGCTTCATAAATATCATGCGTAAGCGGCTTTTGCACATACACATGTTTGCCCATTTGCATAGCAGCTAATGCCTGCACAGCATGGTTATGGTCGGGAGTGCTCACACTCACCGCATCAATATTCTTTCCTTCCTTTTCTAACATTTTCCGGTAGTCTTTATAAAATTTTGCTTTAGGAAAACGCTTCCTGCTTTCAACGGCTTGCCTTTCATCTACGTCACATAAAAATGCCACTTCAGCTCTTCCACTTTTAAAAAACATATTCAAGTCGCTGTTTCCCTTTCCCCCTACGCCAATGCCTGCTACCACGAGTTTATCGCTTGGCGCTATAAAACCTTTACCACCCAAAACATGGCGTGGTAAAATGTAAAACCCCACGCCAATAGCTAAACTATTTTTTATGAACCGGCGGCGGGATGATGATAATTCTGATTCCAATGGAATTTTCTTTTTCATGTAAATAATGTTTTTATGACAAGAAGAGCAGGCTATTGTAAGATATAGAATATCTTGAAATTGTAAACTGAAGTTAACCCTAATAGCAAAATAAAATAAGCCATGGAGGAGAACCAATTAAACTTAGGTATTGGCACAAGACTACAGCACATCAAGCACGGGCCGGGTGTGATCGTTGGGGTGCGTTATGCCACTTATTTAATTTCTTTTATCAACACAGGTATAAACGAAATAGACAAAACAGATGACCACCTTGAAGAAATCATTGCAGAGAATGTTACAGTTGAAGTAGAAACAACGTCGGAAGTGGAGAAGTCTCTTTTAAAAATTTTAAGGCAATGGGGTGAGGTATCTGAACTAGTACTACTGGGTGACAAGTGGATGGGCGGAACAATGACTTTACAGACTGCTGATAAATCTTTAAAGCCCAAGGAAATCCCCATTGCAGATTTCTTTCATAAAATTGTAATGCTGCGGGATCGGTTGCGGGTACTGGAACAAAACATCAACAGCCATAAAAAATTGAGCGATGAAGAAAAACTAAATATTCAGCAATATATCACCCGTTGCTACGGTTCGCTCACAAGCTTTAATGTGTTGTTTAAAAATAAAGAAGACTGGTTCGTTGGCGACAAAAGCAGTGGCGAATAACTTTAACAGCATTGGTATAGGTCAATCGGCAGCGGCATTACGGAGACAAAACCTTCGTTCGTCTAAAACTTATAATTGTACCCTGTTCTAAAAACCTGCGTTTCGTAATAATCAGTACCGGTTAGCTGAAACCCATTTCCCTTTGTTTGTTTTTCTATTTTTAGTGTATTAAACAGGTCGGTGGCGTTCACAAAAAATTCGCCCTTGCCTTTTTGAATTTGCTTTTTTACACCCATGTCTACAGAAAAACGCTTGCCAATTGTACCCTGCGGTATAATATCCTTTGCCAGGTACACGGCAGTTACCTGCAGATCGGTTTGCTTAGAAAAATGAAACACACCGTTCAATTTTAGGTTACCCGAAATAAATTTTTCTTTGCCTGCAGTAAATGTGGAAGACACCGGATATTTATTTTCAACAGAAAAAGCATCAATGATATTTTGGTAAATATTTACGTTGGTATTAAAAGAAAACAATTTAGAAATGTTTTGTTGCAGAATCATTTCAACACCTGTGTTACTGCTATGCCCTGCATTTTGAAACACGGTATAAATAAGAGTTGACGGAGGCACCTGCGTCGCAATCCTGGTAATGGTTCCCTCTGTGCTGCGGTGGTACAATGCGGTATAAAAGTAACCTTTGGGTAGGTTTGTTTTGTAACCCAGCTCATAGGTGTTGGTAAACTGGGGGCGAAGGCCCGGGTTGCCCACTTTGATAATTTCAGCGTCGTCGTACTTTGGAAAAATGCGGATGTCTACCTCATTAGGCCTGTCTACACGCCGGTTGTAATAAAGCGATATTTTATTTTGATCATTAAACTTAAAGGCAAACCGAACATTCGGAAAAGGGCGGGTGTAATTATATCCATCACTTTTATAGGTGTTATGATCCGGATTTACCTTGTATTGCAAGTCCACATATTCTACCCTCAATCCAATTTCTGCTTCTACTTTTTTGCTCTCAAAAACATAATTGCCATACAATGCAGGTATCAATTCTGTGTAAGTAGCATCACCTCCTGCATTTACATCCAATGGAGAGTTGATACCTGGTTTAAACTGCATGTTAGTCGGTATATCCCGGTACCGAAACTTAAAACCTGCTTCGGCTCTGCCATATTTCAAAGGGCGCACATAGTCTATATTAAAGTCTGCCACATGTTCGTCGGATAACAATTTAAATGAATCCAATCCTGTGTAAGTGGGCAGTGTATTTTCAAAATTGTATTTTTCATCTTCCCTGTGAAAAGTGTAATTAAATCCCACATTTAATAAATGCCCCGGCTGGCTAAACTTGTGCTGGTAAGCTGCGGAAGCTACCGCTGTTGTTTTAAGCTCATCTTCTAAAAACTGCCAAAGCCGTTCTTGTTTAGAAAAATCTTCATTAAAAAATGGTTGGTCCCCACGATCAATAATTTTTTCAATCCCAAAAAGGCCAGACAGAGTGAGCATATCTGTGCTGTTGATATTCCAATCAAATCCTGCTTTTGTTGTTACAAAATGCGTGTTACGGTTTCGCTTTGTTTGTTGTTGAATAACCGTACCATTATCAAATGTGCGGGTTACGAATTCATTTTTGTTGAGCGTTTCTGTATACAACCAATCTGCCTGTAAAAAAGCATTCACTTTATTTTTGCGATAGTTTAAAGAAAGCGACGGATTTATTTTGGGCGTAGCCTGGTATTGCGGGCGGATGCCTGGCAGGTTTTCCTTTTTCATCCACAAAGCGCCTAGCCCCATGCTTATGCCGGCTTTACCGTTAAATCCTTCTTGCCGGTTTTTTTTATAAATAATATTGATAATGCCTGCATTGCCATTGGCATCGTATTTTGCAGAAGGGTTGTTGATGATTTCGATTCTTTCAATGGCAGATGCAGGAATATTATCCAGGCCAGTTTGCCCGCCAAAGCCCGTCAGTGCTGTTTGTTTACCATCTATGAGTATAGCCACTTTATCACTGCCTCGCAGTTCTACCTTACCATCTTGCCCGCTTGTAATGCCGGGGAGATTTTTTAACGCTTGTAATACCGAGCCGCCACTCTGGGCAATATTTGCTGCCACGGCAAAACTCTTTTTATCCATCTTATTGTTTAACCCATCCTGCTGCGCTGTCACAATTACCGCATCGAGATTTTTGCTATCTGGTATCAATTCAAAACTGCCAAGGTTTAAAAAAGGACTCAGTGTTCCCACCAAAACCGGCTGGGTGCCTGTTATAAATCCGGCATAAGAAAGTTGTAAAAGATAACTACCGGTGTGTATATAGGCTAGTGTGAACCTACCCGTTTCATTACTCACCGTACCCGTCACAAAGCTGCTGTCTTTGTCCAGAAGCAACACCACATTTACAAAAGCCAATCCAGATGTTTGACCTTTGCCCTTTACCAATCCGGATAGCGTTATGTTGTTGCTCTGTGCCAACAATTGTGAGCAGTTGAAACAAAACATGCCTAAAAAAAGAAATACATACCTGGTCATTTCTGTCTATTGATTTTGCTTTTTTAAATTTCAGTTTTTCAAATTGATGAACCCCTCAGTGATCATTTACAGCTTGGTGCAAAGTCGAAGAAACAAACGAAGGTAACTTTGATTCATATTTCGGCATCTATCAAAATAGTTTGGCAATTTTTGATTTACATTACAAAAATCTTTTAAGCGCTTGTACACTCGCCTGCATATATACCTTTTACAATACTCATTGGCAGATTCGTGATATGTCGAAATCTATTCGGATCGATACAAAACGGGGCAGGATTTATCACTCAAATCCAGCTTTAGAAAGCCGAAGAAAAAACCAGCGTTTAAGTATTTGAACACCGTTTTTAGAATTTAGATACAGTTCTTTTTGGTTCTTGTTTAGAGAGCATCAACATGGTAAGGCATGGTATTAGCATCTTAAGCCTGCAAATAATTTTCCATTATATCCCATCACGCTATTTTATAAAGCTTTAAGAATGAAGACGAATCAAAGAAAAGTTCAAAGTCCTGATTTCTTTGAAATACTTCCACAAGCTATTTCTACCATTAAGAAAAATATCATCAATCCGATTTTGGGTGATGGCAGAAATGAGAAATACATCAATGAGCGGCCGCCTCTTAGAAAAGAACTTTTTACCGAAGAACAATTAGAACAGCACGCCTTCAACCTGTCCACAAAACACCAGTTGATCTCGAGCCCGCCATCGGAACAACTGTTGAAGCGCCTTGCAGAAAATGAAACCATTTTACTGGAAGTGCATGCATTGCTTACGGAGGTGGTAAAAGACAACAACAGGGTAACGCCGGCCGCCGAATGGCTGCTGGATAATTTCTATCTTATTGAAGAGCAGATACACACCGGCAAAAAGCATTTACCAAAAGGCTACAGCAGGGGCCTGCCCCAACTTGCCAAAGGCGAATCGGCGGGGCTACCGAGGGTGTATGATATTGCTGTAGAAATAATTTCCCACAGTGACGGTCATGTTGATCTTAAAAGCTTGATAGGCTTTGTAACTTCTTATCAAAAAAATACCTTCTTACAAGTGGGTGAATTATGGGCTATTCCAATAATGCTTCGCCTGGCATTACTTGAAAACCTTCGCCGGCTATCTATACAAATTGCCAACGATATTAGCGATAAGGCATTGGCCAACACCTGGGCCGATGAAATGATAGAGGTAGCCGAAAATAATCCTAAAGACCTTGTGCTGGTAATTGCAGATATGGCCCGCAGCAAACCGCCCATGGTGAGCTCTTTCATTGCAGAACTGACCCGGCGCCTCCAGGAAAAAGGCAATTCGTTATCGCTGCCTCTCAACTGGATAGAGCAAACCCTTACAGACAGTGGCCTTAACAGCGTCGAGCTCATTCACCAGGAAAACCAAACCCAGGCCGCCGACCAGGTGTCTATCAGCAATAGCATAAGCAGCCTTCGGTTTTTGAGCACCACAGACTGGCGGGATTTTGTAGAAACCACCAGCATTGTAGAACAAACTTTGCAACAAGATGCTGTTTATCCAAAAATGGATTTTGCTTCAAGAGATGCCTACCGCCATGCGGTAGAAAAAGTAGCTAAATATAGCCTGCACACAGAGCGTGAGATTGCAGAAATGGCTATTGTCATGGCGGCAGAAAGTGCTGCCCGGCGAGAAGATGACAGGAAAAATCATGTAGGCTATTTTCTCGCCGGCAAGGGATTGCCGGAACTGGAAAAAGCTGCCCGGATGAAGCCCCACAGACGAGATTCTGGAAAGCGGATTTTTAAACGGGCTCCTTTGCTTTTGTATGCAGGAAGCATCCTACTGGTGAGTTTTGGCCTGGGCTATACATTGCTAGCCCGGATATACGACCCTGAGCGAAGTACAGCCCTGCTTATCATCATGAGTATTGCTATTTTTTTAGCATTGAGCAGGCTAGCCGTTTCTTTGGTAAACTGGCTTTCTACCATCCTTGCCAGGCCGCAGCTTTTGCCGAGGATGAATTTTTCCGGTGGTATACCAGTAGAGCATAAAACAATGGTAGTTATTCCTACAATGTTTAATTACGTTAGCGGAATAGATGATTTGGTAGAAAGCCTTGAGGTTCGTTTTCTTGCAAACCGGGACGCCAACCTTCATTTTGCCTTGCTCACCGATTTTAAAGATGCCGACACAGAAACACTGGCAGAGGATGAGCTGTTGTTGCAAACTGCAAAAAATAAAATTTCAGAACTCAATAGGAAATATGAACGCAACCATGATGATACTTTCTTTCTTTTTCACCGCTCCCGCAAATGGAATCAAAAAGAAAAAAAATGGATGGGTTATGAGCGCAAGCGGGGTAAGCTAAGCGAACTGAATGCACTGATTTTGGGCTACGGCATGGAACATTTTTCTCTTGTTATTGGCGATCCTGCTGTTTACATGAATGTGAAATTCATCATCACTCTTGATACCGATACACAACTGCCCAGGGATGCTGCCTGGAAAATGACGGCCACTTTAGCGCACCCTTTAAACAAAGCTTTCTACCATCCACTCAAAAAAAGAGTAACAGAAGGCTATACCATTTTGCAACCTCGTGTGTCTAACAGTTTACCCGGAAATACCAGTTCTCTTTATGCTAAAATGCACGGCAATGAGCCCGGTACCGATCCCTACACCCGGGCAATATCCGATGTGTACCAGGACCTGTTTGAAGAAGGATCTTTTATTGGAAAGGGTATTTATGATGTTGCTGCTTTTGAAGAAACATTGAAAGATACTTTTCCTGAAAATTCAATTTTAAGCCATGATCTTTTAGAAGGCTCTTATGCCCGCTGTGGACTGGTAACAGATGTGCAGCTTTATGAAGAGTATCCAAACAGGTACAACACAGATGTGCAGCGAAGGCACCGTTGGATAAGGGGTGATTGGCAAATAGGCAACTGGATGTTTCCCTGGGTGCCCGGTCCAGATAAGAAAATTCTGAAGAACCCGCTGTCGCTTTTATCCAAATGGAAAATTTTCGACAACATACGCCGGAGTATGGTACCTATTGCCATTCTGCTATTATTGCTTTACGGATGGTGCATTTCCACCACACCCATATTCTGGAGTACTGCCGTTATCCTCATCCTGTTTTTACCTAGCGTTGTAAATCTTCTATGGACCTTATTTACAAGACCGGCGGATGTTATTTTTTCGCAATACTTTATTTATTCTGTAAGGTCGGCCAGTAACCAGTTTTTTCAACAGCTCACAGAGCTTGCCTGCCTGCCTTACGAGGCCTATTCTAATGCCGATGCTATTGCAAGAACGCTGTGGCGCATGTTCGTCAGCCGAAGAAATTTATTGCAATGGAACCCCTATCAAATTACCATTAACAGCCACCGTACCGTTGCTGATGTATACAAAACAATGTGGTTTGGTCCGGCACTTTCTCTGTTGCTATTTTGCTACCTTACTTTTTACGCACCGCTTACCATGGCCTTTGCCTTGCCTTACTTTCTGCTATGGATGGTGGCTCCGTTTATAACATGGATCATCAGCCGCCCTGTGGTGCCAAAAACAGAAACGCTCTCCCAAAAGGAAACCAACTACCTGCGCATGCTGGGTAGAAAAACCTGGTATTTCTTTGAAACGTTTGTGGGTGAGCAGGATAACTGGTTGCCACCAGATAACTACCAGGAGGATCCGGTAGAAAGAATTGCGCATCGTACATCGCCTACCAACATCGGGCTTTGCCTATTGTCTTATTTAACTGCCAACGACTTTGGCTACACAACCATTAGCGAAACCATTGAAAGGGCCAGTAACACTTTAAATACCATGCAGCGCATGGAAAGGTATCGAGCACATTTTTACAATTGGTACGACACGGAAACCCTTGCACCATTGCATCCCCGGTATATTTCTACTGTAGATAGTGGCAATCTTGCCGGGCACCTTGTGGTAATGCAACAAGGCTTGCTTGCACTGGCAGATAAAAAAATCGTGACCTGCGAAATTTTTGAGGGTATAGCAGATTCGATAAGAATACTTATTGACAAGACCGCTGACAAAACGCTGCTGCTTCCTTTTTTAGACAACCTTTTAACGGAATATCCAAACCATATTGAAGATGTAATAGCAACGAGTAATTACCTGGAGCAGTTGGATGTGTCCTTCAAAGAAATATTCATTGAGCTGGATCTTACACCAGATGCTGAGGACGATGATTGGGCCCAAAAAATCAGTACTCAGATAGAATCTACAAAGCAAGAATTAATAGACCTTGTTCCGTGGCTATCGCTACCAACAGTGCCAGTAAAATTTGAGGATATTATTCCGGACCTTCCTGCCGTACCTACTATAAAGCAACTGGCTAAAATTGAACAGCATTTGTTTCACCGCATCTTAAACGCTTATGGAGATGAAAATAGCACGGAGGAAAATGATTGGCTGAACGAGTTCAGGGCAGGCATTACAAAAGCTGGCCTGCGTGGGAAACAAATAATGCTCACACTGGAGCAATTGGCGCAACGTTGCAGGGATTTTTCCAACATTGAGTATGACTTTTTATACGACAAAAGCCAGCATTTATTAACCATTGGCTACAATGCCGAAGAGCATAGAAAAGATAATGGTTATTATGATCTGCTGGCATCCGAAGCAAGGCTTACTACTTTTATTGCCATTGCACAAGGCAAGCTGCCGCAGGAAAGTTGGTTTTCTCTTGGCCGCCAGTTAACCAATATGGGTACCACTCCGATATTATTATCCTGGAGTGGTTCTATGTTTGAGTACCTGATGCCGTTGCTGGTAATGCCCACTTACGACAATACTTTGCTGGACCAGACTTACAAAGCTGTGATTCAAAAACAAATTGATTATGGTAAAAAAAGAGCCGTGCCATGGGGCATTTCTGAGTCGGGTTATAATATGGTGGATGCACATCTGAATTATCAATACCGTGCATTTGGTGTGCCGGGCCTTGGTTTCAAACGGGGGCTGGGCGAAGATCTTGTAATTGCTCCTTACGCAACAGTTATGTCTTTGATGGTGGCGCCGCAGGATGCTTACGACAATTTGCAAGTTTTAAAGCAGGCAGGCTTCGAAGGCAAATACGGCATGTACGAAGCCATAGATTATACCGCAGCACGGTTAGTTCGTAAACAAACACACTCCCTGGTAAAATCTTTTATGTCGCATCACCAGGGTATGGCTTTTCTATCCCTTTCGTACCTGCTGTTGAACCGGCCGATGCAAAAAAGATTTGAAGCCGATGTGTACGTAAAGTCTACGCTTTTGCTGCTGCAGGAACGTATACCCAGGATCACTAATTTTTATTCTCCGAGTGTGCATGCCGGCGACATGAGCCTGTCTCCCGGTTCCGATCCTTCCATGCGGGTCATCAATACGCCACATACACCCATACCAGAAGTACAATTGTTGTCAAACGGCCGCTACCATGTTATGGTGAGCAATTCTGGTGGTGGCTACAGCCGCTGGAAAAACCTGGCACTTACCCGTTGGCGTGAAGATGCTACCAGCGATGGCTGGGGTACATTTTGTTATATACGAGACCTTGAAAAAGATGCCTATTGGTCATCAGCATTTCAGCCCACTTTGCAGGAAGGCGACAATTACGAAGCGGTTTTTCCCCAGGGCAGGGCTGAGTTTAGAAGGCGGGAGTATGGGTTAGAAACACATACTGAGATTGTTGTTTCGCCGGAAGATGACATAGAACTGAGGCGTATCCATATTACCAACCGATCCCGCAAAAGAAGGATCATAGAAGTTACCAGTTATGCGGAAGTAGTATTGGCTACTGCCGCTTCAGACGAATCGCACCCGGCATTTAGCAATCTATTTGTGCAAACGTCCATCAATAAGGCACGGCATGCCATACTTTGCACCAGGCGCCCAAGAGCAGAAGATGAACAAACACCCTGGATGTTTCATCTCATGAAAGTGCATGACGCCACGGTAAAAAACATTTCGTATGAAACAGATCGGGCACAATTTATTGGCCGTGGCCACAGTGTCAATCAGCCAAAAGCACTCAAACAAAAGGGTCCTTTAAACGATAGTGAAGGCTCTGTATTAGACCCGAGTATTTCCATTCAATACAGGATAGTAATAGAGCCGCAGGAAACTGCGATCATAGACCTTATTTTTGGCGTAGCCGAAACCAAAGATGTATGCAACAGCTTAGTAGATAAATACCAGGATCGCAACCTCACTAACAGGGTGCTGGAACTCGCCTTTACGCACAGCCAGGTAATCTTGCGCCAAATAAATGCAGTAGAAGCTGATGCTCAACTTTACTCAAGGCTGGCTGGTTCCATTCTCTATTCCAATGCATCTTTAAGAGCAGATGCCGGTACCATTATTAAAAATCAACGGGGGCAGTCGGGCCTGTGGGGTTATTCTATTTCCGGAGACATTCCAATTGTACTGCTGCAAATACAGGATTCATCAAATATTGATTTGGTAAAACAATTGGTGCAGGCGCACACTTACTGGCGATTGAAGGGGCTCATGGTAGACCTTGTTATATGGAACGAAGATCATGGCGGCTACAGGCAGGTTTTGCACAACCAGATTCAGAGCCTTGTTGCACCTGGCGTTTCCAGTGATTCAAAGGAACAGCCTGGTGGTATTTTTATTCGCTCTGCAGACCAGGTTTCTAATGAGGACCGCATTCTGTTTCAAACCGTAGCCCACATCATAATATCTGATGAGCTGGGCACGCTGGAAGAGCAAATGACCCGGCGCAGTAAATTGAAAAGTCCTGTTCCCTACTTCAGTCCCAGCAAGTTTCATACTTCGGTAAAAACATCCATAGCACCTGCAAAAGACCTGCAGTTCTTCAATGGCATCGGTGGTTTTTCTGAAGATGGAAGGGAGTATGTCATCACCACTTCGCCCACACAATCTACGCCGGCACCATGGGTAAATATCATTGCCAACCCTGGCTTCGGCACCGTAATATCTGAAAGCGGGCAGTCTTATACCTGGGTAGAAAATGCGCACGCTATGCGGCTTACTCCCTGGAACAATGATACCATTGGCGACTTAAAAGGAGAAGCCTTTTATCTGAGAGACGAAGAAAGTGGCCGGTATTGGTCCCCTTCTCCGCTTCCCTGCCGTGGCCAGTCTCCCTACATAACCAGACATGGGTTTGGCTATAGCATTTTTGAACACAGCGAAGATGGCATTAACTCCCAAATGAAAGTATTTGTAGACATTGAATCGCCTATTAAGTTCATTGTTATTAAAGTCCGGAATAATTCAAACCGGTCCAGGCGAATATCCGCAACAGGCTACATGGAATGGGTACTGGGAGACCTGCGAGCAAAAACGATTATGCACACCATTTCAGAAGTAGATGTGCGCAACGGGGCCATCATAGCCCGCAACGCTTACAGCAGTAGCTTTGGCGGAAGGGTTGCTTTTTTTGATGTAGAAGATAGCTCTCGAACCATCACTACAGACCGCTCAGAATTTATTGGGAGAAACGGCACAATGGCCAATCCGGATGCAATGTTACGTTCCCGCCTGTCGGGGAAAACCGGCCCGGCACTTGATCCTTGCGCAGCCATACAAGTAGTATTTGACCTTGCAGAAGACCAGGAAAAGGAAATAATATTTAAACTGGGAGCAGCAGCCAATATGGACGATGCCTTCAGCATTAATAAAAAATTTGAAGGCAGTGGGGCCGTACATGCATCTCTCAATAAAGTAAATGCTTACTGGCAAAAAACGCTGGGGGCTGTGCAAATAGATACACCCGACAAAGCTTTGAACATCATCAGCAATGGCTGGCTGAATTACCAAACGTTGGCCTGCAGGGTTTGGGGCCGAAGTGGGTTCTATCAATCCGGTGGTGCGTTTGGTTTCAGAGACCAGTTGCAGGATGTGTTATCGTTGGTGCACACAGAACCTGCACTTTTGAAAAAGCAATTGTTGCTCTGCGCTTCCCGCCAGTTTATAGAAGGCGATGTGCAACATTGGTGGCATCCGCCCACCGGCAGGGGTGTGAGAACAACCTGCTCCGACGATTATCTGTGGCTTCCTTTTGCAGCCTGCAGGTACATTACCGTCACGGCTGATCATGCCATACTGGACGAACAAGTTCCGTTTTTAGAAGGCAGGATGTTGAACAACGGCGAGGATTCGTATTTCGATTTGCCCATAAGATCAGATAGAACTGCAACCCTGTACGAGCATTGTGTAAAAGCACTGGAGCACGGATTTAGGTATGGGGTAAATGGTTTGCCATTGATGGGCTCCGGCGACTGGAACGATGGTATGGATAAAGTGGGGCATCATGGCAAAGGCGAAAGCGTGTGGCTCGCATTCTTCTTGTACGACATCATGGCTAAGTTTAAGGAGCTGGCAACTATTAAAAACGATATAAGAGTGCTGGCCACGTTAGAGGAGCAAAGCAGGCGTTTAAAACAAAACATACACGACAATGCATGGGATGGAGAATGGTACCGCCGGGCTTACTTTGATGATGGAACCCCACTCGGCTCTCATAAAAATGAAGAATGTAAAATAGACAGCATCGCCCAAAGTTGGTCTGTGCTATCTGGTGCATCAGACGAACAACGCACCGCTTCTGCCATGAAAAATGCAGACAAGTATCTGGTGCAGCAGGAAGATGGTATGATACAATTGTTTGATCCACCATTCGATAAATCTGATGTGTACCCCGGGTATATTAAAGGCTACGTGCCGGGTGTTAGAGAAAATGGCGGGCAGTACACACACGCTGCTATCTGGCTGGTGATGGCCTTTGCTGCTACAGGTAACAGGGAGCGAACCTGGGATCTGTTGCAAATGATCAACCCATTGAACCGGGGAAATACCCCGGATAAAATGGCGGTATACAAAGCAGAACCTTACGTGGTAGCTGCGGATGTATACGCCGAGCCAAAACATAAGGGCCGTGGAGGATGGACCTGGTACACAGGTTCTGCCGGGTGGATGTACCAGTTGATACTCGAGTCTTTTATTGGACTTAAAAGAACGGGAAACGAGTTGACCTTTTCTCCATGTCTTCCCAAAGAATGGCCCTTGGTAACAATTCAGTATCGCAATAACGAAACAATTTATCAAGTAGAATTGAGACAAACGGTGGAAACCGACAACCCGGAACTGAGTTTATGGGTTGATGGTATACCCCAAACGGGCCTTAGCTTTTTATTGCCGTCGGCTGATGTAGAAGCACTGCCTCCAACTCCGGCACTACGACTGTAGCAATAAAAGGCCAGGATCGCATCACGCCGCTGGGAGTAGAAACGGGTGGCCAGCTGAATCTAAAATTCATTTTGTACGATGAGGGTGATTTGCTTTTCCAGTTCATCAAGATCCTGCGTGGCAAAATAAATTCCTTCCATTTTTACGCCATGGTAAACGTGTATAATGAAATTTTTGAAATAACAGGGGATATGCCAGGGATAGCTGTATTTTGCTAAAATAGCATCATCAATATACCTGATGGCTTCACCAATAATTAAAAACTGTTACTGTACTGCACTTTGAATTTTAATATCTTTTACAAAAGTGGATTCATCCATATCTCCCAGAAATTCTTAAATCAATTTAATGGCTTCCAATATGCGTTCAGCCCTTTCTCTAGGTGTTGGTTTATCCATAAATCTTAATCAGGTCGTTAGTTGCAGTTTGTAAAGCAAAATCTTTTAAACATCCTTTTTCAACCAAATCCACTTTTAGGTTGATCTTATTTTCAAGCAAAAAAGAAATATCAATCATGTCAAACATTGAGTACTTTTTTCCCTGGTATAATTCAATCATAATATCAACATCGCTGTTAAGTTTTTCTTCTCCTCTTGCATACGAACCGAATAACCATGCACTGGCAACACGGCCATCATTTTTTAATACAGATTTTATTGCGTTGATAATATTGCTTTTGCTGTGATTTGGTTTCGTTAAATAATGTACTCTTTCTTCCGCAACCTGCCGGGCTTTCAACGCCATCTCTTCGTCCTCAACTTCATAAACTAACCTGTCGCTAAGCCATGCAACCAACAGATCATTTTCTTTTACTTTAAAATACTCACTCAATTTCACCACTTGTTGCCTTGTCGGCTTTCGTTGCCCTCTCTCAATTTTACTTAATATGGCCTGGTCAATGTCAATGAAAGCAGCAACTGTTCGTAAGGGCAGTTCCTTATCCTCTCAAAGTTTCCGTATTGTGTTGCCTAAGCTGTGCATTTTGAACAATTGTATTTTGACATAATTTGTCAGATGTACACACGCCCGCTCTAATTAGTAAAGCTGTGTTACCGAGGTTATTAAAGTAATTGCGCTTCTTTTGGCCGGCAAGTTTTTTACCAAATGCACAAAATTTTGCTATTTAAATATCATTCTGACGGTTGCACCATAAATAACTTTAAATTCCGTTTCTATTGTCGTTTGGCAGGTTATGAACAGAATTTTATTTTTAATGGTGGTGCTCATGGGTGGGTTAGTTTCTTGTGTGGCCACTAAACAGTACTCTCCAGCTAAAAAGCTTCCACAGGAACTTTTAAGAAAAGACTACCAGGTGCTGCGTAATATCCTGGAACAAAAACACCCATCAGTTTATTGGTATACCTCTAAAGATTCTATGGATGCCTATTTCGATTTCTACTATCGTGCCATTGCCGATAGTATGACCGAGCAACAATTTGCATGGCGAATCCTGGCACCCCTGGTAGATAAAATTCATTGCGGGCACACGAGTGTAGGCAGCAGCAGGGCATACAGAAAATGGGCCATCGGCAAAAGGCTCCCATCCTTCCCTCTGTATTTTAAAGTGTGGGGCGACAGCATGGCGGTGTCGGCAAACTTAAACCGTAAAGACAGTATTTTTAAAAGAGGTACATTAGTTACCTCGGTGAACGGCGTCTCTACTGATCGCCTCGTACAACACATTTTTAACTTCCTGCCAGAAGATGGTTACGCTAACAACGTAAATTATATTCGCCTCAGCGGAAACTTTCCTCACTACCATCGAAACATTTACGGCCTTTCTTCAAAATACAATATTACCTACCTGGATAGTGCCGGGGCGGAAAAGAAAACAGAACTGCCATTGTTTATTCCGGTTAGGGATAGCAGCAAAAAACTACAAAGAGAACAACGATCTGTCGTACCAAAAGTAAACCGGTTACTGCGCTATCGATCTTTGGCAGTAGACAGTAGTGGCAAAATGGCAACCCTTACAGTAAATACTTTTAGCAAAGGAAAACTAAGATCATTTTTTCGCCGGTCGTTCCGGGAATTGCGCCGCAGGAATATCAGCAACCTGGTGCTGGACCTGCGCAGCAACGGTGGCGGCAATGTGTCATCATCTACTTTGCTCACAAAATATATTTCACGGTCACCCTTTAAAGTTGCAGATTCGGTATACGCTGTAAGCCGCAGCCTTGCCCCGTACACCCGCTACATTAAACACGGTTTTTTAAACAACCTAGAGCTATTTTTTATTGGAAGGAAAAAAAAGGACGGCAAATATCATGTGGGCTTATTAGAAAGGAAACTATATGAACCCAAAAATAAAAATCATTTTGATCAAAAGGTATATGTGCTGGTAAACGGACCAACTTTCTCTGCATCTGCTCTTTTTTGCAACGCTGTAAAAGGCCAGGATGGCATTACGCTGCTGGGGGAAGAAACAGGTGGTGGCTGGCACGGCAACAGCGGCATCATGATTCCTGACATTGTACTGCCACATTCTAAAAACACCGTGCGCCTGCCGCTCTTTCGGCTGGTTCAGTTTAACCATGTGCCCAAAACCGGAACGGGTATTCCTCCTGATATCTATATAGGTACCAGTTACGACGCCCTTATAAAAGGTTATGATTACAAGATGAAAGTGGTGAGGGATATCATCTATGGTGCGCAGAAAGGTTTGTAGTTGATTGTTATAAGCTGATATTAAACTCATCGACATCTTTCCAAAATGGAAACTTCGTTCTCACGGTATCCAGGTGGTCTTTTTGCAGGGTTATGGTAAAAGTATCTTCGTCGTTTGCCATGTGATATAACACTTCTCCCAACGGATCTATCACCATACTGTTGCCGCTATGATAAACGTCGGCGCCATCTTTACCCACCCTGTTTACACCCACCACATAGCATTGGTTTTCTATGGCCCTTGCGCATAAAAGTGTCTTCCATGCATGGCTGCGCCTTTCGGGCCAGTTGGCCACATAAATTAATACATCATATTCCAGTCCTTTCTCCCCATCTTCAGAAGCGGAAGGCGATTGCCTGGCCCAAACGGGGAAGCGGAGATCGTAGCATACCTGCAAGTTGATCTTCCAACCTTTTACAGATGCAATTTTGCGCTGTGTGCCGGCAGTGTAATGTTGATCTTCTCCGGCAAATGCAAACAGGTGTCTCTTGTTGTAGAAGCCCAGTTGCCCGTTTGGAAGCATCCAAATCATCCGGTTAAAGTATTGACCATCTTCTTCTATAATAATGGAACCGGTTAATACGATCCTGAATTTTTCTGCCATCTTTTTCATCCAGGTCATAGTCTCGCCATCCATTGTTTCGGCCAGTTCTGCAGGCCTCATACTAAAACCGGTGCTAAACATTTCTGGCAATACCACGATCTCCGTTTTCTCCTCTATATTGCGCAGCTTATCTTCCAACATAGAAAGATTAGATTCTTTGTTCTCCCAGTAAAGGTTTGTTTGTATAGTAGTAATAGTAAGAGAGGACATGCCTTGCTTATTTTTTGTACTTATAAAGTTACAAAACAGATAATTGATTTTATTTGCAATAAAAACAACGAATGTTTTTTGCACATCTGCAGTAAATGATCAGTATAATTATTCCGACCTACAATGAGGCTTCCACAATTGCAGACCTGGTAGCGTTTATAAAAATAAATACTGTCAATGCCGATATCGAGATAATTGTGTCTGATGGTGGGAGTACCGACGCAACAGTTGAGCTTGCCACCAAAGCCGGGGCAAGTGCCCTGCTCAGCCCGGATAAAGGTAGAGCAGCACAGATGAATTTTGGTGCCAGCATAGCCCGGGGGCAGATTCTTTATTTTGTACATGCAGATTGCCTTCCACCAAAAACCTTTGTTACAGACATAGAGAATGCTGTTAGTAACAAGGCTGATGCCGGCAGGTACCGCACGAGCTTTATGAGCAGCAGCCTGCTGTTAAAACTCAACGCCTTTTTTACCCGTTTTAATTGGTTCGTGTGCTATGGAGGAGACCAAACCTTGTTTGTAACCAAGGCATTGTTTGAAACAATCGGGGGCTTTGATGAAACAAAACTTATCATGGAAGATTATGATATCAGCATCAGGATTAAGCAATCTGGCACTTACGTCATATTAAATAATTATGTGCAGGTAAGCGTGCGCAAATACGAAGCTAACTCCTGGTGGGTGGTTCAAAGGGCCAACTACAAAGCAATACAGATGTACAAAGCCGGAGCTTCGTCTGAAGTTATTGTCACAGCATATCGTAAATGTATAAAACCATAATGCAAACTTGCATCACACCCGCTTCGTAGATAAACAAGTATGGAACATTTGATCACAGGAATTCAACAGTGCGGTATTGGAACCCGCGATGCGCACGAAGCCGCTCTCTATTACAAAGAACTCTTTGGGATGGATACATTGTTGTTTGACGATACGGCGGAGGCGAAGTTGATGACCGCACCGGCAATGACATTTACCAACGACGTGCGCTCCTTACTATGAACATGCAGGGAGGCGGAGGATTTGAACTCTGGCAGTTTTTGGATCGACAGCCATGCTCTAATGATAGCACCCGCTACGGGGATCTTGGTATTTTTGCCACATCATAAAGTGCCAGGATGTGCAGGCCGCTTATGATTACTTTTCGGTGGGCGAACACTTGATCGTATCCTGCATGAGCAACCACGAAACCGGTCCATACTTTTGGCTTACAGATAAATATGGCCAGGTGTTCAAACTGGTGCAGGCACGGGATCTTTTTGCCAACAATAAAAGATTATGTGCCGGGGTTTGTGGGGCGGTAATTGGCGTGGGCAATATGGATAGCTCCCTGCACTTCTATAAAGAGCTGCTTAGTCTCCACCATGAAGAATACAATTTGCAGCAAAGCAATCCTGGTCCGCAGACTTTTGCCAACGAAGTATTTCATACCGTGTTATTGCAAAAAAAAATGAGCCCGGCCGGCCCTTTTAGTCAACTGCTTGGTGGTATAGAAATAGAATTAGTGCAGGCAAAACATTACGATGGCCAAAAAATACATGCAGACCGGTATTTGGGCGATATCGATCTTATCCATCTCTGTTTTGATGTGTTGGATATGTGCAGTCTAAAAGTCAAAGCACAAGAACTGAACTATCCGTTTACGGTAGATAGCAAAAGTGGCTTTTCCATGGAAAAAGCCGGAGGCAGGTTTTGTTATGTAGAAGATCCTGATGGAACCATGATTGAGCTGGTAGAAACGTACAACGTGCCCATTTTAAAAAAATTCGGTTGGTACTTAAATCTAAAAAACAGGAAACACAACAAGCCTCTTCCTTCGTGGATGATAAAAACAATGGGGCTGAACAGGTTGAAATAAAATACAGATGCTGACCACCATCGTTAGCGGTCCTATGCCGGAGTTTGAGAAGAAATCCAATCGCTTTCGGTGTCTACATCAGTAAGGGTCGGCAGCACTTTAAAAGATAATCCAAGGCTTTGAAAATCGGCAATGCTATCTGCAAATACAGTGGCTGTACTCCATTCTTTTTTTTCAAACACGGCATTGCAGGCCCTCTTTAGGCCCAATAAATAGTAGCCTCCATCAATGGCCGGTCCTATCACTGCATCTGCTTTTTGTAATTTGTAGAAAGCCATTTCTATCACAGGAGTTGTGAGTTGGAGACAATCACTTCCAATAATAACTACTTGCCCGAATCCCATCATAAATACGGTGTCAAAAGCTGCTTTCATTTTGTGCCCGAGATCACCGGGTGTTTGTAGCATTTTATAGAACCCCTCTCCACTCCACATATCTTGGGCTGTTACCTGTTCTACATAAAAAATAAATTTATCGGCTGTAGTAGCGGCTGCAATGTTGCGGGTGTGTTCTAACAACTGGTTGTAAATTTCTAATGCACGGGCATCGCCTACTGTGGCTGCCAAACGGGTTTTTACTTGTCCTAAAACGGGGTTACGTACAAATATGATCAAAGCCTTTTTCATCGTCTGTTGTTTGTATGTAAACTATAAAGTGGTCCAAAAATTAATTTCATTTTGCACGCCCGTTCTCTGGTCATCGATAAATTCCTGGTGGCTTTCAAATATTTGTAATCGGCCTTCCTCCATAAATGAAATCTTGTCGCCCATAAGCAGCGCTTCTTTTAAATCGTGCGTTACAAAAAGTGCTGTGATGGCAAACTGCCGTGCGATAGATTTATAGAGTTCCTGCATGCTGGCCCTGATTTCTACATCCAAACTACTAAAGGGCTCATCTAATAAAATGAGTGGCGGGTTAAGAATAAGTGCACGCCCAAATGCTACCCGTTGCTTTTGCCCACCTGAAAGCTGGTGCGGCATTTTTTTTCGATGGCTGGTAAGTTCCAACAACTCCAGCATTTCATCTACCTGTTGATTAATTTTCGTTGCATCTTGTTTGCGCAGGCGCAAACCAAAAGCGATGTTTTCAAAAACGGATAGGTGCGGAAAAAGTAGTGGCTCCTGGAAGAGGTAAATGATATTTCGTCTATGCGGCTGCAATGCAGTGATGTCTTGTTGCCGGAGCGCAATGGTTCCCTCATCAGGTGCTTCGAGACCTGCAATAATTTTAAGTAGGGTTGATTTACCACAGCCACTTTTTCCCAGTATGCTCATCGTGCCATGGGCAGGCAACTCAAACGAAACATCCCTCAACACAGGCAGGTCCGAATACGACTTCTTTATATTCTTTATTGCTAAAAACATCAGGCCAATTTGTGATAAATAAATTTTTTGTTTACCCACAGTAAAACAATGGGAGGTAAAATAAGCAGGCAACAACTCAGCGAAGCATAAAAGATATTGGCCTCTGTAATATACTGAAACACCCTGATGGTGAGGCTCTGCACTTTTCCAAATCCTATAACAAGCGTAAGCCCGTACTCAAACCAGGAAATTAAGAAGCACTGAAAGAAACCAACGATCAACATGGGTAGTGCCATAGGAAATATCACTTTTTTAAAAGTTTGCCAGGTAGTGCCGCCGAGTGTTTGCACCAGCATTTGATATTGCTGCATCCTGCGGTTCCAAAAGCTGATGAAGAAAATAATGCTGTAGGGATAAGCAATGATCAGTTGCGCCAATATCACGCCGCTCCAGGTGCCAGCCAACTGCAGCCGTATGAAAAAATATTTTATACAAACTGCAAAAATAACCGGTGATAAAACAAATGGCAGGTAAGCCATGAGCAACAAATGTTTTTTAAAGCGGTGGGTTGCTATTACCCCACTGGTAAAAAAACCCATGGCTGTAGCAAGGCTTGCTACGCAAACTGCTATAAGCGCAGAAGTGAAAATACTTTGTGCAATTTTATTATCAGGCTTGAAAATATAAAACCAGGCTTCGGTGGTCAGGCTTTGGGGGAACACGAAGGGGTAGGCCCATTGCTGAGAAAAAGACAATAGCAATAATACCAGTACGGGCAAAAGACATACTGCAGCAAACAGCCAGCGACCTAAGCGCAACCTTTTAAGCATCGTTGGCAATTTTTTTGTTTTTGAACAAAAGGTATAAGATGGCAAAAATAAACAAGCTGTAGATCACCGCTACTGAGTATCCCTGCGGTAAATCTAGCAGGTTAAACCGTTGCAACTTTCGTATGGCAAGCACAGAAATAGTTTCCGGGTTGGACCTCCCGAGTAGCAGTGGGATTTCAAATGTGCCAAAAATAAAAATGAAATACAAAATGATATTGGGTAAAGCGCTTCGAAGTAAAATAGGAACGCTCACTTTCCACAATGTTTGCCGCATACCTGCGCCCAGTGTGGCGGCAAGCTGCCTAAAATCGGGTATGCGCTCGGCCTTAATGATATTGATAAATAACAGCAGGAAAAAAGGAAAGGCAAGAAAAACAAAAGTTACAATCATTCCAATACCATACGTATCGTTTACCAGGTCTGGAAAGTCTTGAATGTTATCTATTAAGTTTAGCTGGTAAAAAATGCGGGAAAGAAAACCAGCCTTGGTAAAGAACTGGTAGAAAAAAAACGCTGCTACAATGCCCGGAAACGCCAAAGGAATATATACCAGGTAACTCAATACACCTTTGCTAAATGCATGCTGATGTTTTAATGCGATCATCATGGCTAAAAAAACCGCAATGGTTAAGGAGCTTGCTGCAATGGCCGCACTGTAAAAAAAAGAGGCAATGATGTTGGTTTCTGCAAACAACTTTTGCCAATTGGAAAAAGTAAAGCCGGTGTTTAAAACACCTGTTAACCCAAAACTATAAGCCAATGCGAACCCAAAACCGGCAACTAATGGAATGAATGAAAAAGTAAGAACGGCCAGGTAGACAATATAGTGTGCAGCCCTCTTATTCATTAGAAACTTCAATAACGTATTTTCTAAAATCTTCAGTTATCCTGATCATGTATTGTGGCACGGGCTCCTTGATGGCAGATGTGGCCAGGGTAGAAAGCGGTATGCCATATTGAATGTAAGGTAATTTTTCAAGGCGCTCCCTATCCTGAGGACTAAGTTTTTTCATGTTGAGGACTGACCTCGACCCGGAAAAATCCAGCGAAGCTTTTTTAAGTTGCGCCTCTGGCGAAATTAAAAAATTGCATACCACCAGTGCAGCAGCCTTGTGTGTAGCATTAAAAGGGATGCCAATGTAGCTTGCATTTTGTATAGAACCCGCTTTTAAAATAAATGCCCGTGAAGTTGGCGGATATACGCCTTCAGCAATTTTGATATCTATGTCTGCATTGCTAAAACTTAAAGCGAAGTCTACTTCGCCGCTGGCAAACATTTGTGAGACGATGCTGTTGGATGCCGGAAACGTTTCGCCGTTTTTCCAAAAATATTTTTTGTTAGCATTAATCCATTGCCACAATTGGGTGGAGTACTGTTTGTATTTCGCTTCATCAAATGGGCCATCCAACGCCGCCGAACTCCCGGCCAATTCTATGAGCCAGGACTTGAGCAAAGTAAGTCCGGAAAAATCGTTGGGTATGGTGAATCTACCCGGCGATGATTTCCAATGGGCTTCAAAGTCGGCCATACTTAGAGGCGGTGATTTTATTTTAGCGGAGTCGTAGGTAAGGCTGAAATTAGCAAGGCTCCAGGGCGTTTCAAATCCTTTTATGTCTTCCTGAAAGTCGTAGCGGATAATTGGGTTTTCATAATCAATCAAACTAAAGTTGGGAAGCAGTTGGTTGTATGGTCCGTACAATCCGTCTATCTGCCTGAGCTGGTAAAACGTTTCGCCGTTTATCCAGCAAAGATCTAACTGGCCCTCGCCAACGGATGCCTCTTTTTCTGCCATCACATTGGCAATAATTTCTTTGCCCTGGCCCGGCACCAACTGCAGGGTAATGTCGTATCGTTGTTTTAAAGTGGGAATCACATACTCATTCATAAAACGATTTCCACTTTTGGCACCCATGTACATGATCATGGTAGCCGTGCTTCCTCGTGCTTCTTTTTCTATTTGCTCCCAGGTCTTACCGGCAACATCTGCGTTCTTGTTGCTGGTTTTGCTTTGGCAGGAAAAAAATGTCGACAGGCAAATCATGCACAAGGGCAACATTATATTCGAATACTTCATGGTACTTCTGTTTGTGCCGAAGCGACTCATTTATTTTCCTAACAAACTTTTAATGACTATCTCTTCAAAGCCAGGAAGCGTTTTGTAGGCACACTTCACTTTGCGGGTAGAAGGAAAATCATAAGACACTTCTAAATACGGCTTCTCCGGTCTCGGATCAAGCCCATTCATGGGGGCATCATTCGGCAGCACATGTATCTGTGCAGGAATGGCATCGTGGTATTTAAATTGTTCGGGGTGCGTAAGGTAACCCAATGGGGTAACGTCGTATGGGATGAAACCCTCTGTGCCAAACAACTGGTGACCCCTGTTTATCCATGGCATCAATTGATCGTAAACCCATTGGTCTCCTTCTGTGCCGTCTTGCAACCTGTCTATATCAATAGGGCCCAACAACAGCGAGTAACTACACTCAAAGCCAGAAAACACCAGCGGAATATTGGTGTCTAATATCTGCTGCATGCTTGCTACATCCTTGTCGAAATTATAATCTGCGACTACATAATTTCCCAGCCCCGGACGAAATTCCAGACCTTGTGTTCTCCCAATACAAAAAATAATTTCCTCTATCTGCTCCGCCAGTTCCGGATGATTTTTAAGCACTGTTCCAATATTGGTATTGGGGCCAAGAGCCAGTATGGTCAGTTTCTCTTTTCGCAAAGCGGCAGCCAATGCAATAGTTGCGTCATTTTCTACCCCAAGATCGTTAGCTAAATTAGAGCCTTTGTAAACGGGTATTGCGTCTCCTTTATGATACCAGGCTAACAATTTTTTGGTTACATCAAAGCCATAATCTACTTCTGTAATGAGACTGATACCTACAATTTCTATAGATGGCTGGCGAAGTGCCATGATGAGCGTAACGCCATCATCTACTTCACGGGGGGCCCGCTCGGGCAAGCCAATCATAATATCGGTATCAAACCAAATCCTTTTTTTATTAGCAGTGCTCATCTTAATTTTCGATTTTAGTTTTTAGTAAAACGGCTGCCTTGTGTAGCAATCCTTCCTTTTTTTGCAGGGTTAATGTTAGGGGTAGTTGCGCCAGGCCTATGAGTCGCCTCATAATTTCTATTCCGGTAAATGCATCAAAAAGGACCTCGTCAAAACTTGGCGGTTTCGTATAATAGTCAAACATACTGTCGATAAAATTATCATCATGTTCAGCAATCAATAAATGCGCCTTCATCACTGCAAGGTCAAATTCGGCAAAGCCGTAAAAGCAAAACTCAGGGTCGATGACCTTTACTTCATTATTTACAAACAACCAGCTACCCGGGTAAAAATCGCCGTGCAACAATGTAGTGGCATCTTCCATATATCTTTTACCTAGCAGCTTTGCGCTTTCTTTAAGTTGCCCGTTTGTTTTAAAGCGAAGAGATAGCTTTTGCAAGCCCGGCTGTACACTGTCCAGGTCAAATCCATTGTCAAATAAAAATGGGTATACAAAGATGTGCTCGTGGTTTAGCGCTCTCAAACTTCTATTGGCCATGGCTTCGTTGGAAACACCACCTACCTGGTTGTGCAAAGCATTTAAATATTTGCAAAGTTGTTCCAATTCATTTTGGCTGAGTTGATGCATCCCTTTGTATAAGAAAGTTCCATCACGCCCGTTACCCAGGTCTTCTAGTACCAATAAATGGTTAGCCTCGTCAAAGCCCAACAACTTTGGCATTAAGGTGCTTATGCTAAGCTTTTGTATGGCGTGGTAAAAGCCCGCTTCTGCGCTGGCCCTTTCAACCGGGGCAGGTATCTGCGGGTATTTTTCTACATAAGGCCGGGCCTGTTTCAAGATAAAACTTTTGCCGCCTGCGTTTACCCGCAGGGTATAGTTCATGTTTCCATCTCCTGGCTTTTCCGCACTGTCAATCGTGTCTCCAGCCTGCAAATAACCTTTAGCATGGAGGTAAGCACTGATGGATTCAATATCGTTTTTATCTAAATGCATACAATGCTTTTACCAAATATATCTTAAACCCAACTGAAACTGGCGGGGAGGTGCAGCAGCTCTTTTTACAAAAGTATTAGAACTCCTTGGCCCAAGTTGTACCTGGTTGCTTGCCGATCTTGTTACGTTAAATCCGCTTAGGTTTTCAGTGTTGAGCAAATTATAAATGTCTGCCGAGATTTCTATTGCGGGCTTTCCATGAATGTTGATTTTGTACTTGGCTGAAAAATCGAACGTAGTTGCCGATGGCAAGCGATCATTGTTTCTTGTTTCGCCGGGTTGATAGTCTGATGGTCCTGCATTGGCGTAGGCATTTTCTCCATTGCCATTTAAATCAGAGATACCACCAAACTTAGTGGCGTCTGCATACCGGGAAATAGGCTGACCACTTTGAAAAAGCATTGCCGGTGTAAGCGTGAGATTTCTCACGGGGTACCAGGTGAACAATGCATTTAATACATGAGTGCGGTCATTGTCTCCAAAACCATACTCGGCATCAAAATCATTGTTATTGGTTGCTCTAACATTAATGCCCTCAGCATCTGTTTTTACCTGCGATAAGCTGTAAGATATCCTGTAAGAATGTTTGTCGGTTTCTGCTTTGCTTTTTTGCAAAACAAAGTTGGCCGCATAATACCTTGCCTTCCCTTCGGTCTCTGTCATGAACACATCCCGAGCAATGCCAGTAAAAGTTTGGCCGTTGATGGTGGCTTGTAATTGCCCTGCAGAATTGGTGCTAATAGGTACCGGCCTGGTTAAGTTGGCTGCTGCCTGTGTGCGAACAACTGGTGCAGCAGGGTTAAGTACGTAAGAAGATGCTGCGTTTAAATTACGAATACGAAATAAATTGTTGGTGCGGCTGGCCACAAGATCTACCACAAAAAAGACGTCTTCAGATACTTTTCTTTGGTATCCTAAAGTGTATTGGTGAGAATAAGGATTCTGGTAACCATCCGGGTTTTTGATTCTAAAGTTATTGCCTGACTGTGTGGCCCGGTTGCCTTGAGATGCCGCGGAAGTTTTGCCCTGCCTGAAGGCCGGTGTAGAACCCATGTTAAAAATTGCCCTTAGGTTGCCCGGGTTTGTAATACGATCCAGGTCTGCAGATGGGTTTAAGATTCCCTGGCGCTGCAACTCTGCAAGCTGCAGTTTAAAATTATCTGAGTTGTTACTGAATTGGAGATTATCGCTGGCAACAGAATATTTTATCTTGTCATAAAAAATCCCGTAGCCACCCCTGATAATGTTGTTCTCGTCTATTTTATAATTAAAACTGGTGCGTGGGCCAAAGTTATTCCAGTCAGCTTTTGTGCTGCCAGCCTTGCTAAGATTATCATAGTCAAACCGAAGACCTGCACTCAGGTTTAATCTTTCGTTGACGGCAAAATTATCTTCTACATATAAATTCAATACGTTCTGCCTCGTTCCAAAAGTTGACTGATTTAGATCAACCCTGTATTCTCTTACATCAACATTTGAAGGAATGTTATCAAAATCAAAGCTTGCGCCAAGGTTCAATGCCTTTATCGAATCCATCTGGTTTTGTGTAAGTCGCACGGTGTAAAAGCCATTGCTGTTGCCTGCGCCTAATAATGTGAAATTAGAAGTAGTGAATTCACCACCAGCTATTAAAGCGTGCGGCCCGGCCTGGTAAGTAAATTTTTGTTGCAACTGGTTGGTATATTCATCATCTTCAAAAACATAATCGATCGGCCCCACGCTTGCAATGAGGGTTCCGTTAGGAGCCTGTACACTTGCGCCGGGTTTGCCAAAATTTTTGTTATCCCTATAATTCCATCTAAAGAAAGAGGTCTGAAAATTGGTTTCTCCCGCAAGCGCACCACCAAGTTTGTACTCATTTTTTAAGGCCAGCAAATAAGTGCGATTTTTTTGTGTAGATCCGGCAGAAGGAAAGAGTACGCCGCCGGTAAGACCGCCACCCTGCTGTTCGATATCAAATATTCCCAGGTTACCCCGCAGGCTGCTATGAAAACCGGGCGACCAGTAATGATCCAATTTTCCAGACAAATAGCTAAAGCTGTTTTTGCCCTGCACGGTTTCGTTTACCCCTAGCTGTGGTACTGTCAAAAGATTATCCTTTACATCAAAAGTTTGCTCAGCGTTTATGTAATAAAACGTTTTGTCTTTTTTAATGGCACCACCAAATCCTATTCCCAACTGTTGACGTTGAAAACCATCTTTCACAGGGTTACCATATAAATCAACTCCTGCAAAGGCAGACTTACTGTCAATTATTTTACCCGGGCGGGTAACATAAAATACTTCGCCTGAAAACTTGTTGCTGCCAGACCGGGTTGTAAGGTTTACAATTCCTGTGCTGGTATTGCCATACTGT
>JAYTBG010000033.1:0-2311 GCA_043737055.1 Chitinophagaceae bacterium | reverse complement strand
AATTTTATTGAGCCTGCTATTCGTCCTTTGGGTTACGATTGGAAAATTGGCATAGCGCTTATTACTTCATTTGCCGCACGGGAAGTTTTTGTGGGTACAATGGCTACTTTATATTCTGTGGGTAATGCAGACGAAAACAGCAGCACCTTACGGGAAAAAATGGCAGCTGCAAAAAGAGCTGATGGCACTAAAGTTTATAACCTTGCAACAGGATTATCCCTACTTGTTTTTTATGTGATAGCCATGCAATGTATGAGTACATTGGTAATTGTAAAGAGAGAAACCAAAACGTGGAAATGGCCTATCATTCAGTTTCTTTATATGACTGGGTTGGCGTATTTGCTGAGTTGGGTTACTTATGAACTATTCAGTTAAAAAATAGCCGAGAAGGCGGAAAGACGTTTTATTTTTTCATCTTCTCGCCTTCCCGGCTAACATATAAATCGTCTTTTTTTAAAACCCTCTGTGGCTCAAACTCTACCAGGGATATTTATTCTCCGCAATTAATTTATCTGCAATTCTTCTTCTTGCATCTTTACTGTTGAACGGTTGCATTTTTGTAAATCTTTTCAGTCCCAGCAACATCATTCTTTGTTCATCACCTTCTGCAAATGCATTAATGGCTTCTTTACCTGCTTTGTTTACTGCATCTACAGCATCATTGAGGTAACAATGCATCATATCTTTTTGAATAGTTATTGTTGCATCACCCTGCATGTCAGTCATTTTAATAACACGCAGCAAAGCGCTTTCTGCATGGAAAGTGGCTATGGACATATCCGCAATATTCATTAATATTTCCTGTTCATTGCTTAAAGCCATCATGAGTTTTTGCACTGCCGCACCGGCTACCATCAGTATTGCCTTTTTCATATTTACAACAGCTTTCTTTTCTGTTGCAAAAGGCGTTTCATCATCGTTACCAAAGTCCGGGATGCTCATTAATTCTTTGCTCACTGCCATCGCAGGGCCCATCAGGTCAAGCTTTCCCTTCATTGCTCTTTTGAGCATCATGTCCACAGTGAGCAAACGGTTTATTTCATTTGTGCCTTCAAAGATTCTGTTAATGCGGCTGTCGCGGTATGCACGGCTTATCATGTATTCATCGCTAAAGCCATTGCCTCCATGTATCTGCACACCTTCATCTACGATAAGGTCCAGCACTTCGCTGCCATCAACTTTTAGCATGGCACACTCTATGGCAAATTCTTCTGCAGCGCCCAATAACGCTTCGTTAAAAGGCTTGCCGGCAGCTTCCAGTTCTGTTTCTTTATCGTCAATCCATTTCGCAGCCCTGTACAATGCACTTTCGCACACCCAGGTGCGAATAGCCATTTCGGCCAGCTTGTATTTTATAGCGCCAAAACTTGCGATGGGCACTTTAAATTGTTCCCTGGTATTAGCATATTGCACACTCGTATCAAGTGCCATTTTTGCACCGCCCAGTGCAGCCGCACATAATTTTAAACGACCAATATTTAAAATGTTGAATGCTATAATGTGGCCCTTGCCTACTTCGCCTAAAAGATTTTCTACCGGCACTTTACAATCCTGGAAATACAACTGAACAGTTGAAGAGCCCTTAATACCCATCTTATGTTCTTCTGGCCCTTGGGTAAAACCTTCCATGCCACGCTCTACAATGAAGCTGGTAAACTTCTCACCATCTACTTTAGCAAATACCGTATACACGTCTGCAAAACCGCCATTGGTGATCCAGCATTTTTGCCCGTTCAATAAATAGTACTTGCCGTCTTCAGAAAGCGTTGCGGTGGTTTTAGCACTCAGCGCATCACTGCCGCTATTCGGCTCCGTTAGTCCGTATGCGCCTTTCCATTCTCCGCTGCTCAACTTTGGAATAAATTTTTTCTTTTGCTCTTCGGTGCCAAAATAAAGGATGGGCAAAGTACCAATACCCGTGTGGGCGGCAATGGCAACACTAAACGAGAACCCACCACCCAGGCCCTCATTTACAAGGGTGGATGTGATGAAATCTTTGCCGAGGCCACCAAGGTCTTCGGGAATGGACGCACCAAGCAATCCCTGCTCACCCGCCTTCACCATAAGAGATGGCATCAGGCCCGGCTCCATTTTATCGATCCTATCTATCACCGGCAGCACTTCGCTGCTCAAGAACTGCAGGCACATGTCTTTAACCATCTGCTGCTCTTCATTAAAATCTTCGGGGGTAAACGTTTCAAAAGCATTGCTCTCTTTGATCAACCATTCGCCGCCCTTTAATATGTTTGCTGATAATGTGGTGGTGCTCATGATGTGTAGTTTTTTATGCCCCTAATCTCTAAAGGAGAAC
>JAYTBG010000032.1:0-13250 GCA_043737055.1 Chitinophagaceae bacterium | reverse complement strand
GGTGCGGGGCTATTACAAATGTGAGCAATAAATCTCCGGCCAGCCCACCGTTAACGCTTGCAGCACCATGCCCCTTTACTTTTATCACCTGGCCATTTTCAATGCCGGCGGGAATAGTGATGCGAATATTTTTACCGTTCACCGCCAAAGTTTGCTGCTGAGATATCATGGCATCGGTAAGATTCAATTTTAATTCTGCATTGTAGTCTTGTCCTCGCATCTTTGACTGCCTGCTGCGACCGCCAGCGCCACCAAACATAGATTCAAAAAAACTGGAAAAGTCGCCACCCTCATCAGCTCCAAACTGTCCTCCAGCGCCAAAGGGCGACTGTCGTTGCTGTCGCCGTTGTTGGTCAAACTGGTCAGCATGCTGCCAGTCCTTTCCATATTGGTCATATTTTTTTCGTTTGATAGGATCGCTCAGCACCTCGTTGGCTTCATTAGCCTGCTGAAATTTTTTGTGTGCCTCCTTGTCGTTGGGATTCACGTCCGGGTGCAGCGTTCGGGCAAGTTTTCTGTAAGCTTTTTTTATTTCCTCTTCTGTGGCAGTCTTAGCAACGCCCAGCACTTTATAGTAGTCTATAAATTCCATACGATTTTAAATCTTGTTGTTGTAAAGGTACATTCCAAAAAGCTGGTTCGTTTCAAATTCTGTTTGCACGCAGGTTCCGCTACGGAAGCAATACGACAGAGCAGGTTACAAAAGAAGGTATAGTTTTTAAGGAGAGAAGTGTGAGGAAACAGCCAACATAATAAAAGGACCGCAGTATGTTATTTCTGCAAATCCATTTAAATTATGATGTCGCTTGTCAATACGATTCTTAGCTGCGCACCTGGAGTAATCATACGATAGCGTGGTATGATGAAACGCAGAACTACATTGACCCTTGAAAATTAAGGCATCAATTTTACGTTAAAGGCATTGGCACCTTTGGGACCCATTTCTACTTCAAAAATTACTTTGCTATTTTCCTGAACGGGGTCTTTTAAACCATTCATATGCACAAAAATACTTTCTTGTGTTTCGTGGTCTTTGATAAAACCATAGCCCTTAGCTCCATTGAAAAAAGTAACTGTACCTTTTCTTATAAGATCTTCAGGGTTTGCATCTTGCTGCCTGGGCACACCTATTTCAATATCCTCTAGTTTGATCTTCCTCATTTTTTGTGGATCAGGAGGCGTTGCAGAAATGTTTCCATTCTCGTCAATATAAGCCATCATGTCGTCGAGACTGCTGGACTTTGGATTGTCTTTACGCTCTTGTTTTTTTTCCTGCTTTTCTTTTTTGCTCGCTTTCTTTTTCTTTTCTCTTTCTTTTTTATTCCAGGTTTCTGCCATATTGTTGATTGTTAGTTATAAAAGGATCCTTTATGGGGAGGTATTTTTTAGTAAATGAATCGAGCACAGTTGCCGAATCCGTTTATTATTTGCAAAGGTAAAATATTTCTTTTTTTCTTTCTGTTTTTTTAGTGCTGCCGTCAAACTAATAACGGTAACACACAGCATTCACATTCATCCCGGCCCCTACTGATGCAAACATGATTACATCCCCTTCGTGTAGTTCGTGTCCTGCTACATGCCCTTTTCTAACAAGGTCAAATAGAGTAGGTACCGTAGCCACCGAGCTATTGCCAAGCCAATGGATGCTCATGGGCATAATATTTTCCGGGTGATCTTTCTCATCATACAATTGGTAAAATCGCTTGATAATGCCTTCGTCCATCTTCTCATTAGCCTGGTGAATAAATATTTTTTTGAGGCTACCAATTTCAACACCGGCCCTGTCCAGACACATTTTCATACCGGCCGGTACACATTTTATGGCGTACTCGTAAACCTTACGCCCCTTCATTTTTATGTAAACTATATTCTGATCAATTTCTTTATTATAAGACGGGCCCATATTGATATAGTCCGATTCTTCTAACGAATGCGTTTGTACAGCCATAGAAAGTAGGCCAGGGCCATCATTTGCTACGTCCAAAAATTCTACGATGGCTGCACCTGCTCCATCGCTAAAGATCATGCTATCCCTGTCATAATCATCAATCACACGAGAAAGGGTTTCGGCACCAATGATCAATGCCTTTGTAGCAAAGCCAGCCTTAAAAAATGCATCAGCATGAATAATTCCTTGTACCCACCCGGGGCAACCGAAAAGGATATCGTAAGCCACGCAGTTAGGATTTTTAATACCCAGGATGTGTTTGATGCGGGAAGCAAGCGAGGGCACTGCATCGCTCTGAATACCGCTACTGGCTACATCGCCAAAATTATGGGCAACTATGAGCTGATCTATAAACTCCCTGTCTATTCCACTGTCTACAATCGCTTTTTCAGCAGCCAGTGCGCCGATATCAGAGGTTGTGAGCTCCGGGCTAACAATGCGCCTTTCTTTTATGCCCGTAATAAGCTTAAATTTTTCTACTATGTCTGCGGTAGCATTGGAGAGAAGCTCATTATTTTCGCCATAAAACTGATGATTCTCAAAATATTTATTTAGGCGAATGTTTGAAGGGATATAAGATCCTGTGCCTGTAATAACTGTTCGAAGCATGCCTTAAGATAATTTATTGGAGGTGCCGCTTTTACCTCGGCAGCAAAGCTGGTTGTTCGGTCAATTTTGGCGTTTATTCGTATTGCAGTATTGATCAATCCTGGGTAGCTGCCACCACCTCTTCGCCTTTAATATCAGGCTCTTCAACCACATCTTCTCCTTGTTCCGTCTCGTTCACTTCTTCAGCCACAGGGGCAGTATTACGCACGGTCAGCAAAAATTGATTATTTAAAGAAAACTCAAGAGAAGCGGCTGCCAACAGACGTTGAATGTTTTCATCTTCCTGCATTACCACAGAAAACTCTTTTGCAAAAGGGCTGTGTTTTACCTCGGTGTTGATGCGGCCTTTGTTTAGCTGCAAATGAGTGAAACTGTATTTTATCTTTCTGCCACCAGCTGCTCGTTCAAAATCTGTTTGGTTAAGCGTAACAGTTTGCACCGCAGTAGCAGATCGCTTTATCAGAATGGCGATTAGGGGAAGATATTTTTTCCAAATTTGTGAAAACATATATCGGTTATTTTACGGGTGTGAGAAATGTTCAGCATATGCCTTGCTAAGGATATATGCTGAACGAAAACTGTCTTCGTTATTTTTCGCTGAGGCGGGTAAATTCTGCTCCGTTGTAGATGCGGGCAAGGCTATTGTCTTTAGTTTTCTCCCATTCTTCCACTTTCATTTCAGAAACAATGCGCCAGAAGTTCTTAGATTTTAATTCTTCGTAATCTTTTGTTTGAATAAAGATGCCCTTAACGGTTGCTCTTTGTTTAAAATAGATGGTCACTTTGGCATTTTTTTGAGTCTTGCTTTTAATGAACTTATCTATGATATCATTTGTCATTTTAAAAAACGGTTTAATTAAAAAATAAAATATGTACTGATATTAAATTACCACCTATTGTTATTGTTCCGCTCACGATCCTCTTTAGGTTTAGCCTCTACAGCTTTCAAGGTACGGCCATCGGCAGTGGTACCATCTAGTTCTTCGAGAGCTCGCTTTGCTGCAGCGTCATCACTCATTTCTACAAATCCGAATCCACGACTTTGGTTAGTCATTCTGTCGGTAATTACTTTAGCAGAAGATACTTCGCCATAAGTACTGAACAGTTGTTTTAGATCCTCGTCTTTGACGTTGAACCCTAAATTTGAGACGTAAATATTCATATAGCAAATTATTAACAATGAAAAATCGGAGAAGTGTGCTGTTGTAAAAGAAAAATACCGGGGAGAAAAAATGATTGTTCGCTTACAAGAGACTTACCCTGCTGATCTCTGTGAAGGTATGTTTTTTTTGCCAGTGTTGAAGGAATTGTTGTCCTTTCGGGCTACATACTGTTGGTTACAGCTCATAAAAAAATGATGTCAGTAACGCTTGGGTGCAACGACTGCCAGGGTTTCCGATTCTGTAAAGGCAATGACCGAAACCATCGTCTCCACCAGGGCTACTGGACCCTAGCGCCTGGTCCAATTGTAAACCTTCGCTGCAAACGCCACACTTATTGCACTAAGGTGAATGAGAAATAGAAACAAGTGTCAAGCCCGTTATTTTCGGACGGTCAGTAATTGGTTAGCATATCCTTCAGAGAAGTATCTTCCCTTTTCGGGCTGGAGGGCCGGATTGCAAGCCCATCATAGAAATCATTAGTCAACTGCTGTTCTTCCGCCGTAGCTTGGATAGAAACTTGCATAGTTTAAAGAGAGCAGGAGGACAGAAAACCTATTTTTGCCATTCAAAATTTTTAAGATCACTATTTAAATAAGAGTATGAAAAAAGT
Source organism: Chitinophagaceae bacterium (assembly GCA_043737055.1). GTDB lineage: Bacteria > Bacteroidota > Bacteroidia > Chitinophagales > Chitinophagaceae > Ferruginibacter. The sequence continues at coordinate 8,920 of JAYTBG010000032.1, read as the reverse complement.
TTGGCTGATAACGGGCTGTTCAACTGGGTTTGGAAGAGCATTAGCACAGGAAGTGTTGGCAAAAGGTTACCAGGCTGCAGTGGCTGCCAGAAACACGGACGATGTAAAGGATATTATAGAGGCATATCCGGACACTGCCTTAGCGGTGAGGCTGGATGTGACAATTACTACTGACATTAAGGCGGCGGTAGAAACAACAGTAAATCATTTTGGCCAGATTGATGTGCTGGTAAACAATGCAGGCATTGGCTATTTCGCCGCCATAGAAGAAAGCGAAGATGAACAGGTTCGCAAAATGTTTGAGATCAATGTATTTGGACTTGCCCGAATGACGCAGGCAGTGTTGCCAGTTATGCGCTCCCAACGCCGCGGTCATATACTAAACATTTCTTCTATTGGTGGGTTACGTTCGTTCCCGGGCGTGGGTTTTTACAATGCCACAAAATATGCTGTAGATGGCCTTTCTGAAGCATTGAGCAAAGAGGTAGCACCCCTTGGCATAAAAGTAACCATCATTGCTCCAAGTGGTTTTAGAACAGACTGGGCTGGCCGTTCTGCAAAAGACAGTACTATAAAAATTGCAGATTATGAAACCACTGCGGGCAAAAATTCCGGAGACATCCGCGGCTATAGCGGCAACCAACCCGGAGACCCGGTGCGGGCCGCCAAAGCTATGATAGCCGTTACTGAATCACCCGATCCGCCACTGCGCCTGCTGTTGGGCGCCGCCGCCCTCAAAGGTGCAAGGGTCAAACTCGAGGAATTGAAAAAAGATTTCGATACCTGGGCCGATACCTCCGAAGGCGCCGATTTCCCCAAGCCATAAATTTTACAGATCTGGAATTTTCCAGGTTTTTTTATGTCTTTGCCATTTTATAACAAGTATGGTCAGGTTCATCACTGGCGCAGCGTATGCACTTTCTTTAGGCGAATAAATTATATTCGCTCCATCAAATTCTGTCAGGTAATCATGCATGCAACCAATCATTTTCTACAACCGGAATTACGGACGGTGCAGGTAACGAGATATGTGACCCCTTTGAGGGAAGGCGGATCGCTGCCAGCTATTGCCGAAGCAGATGACGGGTTTTTATATGTTGTCAAATTTAGAGGAGCGGGGCAGGGGGCAAAAGCACTCGTGGCAGACCTGATAGGTGCAGAAGTAGCCAGGGCAATGGGTTTAAGGATTCCAGAACTCGTGTTTGCTAATTTGGATGAAGCCTTTGGCCGAACAGAAGCCGATGAAGAAATACAGGATCTGCTACGGGCCAGCGAGGGGTTGAATCTTGGTCTCCATTTTCTAAGCGGCGCCATTACCTACGACCCGGCAGTAAGTGTGATAGATCCCGGGCAGGCATCGGCAATCGTGTGGCTGGATGCTTTTTTAATGAATGTAGACAGGACTGTGCGCAATACCAATATGCTTACCTGGAGCAAAGAATTGTGGTTGATAGATCATGGGGCTTCGTTGTACTTTCACCACTCATGGGGCAACTGGCAAGCGCAGGCAATCAAGCCTTTTACACAAATAAAAGATCATGTGCTGCTGTCCCAGGCATTTGACATAGCAGCAGTAGATAAGCAGATGAAAACCCTGTTAACCCCCGAGAAACTGAATGCCATCACCGCCCTTGTGCCAGATTTGTGGTTGATAAACGAAGACAGTAATGAGACAACTGATGAAAAAAGAATGGTGTACACCAGCTTTTTAAATACCCGGTTAAACCATTCTGAAATATTTGTAAAAGAAGCAGAAAATGCAAGAGAATCACTTATTTGAATACGCCATCATACGGGTCGTGCCAAGGGTAGAACGGGAAGAGTTTCTGAACGTTGGCGTGGTGTTGTATTGCCGTAAGCCTGCCTTCCTCAAAATGGTATTTTCGCTTAACGAGGCCCGACTGCAGGCCTTGCACCCGCTTGCGGATGCAGCAGATGTACAATGCCACTTGCAAGCGTATGAAAAGATATGTGCCGGCCATATTTCCGCCGGCCCGATTGCCGCTCTGGACATTGCCTCCCGTTTCAGGTGGCTTACTGCAAAAAGGAGCACAGTAGTGCAATCCTCCGATGTTCACCCCGGCCTTTGCCAGGATCCCCAGCTAACCCTTACTCGTTTGCAGGAGCAACTTGTTGTCTAATTCTTACTTTCCCCCGCGCATTTATTTGATGAAAGCCTTGCCTATCCAAGCTCTTTATCCTTTTCTGATATATAAAAAATTTTACTGTCAGCGAGCTTATAATATGGTTCACAAAAAAGCAAGAAATCACAATTACATAACAATCACGTAACCTTAGTATAACTCTCCCGCTACTTTCTCTTCACGTTATCTTAACAACTTTGCGGCAAAATTAAAACCGTCAATTATGAGAAAAATGAAGACACTTTTTGTGCTGCTGCTCGTGACAATTTGCAGTGCAGGAAGTTTTGCACAAGAGACCACCTCCGAAATTCAGGGAGTGGTGTCAGATGAGGGTGGGAAGTCGTTAGCAGGTGCCTCCATCACAGCACTGCACACGCCTACAGGAACATCGTACAGTACCACGTCAAGAAACGATGGTCGTTTCAACCTGCCCAATTTGAGAATCGGCGGGCCCTACACAGTAACCGTAACTTTTGTAGGTTTTAAAGAAAGCACCCAACAAGACATTCAGCTGACGTTGGGCACTGCATACAAAGCAGATTTTTCGCTTACCAGTAATGCAAGTGCACTAAGTGAAGTAATAGTAAGTGCTCAGCGGAGTGACAAGATTTTCAGCAAAAGCCGCACAGGTTCAGCGGAAGTAATCAACCGTCAACAAATAGACAGGCTGCCAACAACTAACAGAAGTATTGGTGACTTTACCCGTTTGACACCTACTGCCAACGGAAATAGTTTTGGTGGGCGGAGCGGTGCATACAACAACCTTACCGTGAATGGCGCCAGCTTCAACAACACGTTTGGTTTATCTGGAAGTTTAGGCGGCCAAACCAGCTCTCAACCAATAAGCATTGATGCCTTAGAACAAATACAGGTGAACATTGCGCCCTATGATGTAACACTCGGAAGCTTTACCGGAGCCGGAATTAACTCCGTTACAAAAAGTGGTACGAACGAATTTAAGGGAGCAGTTTATAATTATAGCAAAAGCCCGAAAACAACGGGTCTTAGAGTAGGAACAACCAAACTGGCCCGTCAGCAGTTTGATTTTTTCAACCGCGGGGTCAGCATTGGTGGCCCCATTGTAAAAAACAAACTATTCTTTTTTGTAAGTGCAGAAACACAGCAGGAAAGTTCTGCTGCAACAAGCCGGGTAGCCGCTCGTACAGGCCTAGCCGGCGATAACGTTTCCCAGGCAGATGCACTCGTATTGGATACCCTTCGAAATTTTCTGAAAACGAAGTTTAATTACGATGCAGGCGCTTATGAAAATTATCCGTTTGAAACTAACAGTGATAAACTAACAGCACGTTTGGATTATAACATCAACAAGAGAAATACTTTTAACCTTAATTATTATTACCTCAAGTCTAATCGTAACGTTGCTCCAAGCAACAGTGGTGCTATTGCCAACAGCAGGCAGCCGAGTCTGACAGCAATGCCCTTCTTTGCATCTACTTATGTTATCAACAACGATTTCAATATTGTGATCGGGGAGTTGAACACGAGATTTAGTAATAAGGTATCGAACAAACTACAAATTGGTTACAACCGCCTGAGAGATTACAGGGCCAGCCCCGGTGGAATTTTTCCTCTTGTAGATATTGGGAACGGTGCTGGTGCAACCTTCACTTCATTTGGCTATGAGCCGTTTTCTGCTTTTAACCAGTTGAATACAGATACATGGCAGGTGAATGATATCGTTACCGTGTTTAAGGGAAAACATAACCTTACTTTTGGTACGCAGAATACCTTCAATAAATTTAAGAATGGCTTTGCTCCCAATTATTACGGTGCTTACCAGTTCCGTTCCCTTGCAGATTTTTACAATAGTGTAAACAACGGAGCGGCTACTGCTAACCGTTATGAGATCCGTTACTCGGCAAGGCCATCAGGTGAGTTTCCTTTTGCAGAAGTATCTGCTTTCCAGCTAGGATTTTTTGCCCAGGACAAATGGTCGGTTACGAAAAACTTCACGCTTACTGCTGGCTTAAGAGCAGACATTCCTGTATTTGATGACTTCACTCAAAACTTAAGTGCAGATTCTCTTACATTCCGCGGCGGTTTGAAAATCAAAACGGGTGAAGCACCAAACACTTCCGTTTTGTGGAGCCCACGAATTGGTTTTAACTGGGATGTAAAAGGAGATAAAAAAACACAGCTCAGAGGTGGAGTAGGAATTTTTGCTGGCGCTCCTCCTTTTGTATGGGTAAGTAACCAGGCTAGTAACAATGGTATAGACTTTGGTTCTGTGGCGTTGGTGGCAGGCTCTGGCACAGGTCAAACTCCTGGAACAGATCCTCGCTTTATATTTAATTCTAACGTAGATGCCAACAGGCCGCAGAATGCAAAAGCAAATACAACATACAACCTTGCAGTAACAGATAAGGATTTTAAGTTTCCCCAGTTGTTCCGTAGCAACCTTGCTATTGATCAAAAACTTCCTTATGGCATTACAGCCACGTTGGAAGGGATTTATTCAAAAGATATCAATGCCGTTTATCACCAAAATATAAACCTCCCTGTATTTGGAGCACCGCTTAGTGGACCCGATAAGCGCCTTCGTTACAACAGCTCAAGAATTTACAGCGGAGCCGGTGGCGCAACGTCGTCAAACCCTAACATTACCGATGCTATTTTGATGAAGAATTCTTCTAAAGGTTATTCTTATAACCTGACGCTTCAATTGCAGCGCAACGTGAAGAATCTTTACACAATGTTTGCTTATAGCTATGGCGATAGCCGCTCTGTAAATGATGGGGGTTCTATTGCGCAATCTATCTGGAGAGACAGGTTTGTTAGCGGAGATCCTAATGCTGATGTAACTTCCTATTCTTCGTTTTATCAGCCGCACAGAGTGGTAGCAGCTTCGTTCTACCGCTTTGAATACAAAAAGTACTTTGCTTCTTCTATAGGCTTCACTTTTGAAGGTGCCAACGGTGGTACAGCAAGCTATGCTTACAGTGGAGATGTGAACAATGATGGCTTAAATACCAACGATCTAATTTATGTTCCAAAAAATGCAAGTGAAATTTTATTGGTTGCAGCGCCAAACGTAGCAACTGATACAAGGACTCCTGCTATCATCTGGTCACAGTTAGATGCCTACATTAACCAGGACCCTTACCTCAGCAAAAGAAGAGGCCAGTACGCAGAAAGGAACGGTTTATTAACACCTTTTTACAGGAAACTTGATCTTAATTTTACACAAGATTTTTTTGTATCTGTTAAGGGCAAACGCAATACAGTTCGGTTTACTGCAGATATCCTGAATTTTGGAAATCTCATCAATCCTAATTGGGGAATATTAAGAATACCCAACAGAACAGCGTTGTTAAACCTGGTAAGAATAGAAACTACTGGTCCTAACCAAGGTATACCGGTATACAGTTTCCCTTACTTAAATGCCAGCAACCAGATTCCCCTAACATCATCTTTCCAAAACAGTACTGGCCAGGGCTCACGCTACCAGGTGCAGTTTGGTGTTAGATATATTTTCAACTAAACATCGTATAGTCAATTACTTTAAAAGGTCCCGTTTTTACGGGGCCTTTTTTGTGCCTGCGAAATTTTTTAAATGCACTACCTGTATGTTATAATTAAAAATAACTTTAGTGTCAAATAGTTCGCTTATGACAAATGATCAAATATTTCAGCTCTCGAGTACCCTTGCCATGCTTGGCTGGTTGCTCCTCATTTTCTTACCAGGGTGGAAGTGGACAGGCCGTATTGTACTTGGTTTCATCATCACGTTGTTTTGCCTTGTTTATATTTTTACATTAAGCAAATCGTTTAGTGCAAACGATTTTGAAAGTTTTGGAACCCTTGCCGGCGTAATGAAATTGTTCACCAGCGAAGGAGCGGTTTTGGCTGGCTGGCTCCATTACCTGGCTTTTGACTTAATGGTGGGACTATTTATATTGCACGAAGCCAGAAAGCACAACATAAGCCACTGGTTTATTATCCCATGTTTAGTTTTTACTTTTATGCTCGGCCCTGTTGGTTTGTTATTATTTCTTCTGACTAGGTATATCAAAACAAAACAATATTTTGTAAGCTATCTTTAAACTTATAGCCATGCGGCAATTTTTTAAAACTTTAGCAGAGCGAAACAAGGCCCTATATTATTTTGGGTTGGCCTGTATGGTAGCCGCTTTGGTATGCATGGTTTTAATAGTTACAGGTACTACAGAAGTGATGGGGGTAAATGCCTGGCTAAAGCCTTTTAAATTTTTTCTCTCCAGTGCTATTTTCTCATTTACAATGGCGTGGATCATGATTTACCTCGAGGAGAAAAATAAAGTCAGGATTTATTCCTGGGTGTTGATACTGGTATTGGCTTTCGAAATAATCTATATTTCTTATCAGGCCGCATACGGGCAGCTATCTCATTTCAATGTCTCCAGTGCATTCTATGGAGCGATGTTTTCCCTGATGGGTATAGCCATCACCATTCTCACGCTTTGGACGGCGTACATTGGTTACCTTTTTTTCATTAAAAATTTTCCGGGTTTACCCAAGGCATATGTGTGGGGCATTCGCCTTGGTATTGTATTTTTTGTATTGTTTGCTTTTGAAGGGGGCCTCATGGCTGCAAGACTATCCCACACGGTGGGTGCTGCAGATGGAGAAACTGGTTTGCCAATCACGAACTGGAGCACAAAATATGGCGACCTACGGGTAGCTCATTTTTTGGGTATGCATTCATTGCAGGTGCTGCCTTTATTCGGTTGGTATGTTGCCAGAAATACCAAAACGATTTTTTTAGGAGCCCTCATTTACTTGGCGCTTACTACGTTATTATTTGCGCAGGCCCTTTATGGGAAGTCCTTGTTTGCAATGTAACCCGCTCTTGGTTTATGCTTGCACCCAATTACTTTCATTAGCCACGCAATTAAATAATGCCCGCCGGTTGCCGGAGTGGTGCAGATAGAGAAAGTCGATACTCAAAATTGTTGTGTCTACAAGCACAAAATTATTTTCGGCAAAGTGTAGAAGCTCCGGATTATTTTCCAGGTCGATTTTCTTTTTAAAATCTTTGATAATTTCTCCCGGTGCATCAGCCGGGCTGTATGTAACCTGGCTGCTGGGTTTCAAAAGCCCCCATGCCATGGCTGCCAGCTCATCCTTGTAATGCACGTGTGCATTCGCCTTCATTCTTAACTGCAACTTTAGTGGCTCGTTGTAAAAAAGCCAACTCAGTGCCGGGTCTTTTCTTAGCGCTTCTACTTTAGGCGATCTTACATCAGTGTGAAAGGAAAGTGTATTGGTTACCGCATCGGCATTGCGTAAAATAACCGTCCTTGCTTCTGCCCGTCCATCTTGAATGTTAGAAACGGTGCCATAATGAAATGCCGATTTATAACTTGTTGTCGCATTTTGTAAAAGCTCCCAAATAATTTTCTCTACTGCCGAAAGATCATCCGCCAAAAAAATATCCTGCATAAAGCCTTATGTTTTTTATTAATTTTTTGCCGGTATTCTTACCAAAGTTTCCAACAGGTACTTCCAAAATTTCTGCACAGAACTAATCTGCACTTTTTCGTCTGGCGAATGTGCTCCATAAATATTTGGCCCAAAAGATATCATTTGTATGTCAGGGTAATTGGTGCCAATGATTCCACATTCCAATCCTGCGTGCACTGCATTTACATGGGCTGGTTCGTTAAACATTTCCTGATACAAATCACTCATAAGTTTTACGATCGGTGCTCCGGGTCTTGGTGTCCAGCCGGGATAGTTACCGCTAAACGCAATGCCCGCACCGGCCAGCTCAAATGCGCTGCTGATACTTTGGGCAAGGTCAGTTTTTTCAGTGTCTACAGAGCTCCTCGTAAGACATTGTACACTCCACTGCCCATCTTTCAAAGTAACCTTGGCAATATTGTTTGAAGACTGAACAAGCCCCTCAATATCCGGGCTCATGCGGTAAATGCCATTCGGGCACGCATACATTGCCCTTAAAAGATCATGCTGAAATTCTGAAGGTATCACCTGCTGTATACTTTCGCTACTCTCCATTGTCAGCACTAAGTTTGGATCAGTAAAACTGTATTCAGCTTTTAGTATCTTATCAAATTCCTGCACGAGTTGCTTTAAGACAGGTTCATTATTTTTCTCCACATTAATGATCGCAACTGACTCCCGGGGGATGGCGTTGCGCAGACTTCCGCCGTCGATAGCAGCAATTCGTACAGCAGCGTGTGTGCTCAATTTCAACAACACCCTGTTCATTAATTTGTTGGCATTCGCCCTGCCTTTGTGGATGTCTACACCAGAATGTCCGCCGCTGAGTCCTTTTAATGTGATAAGAAAAGTAGAACCTTCTGTTATGCTTTCTGGCACATAGGTTCCGCTGGCTGTTACGTCTATGCCGCCTGCGCAACCAATCGTCAATTCATTGTCCTCTTCGGTATCAAGGTTCAATAGAATATTGCCCTCCAATAGTCCGCCTTTTAGTGCCAGCGCCCCCGTCATGCCTGTTTCTTCATCAATGGTAAACAAGGCTTCCAGGGGTGGGTGGGCAATGTCTGTAGCTGCGAGCAATGCCATAATGGTAGCCACTCCTATGCCATTGTCTGCTCCCAATGTTGTGCCTTCGGCCTTCACCCAATCGTCATCTACCTTCATCACAATACCTAGCTTGTCAAAATCAAAAACAGTGTCTGCATTTTTTTGGTGCACCATATCAAGGTGACTTTGTAGTACAATCGTTAACCTGTCTTCCATTCCGGCGCTGGCAGGTTTTTTAATAATCACATTTCCGACTGCATCTACTG
>JAYTBG010000031.1:0-29131 GCA_043737055.1 Chitinophagaceae bacterium | reverse complement strand
CTAGCGGCAGAAGAATTTGGCAGCCGTATACTGGCAGACAGCAACAACAGTTTCTGGATAGAGCCCGCCTGGAAAATGATTTTGTCTAACAAAGCCATACTTCCCATTTTATGGCAACTATATCCCAATTGTGAGTACCTGTTACCCGCCTATTTTGAGGAGGATGACCTGAAAGATTATGTAAAAAAACCGTTCTTGTCACGTGAGGGCGCCAACATAGACATAGTAAAACATTATGGCAGCATAGAAAAAACCGGTGGCGATTACGGAAGTGGAAAATTTATCTATCAACAACTCTTCGAACTCCCCGAACACGACGGCCACTACCCCGTAATCGGCAGTTGGATCATTGGCCAGGAGCCCGCAGGGCTGGGCATCAGGGAATCTCAGACATTGATAACGGATAACAAAAGCAGGTTTGTACCGCATATGATTGGGTAAAATTAACAGGGACATTATTTTTCCAGTGTAATTTTTCGTGTTGCATTTCTTCCATAAAAAGTAGGAAAATACATGAGCGCAGCTACCGCCGGATTCAAAGTATAACTGCCATTGTACCGTGGCTCCAGTTCTATTTCAAACTGGTGTATACCCTTATTGAGTGTTTCGGTAAATAACAACAACTTATCTTTTTGGTATTCTTTAAATATCCGCAAGTCGTTATTCGTTTTATTGGTAAAAATACAGCCTGCAGGAATGGGTACTGTGAGCATAACATATTCTGCATCTTTAATTGCTTCTACCTTTATTATCATTTTAATCTTTTCTCCCGATTTGATTTTCGAAACCGTTTCAATATTTTTTTTAAAAAATGTATTAACAATAAAATGGTCTACTACTGGCAGCGGATCTTTATTAAAAAACTGCTGATAGGCGGTAAAATACAGCAACCCTCCGCCAACTTTGCGCACGGTAAGATTCTGTATTGATGACTCTTTAAGGTGCAATTCAAAAGGAAAGCTGGCTATATTAAAGCTTGTATCCCAGGATACCTGGAGTAAGCCCGGCTTTATAAAATTAGGCTGAGTTGCCAACAAGCCTGGCAATATGGTGTTCAAAATACCCGCTGTTTCAACTGTATTTCTCCAATACCCGAACTGCTTTTTCTCCAGAAAATATTGCGTGATGGCTGTGATAAGATGCTTGTATTCTTCTAACTTTTGCAACACTTCAAAAGCAATAATAGTAGTAGCTACATCATTGGAATACCAAAGGTTATTATCTGCACCCCAATGTACCCCGCCGAGCATTGTGGCTGTTTTCTTTGTTAACAATGAATCCAGGGCCAGTCGAAAGGGAAGTTGCTCCTGCTGTTTAATTTTTACCCACTGCCATTGTTGATGCTGTCCAAGTGAATCGAAGGGAATCTTTTTAATCCAAGCTGCATAATCCATCACATGCTTACCATTGCTCAACGTGGTTAAAGACGCCAACAATTCATTTCTTCCAAGGTAAGGAAGCCTGTTAACCAAATAAAGAAACCCGTTGCGGATATTTATTTCTACCAAGGGGTTTGAGCGATGTAGCAGTAGGGCGTTTAGTACGTAGTTGCTGATGTATAGATTTGATTGCCCGTTTTCCCACCAGGCCCAGCCACCATCAAACTGTTGTGCTTTCTGCACCTTCTTTAACAAATTGTCTAACAACGGTTGGTTTTTAAATGGTTGCTTCAGGTGTTGCTTTATATTTTTCTCTAAAACAAGGCCTGTTAGTTTAGAACAAATTTGTTCTGTGCAGTAATAAGGATAATTTTTTAGATGCTCCAACTCTTCCAACATTACATCCAGGTTATTATTTTGAGCATACAGTGAAAGAGTATGCATACTTGATTTAGAGCCAAAAGTGATGGTAGTATCTTGCTGCAGCACCCAAAATTTGCCACTAACTTCTTCTGTCCCTTTTTTATAAACCGGGATCTTTCTTTGCTCCATGTCTTTAAAACCAGTGGTGGTTTGTAATGCAAAAGATGCAGTGAGGGTATCAACATTATTAAGGGTAACCAACTCATCTTCGATGCTGGCATCGTTGGGTACCAGCACTTTTTCTTTTGTTGATAAAACCGCGTTATTAAAAGTAAATATAGTTTTCACACTGTAGCTCTCAGAGGTGTAGTTTACACTTTTGGTAATAAATCTGCTGCTATCCCCTTCTATTAGAAACAATGGTAAGTTTAATTGTGCCAGTATGGGTTTGAAGGCCTGCGTAAATGTAATTGCCTTACCTATTCTTCGCTTTTTATCCATAGCTATCACATAAGTTTTCCAGCCCGTAACATTATCTGGGTAGGTCACTTCAACCGCCGCCTTTCCATTTTTATCAGTAAAGAAATTAGGTGCCCAAAAGGCATAGTCCCTAAAATCTTTGCGCTCCGTTTTAGCCTTTGTAATTATTACAATGGCTCCATTGGCAGCCCGGGCTCCGTAGATTTGAATGGCCGCTGCTTCTTTAAGCACGCTAATATCGGCTATCATCTCTGCGTCAATGTTTGGTGGACTTAAATAAACTATGCCATCCACTACGTAGATGGGTTCATTGTTGCCCGGATAGGAGAATACACCCCTAAGTTGTATACGGATGTCTCCGCCCGGCATGCCACTCTGACTTACTATTTGAACGCCGGCAGCTTTACCTGATAAAGACATGACATCCAAACTGCTCCTGATAGAAACAGCAGCGCCGGTCATATTTTTTTTTGACGTCATGCCGTAGCCTGTGACCACTACTTCTTGCAAATAATTTTCATTTAACTCCAACAAAATTTGAAGATCAACAACAGTATTTTCAAGTATTTTGACTGCAATTTCTTTTGGCGAGTATCCGACCTGCGAAACCTGTAACACATAACTCCCCGGGCGCAGCTTGCTGATTACAAATTGGCCACTGGTATCGGTAACAACTCCTGCAGATGTTCCCTGAATAATAACGGTACCAAAAGAAATAGGTCGACTGCCTTTCCTATCCAGTACTTCCCCGTAAACTGTACCGCCGCCTTCACTTACAAACAGTACACTGTCTGGCATCCTTCTTTCAATTACGAGATTCTTCAGTTTAACAGTATCTTCCCTCAATTCCTGATAGTGCTCATCCCCTGCCTTTTTCATCAAATCCAGCAAAAACAAACTCGAATCTTTATACTGAAGCCGGCTGAGGTCCAGGCAAATTGTTCCCGCTTTACGCACCGTAAATTCCTTGCTGAGAAATGAGCCCAGTCGTTTTGTAACCAGCATCAGTTGGTAGCGGCCAGGTAAGACATTGTGTATATCGCTACGCTGACCCATGATTACAATTGGAAGTGAATCTTTTGGAAGCAGCAAAATATATTCAACAACACTATCTGCAGGCAAAGTGTACAATATCCTGCCTGTTGAGGCCAGCTTGTAATTATAATAATATTGGTAATGCAGACGGGCAAGTTTCAGGCCCGGGAACATTTGATCCACTGGATATATAATTTCCGGATGATTTGACAGGGTATCGCCTAGTGTAAGATTTCCTCTTTTTCGGGGTAATGTATAAGGTGCCTTTCTTGCGGGAAATAAAGGTTTTAATTCCAATCGAAGGACTTTGCTGGAGAGTCGGTATTGATACCCAGGTTCGAAAACAAAATTAATATCAAAACCTCCCGGACGGAAAAATGTCATAGAATCTCCCGAGCGAAAAGGCCCCGCTACATGACTGTTGCCACCATTCATTTTTACAAGCGAGCTCCCCTGCCAGATAAATCCATTATTGTTATCCGGATCATTTTGCATTTGCCACATAGACTTTTCTATCAATGCTTTTTCGGAAATACTCCACGCTGTATCGGCATCGTTCACAGTAGCATTTCTTGGCAAATTATTTACATCGAAACTAATGTCGTGCTTATAATAGGGTTGCATATATAAGCTATCAATCTGTATAAACTTATCTCGCAAACGAATACCTATTTGCACGTTTTCAGGATAGACTTCAAATGAATATCTCATCCGATCTGTAACATCGTTGTAGTAACGCAGTTGCCTGTTGATGTAAAGCAAATACACTTCTTGTGGCACCCCCTTGTCTACAACACTAATAGATAACTGTGGGATTAAAGTACTTAAAGGCCTCACAGCATCGTAAAATCCAGTCTTTGGAAATAACAGTCGATAGTACTCCATCGAGTCAAGTCCAAACTTTTTATGCCAGTTCCTGTAGTTCCCCAAGAGATAATTTTTTACAAGTATTAACTCATCAGGATCATCCATATCAAAGCCATCTCGTTCGATAAACTTTCTTGATTTGTATTTCACCAGGTAAGGGGGATCTTTAGGCTGTGTTTCAGCTTTGAATTGGCTATTGTAACTCACCGCCGTTAAATTCACATTATTGGCTGCCTCTCCTTTGTAATCAGTAACCTGTAGTTTAAGAGAGTCTTTCTGGCCTGGATATATTTTTTGATTTGCATCTATAGACACGTTCAATAATTTATACATCAAGCCAATGTTTTCTTCCTGGCTTAATTCCTCACCACCCCAATAATACTGCCAACGCACCTTATACATTTGGCGACGGTCTTTCATCAATTTTTTCCATTCAATAAACTGATCTTCACCCCTGCCAGTGGCAACAATTGCTTTACCGTTGAAAACCGTAAAATAAACGGGCACCTTGTAAGGATTCTGCAGTACAAAGCCAAGCGTATCTGCCCGGCTTAAGGTGGAGAGGGTTACTGAATAGTTGCCAGGTATTTGAAACTCTTTAGTTAGTGTATCCTTAGTGTCCTCATAATAAAAAGTATAATGATCAGCCATAGGATCAATCTTTACTGAATAAGGATAGCTGATGCGCATTGCATCTTCATCATTCATCTCCATTTCCCCAATTGCATTTCTTTCTCTGCCATTTTCAATAAACAAAGCTCGAACACTGTCTCCAACCCGCTTAACCAATATTTGTTTCGATTTGTACAAATAAGAAATGGCTTCAACTTTTTCCTGCAGTTCATTGTTGGCATTTTTAAATACAAGTTTCGCTTTTACCTCCAGGTCGGCACCGGGAAGATAATCGGGCGCAATTACAAATTTTGTTTCGGTATCCGTTACAAGCTTTATCTCCTTGTCATAAAGCGTATCTGCCACGAAAAGGGTATCCTTATAAAACCGATGTATTTTATCCGCAGTTATAATCAACCTAGCTGTGGCATCCATCACAAATAAGCCGTTGGCATCTTTTGCTGAAGCATAGAATCTTAAGCTGTCATTGCTAAAATAAATCTCCTTTTCAGATCTGAATTCCTGCGTTCCAATTTCATCCAGAACATAATCCTCTATTTTAAAATTTTCATGAAGAATTTTTTTACCCGCTTTATTTTTAAATACGATTGAGGCTGTAATATCGGCTGGTATACTATCGGCTATATTGAAGGAATACACATAGGCTCCCGGACTTACCGGGTTGATCGCTGCAATCCGCTGACTATTGAATTCTCCTTTGCTGCTATATTCCAGGAAAAGATCAATTTTTCCAGAATACTGCTTCCATCTCTTATTCATCACATATGCTTTGAACTTTACAGTATCCAGCGGTTTATACTTGGGCTGGCTAAATACCATAAACCCACGAGCCCCGATGCTTAAAGAAGGAGGTTTGCTCCTGAACTTTGAGGGCACAAAACTGATTATTTTGTAAACCCTAGTGTTGCGATAATTAATTTTCTTTTGCCTGCTCACAGGATAATCAAGCTCATCTTGTTTTTCTAAAAAAGTTATCAATGTATCGCCCGGGGAACAAACCACTATCCTGGCTTCATCAAAATTTCTCTGTTTAACCCAAAAGGTTTTTGAGAAACTATTGAACACTGCCCCGTGCTCACCGACAACTATGGAACTTGCATTCACAACTTCTCCCAGCTTGTTGCGAACATCCAATTGCAGACTTTGCTTATTATTGATAGCCAATACTACAAGGCTAGATTGATTATATAGACTGGCTTTTAAATAATGTGCAAAGGCAGAAACAAACACATAGCTTCCTATTGGCAGGCTGTCTTCAAACCAGCTATCAGTGTCATAAGTATCAAAAGGGGATACCTCTGACCATCGGCTAACGGGAATAGAATCCCATTTTTCAAATTGTAAAGCTTCAACGGCAGAAATTCTATAGACCAAAGTTTGCCAGCTACTTTTTCTGATTTTCTGCAAGTCTGCCTGGGCGGCTAAAGTTATCGGAACAAAAAAGACAATAAACACAATCAATCTTTTCATAAACAGGAAGCTTACAGGTTTAAGGGCAGAATTTACTCTATATTTCAAAGATGTAATTTTTAAGATAAAGGCTGCACCACTTATCTTTGCCGCTCAATAAAAATAATCATGTTCAGAACTCATACCTGTGGCCAATTAAGAATTTCCGACACTAATACTACAACAATTCTTGCCGGTTGGGTGCAAACAATTCGCAAGTTTGGTAGCATCACTTTTATCGATTTGAGAGATCGGTATGGCATCACCCAACTGTTGTTTTCAGAACTGCTAAATGCTGAATTGGATGCTAACCCGCTGGGCCGTGAGTTTGTGCTGCAGGTAACCGGTGCCGTTAATGAGCGTAGCAACAAAAACAGCAATATTCCCACAGGTGATATAGAGATTGCAGTGCAATCATTTAAAATCCTCAATAAGTCTGCAGTACCTCCCTTCACCATCCAGGACGATACAGATGGCGGTGACGAACTGCGGATGAAATACCGTTTTCTTGATTTAAGAAGGAATGCAGTTAAAAAGAATTTAGAACTGCGTTATGCCGTAGGCCGTAGCACCAGGAATTATTTACATGAAAATAATTTCATGGATATTGAAACGCCTTTTTTGATAAAGTCTACGCCGGAAGGTGCCCGTGATTTCGTCGTTCCCAGCCGTATGAATGCAGGGCAGTTTTATGCATTGCCACAAAGCCCGCAAACCTTTAAGCAATTGTTGATGGTAAGTGGTTACGACCGTTACTACCAAATTGTAAAATGTTTCAGAGATGAGGATCTGCGTGCTGACCGCCAGCCAGAATTTACCCAGATAGATTGCGAAATGTGTTTTGTAGAGCAGGAAGACATTCTACAAATGTTTGAAGGCCTGGTAAAACGCATTTTTAAGGATGTAAAAAATATCGATTACACCAACACTGTAGAACGCATGACCTGGCAGGATGCCATGTGGACATTTGGAAACGATAAGCCAGACATCCGGTTCGATATGAAGATGGCCAATCTAAAATTTCCCCTGCATACATTCTCCGATAAAGTTGATGTGCTGCACAGTTCTCCTTTAGGGGCGGGGGGGCATGGGTTTGCTGTATTTGATGATGCAGAAACCATTATTGCCATTGCAGTTCCGGGATGCAGTGAATACACCCGCAAACAAACAGACGAACTAACGGAATGGGTGAAACGCCCGCAAATAGGGATGAAAGGACTGGTGTTTATAAAATGTAATGCAGATGGAACTTTTAAAAGCAGTGTCGACAAATTTTATATTCCAGAAAAATTACAAGCCATTGCATCAGCGGCAAATGCAAAAGCAGGCGATTTGATTTTAATACTTGCGGGAGCAGAAGAAAAAACAAGAAAAGCGGCCAGTGATTTGCGGATGTATATCGGCACGACTCTCGGGCTTCGCAAAGCAGATGAGTTTAAATTGCTTTGGGTGCTGGATTTTCCTTTGTTTGAATATGCAGAAGATGATAATCGCTGGGTGGCACGTCATCATCCGTTTACTTCTCCCAAACCAACAGATATAGAAACCATGATTGGCAACAATCCAAAAATTGAGAATGCTGCTGAGTACTTAAAACACCCCTACGCCAACATTAAAGCCAATGCATATGATATGGTGTTGAACGGAAACGAAATTGGTGGCGGATCTATCCGGATATTTCAAAGAGAATTGCAGGAAAAAATGTTTGAATCGCTGGGTATGGATGCTGAAGAGCAACAACACAAGTTTGGTTTCCTGCTGGGAGCGTTTGAATATGGTGCACCACCGCATGGTGGTATTGCATTTGGGTTCGACAGGCTTTGCTCAATTCTTGGAGGCAGCGAGAGTATTCGTGATTTTATTGCCTTCCCAAAAAATAACAGCGGTAGAGATGTAATGATTGATGCACCAAGCACCATTGATGGCAGGCAGTTTGAAGAATTACAAATAAAATTAGATCTGAAATAAGCCATATCATTAAGTAAAATGAAAGCTGTTTCACAAATTTGAAACAAAGTTGTTTAAAACAACCTTGTTTCAAATTTATTCATCAAAGTACTCCATCTTAAAATATCTCTTCTTTAACCAGATCTCAAACATTGGATCATTAAAGCTCACTTCCCTGCCAAGTATATCAATGATTTCATGATTTTGCAAAGCTGTTTTAATCCGGGATACATTGGTACTGGTACCGAGGTTATATTCCCGCAATACTTGTTGGCTGGTATAAGCTGTTTCCTTTTTACACAAGGCCTTTAAAAAGTTCAATTGAAAGTTGGTGAGCATATCTGCTTCCTTCTGGTAGAGAATACTGTACTGATCCAGCAGGTCTTCCATGGCCCGCTCCAAATCTGCAGGCATAGCTTTTTTACCGGCGGCCTGCCACACGGCCTGTGCATACTGCTGCACAAAATAGGGATGGTTCTGCATACGTTGTGCAATAGAGGCTGCCAGCTCTTTGGAAATGGTTTTACCTGTTGCCGAAAACCTTCCGGTGATAAATGGCAGCCAGTGCTGCTCTTTAATTTTTTCTAAAAATAGTATTTCTCCAAATTTATAAAACGGCATGCTGCTTTTTGTAAAAAACTCCATCATTAGATGGCGCCTGCTGCCATACAGCAGGTAGGTAATATGCTGGTGAGTTTGCCAGTGCGCCCTTAGTTTTTTTTGAAACCCAATACCGTCGTCTAGAAAACTTAGGTTTTGAAATTCATCTACACAAACCACCAGTTCAATATTTTTTTGTTTGGCTATTTTCTCAGGCAGGTTCAAAACTTCTGAAAAGTTTTTCTTTAACTCCTTCCAGTTAAATCGCAGCTCTATTTCACTTGCAGGGTCGGGATTAATATTTACCGAAGGTACCAACTGCTTAAAAAAGCTTTTTACGTTTTTTACAGCTTCTTCAAATGAACCAGATGTGGCTTTTACAAGTGCAGAGGAATACAGCTCCAGGAACTCCTGCTCGCTGCGCACATTGTATAGATCTATAAAACAAAAAATCAGTTGTTTATTTTTACGTTGCATTCTTTTGGAGGTATGCAGCACAAGCGACGACTTTCCCCACCGGCGAGGCGATATCAGCATACAATTGATGCCTGCATTTATTTGGGTTTCGAGCCATTTGCTTTCCTTTTCCCGGTTAGTGTAATAATCATCATTGGCTAGTTTGCCATATTTAAAAGGTCGTGCCATAATCAATTTTTGCTAAAGGTAAAGAAACCTGATAATTTGAAACAACTTTGTTTCAAACAATATTGTTTCAGATTATACTATTATATTACCGCCTACCCTCCTCTGGTACGCTTAAAGCTATTGCAACCGTTTAGATATTTACAGTGACTATCCCAAAATAGTAACGCTCATTTTATGAATCCCAATACCTATTTCCGCACACGAAGTGTATTGGATGATGGTCTAATAATACACTCGCAATCCCAACTATTTTAAATGAACGATACGGCAACAATCCCTTCAACAATATTCAGTTGTTTCTTGCATCAAATGTTCCTTAATCATTAACATAATAAAAACATTTAAGAATTATCTTGCAGGTATGAAATTGCTACCTGCGCTCCTGCTATTTTTTTTTGTGCCACTTACTAACCATGCGCAACTTTATTTTAAGGGTTCCGTAAAAGCTAACCGGGAAAAAATGTACAAAAACCTGGTGCAGAACGCTATCAATAAAAATCTATCATCTAGTATAACAGATGCGAGTGAAGAAGACTGGCGGGGTGCATTCTGGGCTTTAGAATTACTTCAATACAAATCTTTATGGGTAAACGGAAGGATAGATACTGCTGCCGAACTGATGCACAGCAGGTCTGAAGATTTTCAAAGAGCCACTTTAGAATTGTTGTATGGCAATTATCCGGAGAAGTATTATCAACAAGTAAAATTACTGCTGATGCAAACCAGCAATGCCAAAATATTTGCAATGTGCGCTGCCTATATTTTAAACAGCAGTCATGCAGCAGCAGACATAAATTTTCTTTCGGTAAAGACAAAGCAGCAGCTTGCAAGCGATCCCAACAACCCCATTTTACAGCAGTTGCTTTACCAGGTAGAACAGTTTGCCAGGCCAATGCCAGTTGTAAACATAGGCGCATTACTGCAAAAAGACTACCTGCCAGGCCATGTGGTGGTTTTTAGTTTTCAACGTAAGAACAGGAACTACCCCGGGTTAGTAATGGTGAGAGACGCACACGGGAATTTTTTAAAAGACAGCAGTGGCAACTATTTTTCTGTGCCACAACTTGCCCGCAGCATCAGCAGCTTACCCGGTTACCTAACCAACGGCAATACTCCCGAAGGAATTTTTAGAATGAAAGGATACGATGTTTCTTCCAACGGATTTATAGGCCCCACAGTGAATGTACAATTGAGTATGCCATTTGAAAAAAGTGCGCAACATTTTTACGCAGATTCTAGCAATACCGATACAAGCTGGAATATTGCACAGTACCGCAACCTGCTTCCCACAGGGCTTAAAGATTACTATCCACTATATCAAAGCTATTACGCCGGCAAGGCCGGGCGCACAGAAATTATTATACATGGTACCACCATCAATCCTGCATACTATACCGCAGCGCCCTATTTTCCGCTAACGCCTACCATGGGCTGTCTTACTAGTAAAGAAATATGGGATGAAGCAACGGGCAAGCGTGTGCTTAGCGACCAACAAAAACTCATTGATGCCATGATACCTGCCGGTGGCGCCAATGGGTATGCAGTGGTTATAAACCTGGATGATGCTCAAAGGCCGGTATTGCTGTATGATATTGTGCCGGCCTTAGAAAAGGTCAGGCGGCAATAGAGTAGCCGTTGTAACTTTGCCCTATGAATACCCTTCCACTCGCCGAACGAATGCGGCCGCATAACCTGGATGAGCTCTTCGGACAAGAACAGTTAACCGGCAAAGGCAGCATCCTACGCACCGCCATCGAGCGTGGAAAAATTCCTTCTATGATATTGTGGGGCCCGCCAGGCGTGGGCAAAACGACCATCGCCAATATTATTGCCAATACATTGCAGCAACCTTTTCACCAGCTAAGTGCGATCTCAGCCGGTGTAAAAGAAGTGCGGGAAATTATTCAAATATCAACAACACAAACGGGCGCCATTCTTTTTATTGATGAAATACATCGCTTCAACAAAGGTCAGCAGGATGCTTTGCTAGGTGCCGTAGAAAAGGGAACAATAACATTGATTGGCGCTACTACAGAAAACCCTTCTTTTGAAGTAAACAGCGCTTTGCTGAGCCGATGCCAGGTTTATATATTGAAGGCTTTAGAAGAACAGCATCTGATAAACCTTTTACAGCATGCAATAGACACCGACCACCATCTGAAAAACAGGAACATTGTGTTACAGGAGACTGAAGCACTCATTCGCATATCTGGCGGCGATGGCCGCAAGCTCCTGAACCTCCTTGAGCTGGTTGTTAATGCGGCACCCATGAACAAAAAGAACGGAGATCAAATAATCATCGGCAACGATTTTGTGATGACGGTAGCACAGCAACGAATAGCCTTATACGATAAAAGTGGAGAACAACATTACGATATCATTTCAGCATTTATAAAAAGTATGCGGGGCAGCGATCCTAACGGTGCCGTATACTGGCTGGCACGGATGATTGAGGCCGGCGAAGATGTAAAGTTTATTGCAAGGCGCATGCTCATTTTTGCAAGTGAAGATATCGGTAATGCTAACCCCAATGCACTCTTGCTGGCTACCAGCACTTTTCAGGCAGTAAGTATGATTGGCTATCCC
Organism: Chitinophagaceae bacterium; assembly: GCA_043737055.1. Classification (GTDB taxonomy): domain Bacteria; phylum Bacteroidota; class Bacteroidia; order Chitinophagales; family Chitinophagaceae; genus Ferruginibacter. The sequence goes on along the minus strand of JAYTBG010000031.1, from coordinate 17,147 downwards.
GAAAGCCGCATCATCTTATCTCAATGTGCGATTTACCTTGCTACTTCCGCAAAAAGCAATGCTTCGTACCTGGCTATTAATGATGCGTTAGATGCAGTTAGAAAACAGGGAGATCTTGCTGTACCACTTCACCTGCGAAATGCTCCCACAAAATTGATGAAGCAAATGGACTATGGCAAAAACTACCAGTATGCACACAATTTTGAAAACAACTTTGTGCTGCAGCAATTTCTGCCCAACGAGCTGGAGGGGCATGCCTTCTATGTGCCGCAACAAAACGCACGGGAGGAGGAACTAAGAAGATTTTTAAAGGAAAGGTGGAAAGAAAAATATCGGTATTGAACTATGCACCAATACTTAGCAAGCGCACTGATAAATAAGTTACAATGGATGAAAGAAAAGATATTGCAACACGGGAGGACATTGAAATATTTGTGCGAAATTTTTACGAAAGGGTAAAGCAAGACCCAACCATTGGAATTGTTTTTACAGATATTGTCAAGATGGACTGGGTTCATCATATTCCGCTAATCACCGATTTTTGGGAAACAATATTGCTGGATAACCCGGTGTACACAAAAAACGCAATGGAGTTACATTATCATGTGAACGAAGTGTTTCCATTAAGAAAAGAACATTTTGAGGCTTGGCTCCTAATTTTTAATAATACACTTGAGGGGTTGTACGCAGGCCCGGTGACGGAACTTGCAAAAAAGAGAGCTGCCGGCATAGCAGCCGTAATGGAATTTAAAATGACAAACACTCCATCTCTATGAACAAGCCTATTTGGATCTGCAAACCATTTGATGAATTGACTGTTGCAGAACTTTACTGCATACTCAAATTACGCAGCGAAGTTTTTGTAGTGGAACAAATCTGCGTATACCTTGATGCAGATAATAAGGATAGCAGTGCTTTTCACTTGAGTGGATGGTTACACAACCAATTGGTGGCCTACTGCCGTATAATACCCCCGGGCCTAACTTACGCAGAAGCCAGCATTGGAAGGGTACTCACCAATGCAGCACACAGAAGAGATGGATATGGTAAAATCCTAATGAAAAAAGCTATTAAAAAAACGTACGAACTTTTTGACGTGCCTGCTATCAAAATAAGTGCGCAACAATACCTGCTGGAGTTCTATCAAAACCTAGGCTTCGTGGCCACCGGTGATCCCTACCTGGAAGACAACATTCCCCACATTGCCATGCTGCACCAGCGGTAATTCTACATACATACAATAATTTGTTAAGGCCTTCGTTTTAGTAAGGAGCCAGTGCTTTGCATGGCCGATATCCATCAATACTATAGAAAGACAAAACCAATACTGATGAAACCTTTTCTACCTAATTGTTTGTATAAGACTGGGCTTACTTTTCTCTTCATAGCCTTTCTGCACAACACAGCTTCTACCCAACACTTAATGCTTGGCAACGAAAAATTGAAGGTTGAAGTAGGCTTAAACTTTGGACCCTCCTTTTTTTTAGGAGATCTCGGAGGTAACTACGGTAAAGGCAGTGACTTTCTCAAAGACTTAAACCTTGAAGAAACAAGGCTAATGAAAGGAGCTTTTATTTCAGTATATCCTGCCGATTGGATTGGTTTGAGGGTGGCTGCTCAAATAACCTACTTGTCTGGTAAGGATATAAACATTAACACCACGGGCGAACATGAAACGTATCGCAAGGAGCGTAACCTTGACTTTAAAAGTAATGTGTGGGAAGCATATGCAGCTTTGGAAGTTTTTCCGCTGATGATATTTAATAAATACGAAGACTACGATCCCCGGTTAAAACCCTATGGCGTGATTGGTATTGGGGTATTTAATTTTAATCCCAAAGGTTCTCTTACTGCGGCAAACGGCAGTAAAACCTGGCATGAATTGCAACCCTTAAGAACAGAGGGACAAGGGATGACAGAATACCCAACTAAAAAACAATACAACCTTACCCAGATAAACATCCCCATGGGAATTGGCGTAAAATACGAACTAAGCCCGCGGGTTAATATTGGTACAGAAATTCTTTACAGAAAAACCTTTACCGACTACATTGATGATGTGAGTACAACTTACATAGATCCTATTCACTTCGAAAATTACCTCTCTGCTCAAGACGCCCGTATTGCACGCAGGCTTCATGATAAATCAAACTCGCTTACTACACCGGCAAACCGTACAATACCTGGAGAACAAAGAGGCAATTCGACGAACATGGACTCTTACTTTTCAGCAGTTTTAAAAGTTGGTGTGAGAATCGGTGCGGTTTACAATAGTTCATCAGATAGAAAGGCGGCACGCCAAACAAGATGTCCATTTTTCTATTAATCAAAGAAATAACTCGTATAACCCTTATCCCCTATGAATCACTTGATGCAGAAGACCCTTTTGTTAGCAGCCAGCATGGCTTTGATGATGTTTGTGTTTACGTCAACAGCTAACGAAAGCAGAGCCACCCGTAAAACTGTGGTTTTATTTTCGAAGGCAAACAACGGCAAGATCAATGTGCAGATTAAAGGAAATACCCATAGAAATGTAGCACTATATCTTTTTGATCCTGGCGGGCGGTTGGTGCAGAAAACCGAAAGCAACACCAGAAATATAATTACGCTTCAGAGGCTGGAGCGGGGCCAGTACTTGTACCAATGCTTTAAAAATGATGTTCAATTAAAAAGTGGAAACTTATATATAAATAAAAATAGTATTAACTATGATTGATGTGTAAGTGCAAGATATACGGCAGAAGCACTCATCCTTAAATGGATAACAGAGTATATTCCTATACATTGTAGACCCCTGAAACCACAAATTTAGCTTCGTCACTATTTCTAGCCTTATATTCTAAATTGCAGAGTTGATTAAGGATTAGGTAACAAAAAACCATGGAATACGAGCCATGGTTTTTTTATGCATTGTTGATAATGAGAAATGATCTACAAGGTTAGACGAACTCCACTTTTAAATATTGCGCAGTAAAACTTTCTTTCACATCAACCAGCCCCCTTGGTTCGCCCTGGTATAAAACGGTTCCACCGCCACTGCCTCCTTCGGGTCCTATGTCCATGATGTAATCAGCTACTTTTATCATATCCATATTGTGTTCAATAACCAATACAGTATTACCCCTATCTACCAGCTTATTCAACACATCTAACAGGTGTTGTATATCCTGAAAATGAAGACCCGTAGTAGGTTCATCCAGAATATAAAAGGTTTTACCGGTATCTCTCTTACCAAGTTCTGTTGCAAGCTTTACCCTTTGTGCTTCTCCCCCACTTAAGGTGACTGCACTTTGCCCTAGCGTTATGTAACCCAGGCCAACTTCTTGCAACACCTTTATTTTTCTGTAAATGAATGGCACCGCATTAAAAAATTCTACTGCATCATCAACCGTCATATTTAGCACATCGCTTATTGACTTTCCTTTGTAACGTATTTCGAGTGTTTCCCTGTTGTATCTTTTACCATTACACTTTTCGCAGTGCACATAAACGTCGGGCAAAAAATTCATTTCAATCACCCTCATACCGCCGCCTTCACACACATCGCACCTTCCCGTTTTTACATTGAAAGAAAAGCGCCCTGCATTGTAGCCTCTTATTTTAGCCTCGGGCACCAAAGAAAACAGCGTTCTTATGTCTGTAAAAAAACCACAGTAGGTTGCAGGGTTACTTCTTGGTGTACGGCCAATAGGGCTTTGGTCTATTTCAATTACTTTATCTATAAGCTCTAGTCCTTTGATGGTCTTATACGGCAAAGCCTCTGTTTTTGATCCGTAGCAAAAATGACTAAGCAATGGGTAAAGTGTCTCATTTATAAGGGTAGATTTGCCGCTGCCGCTTACCCCGGTTACCAGGATTAGTTTGCCTAGCGGGAATTGAACACTTACATTCTTAAGATTATTGCCGGTTGCTCCGGTAAGCTCTATCATAAGGCCATTGCCCTTTCTTATTTCTTTAGGCAGAGCAATGCCTTTTTTGCCACTTAGGTAAAGAGACGTATCTGAGCCTGATTTTAAAACCTGCTTCGGTGTGCCAGCGGCAACGATTGAACCGCCATGAGTACCTGCTCCCGGGCCAATATCCACTAAATAATCTGCAGCCAACATAATGTCTTTATCATGTTCTACAACCAACACGCTGTTCCCGATATCCCGAAGGTTTTGCAGTGCCTTGATGAGTCTTTGATTGTCCCTTTGATGCAGTCCAATACTAGGCTCGTCTAAAATATAAGTGATCCCTTGTAGCTGCGATCCTATTTGGGTGGCAAGCCTGATGCGCTGATATTCTCCTCCGCTTAAACTTTTAGAAGGGCGATATAAGGTGAGGTAGGTGAGGCCAACGTTGATCATAAACGTAAGACGTTCCCGTATTTCTTTCAGTATATCTTTTGCAATTAGGTTCTGCTTAGTTGACAATCGTTTTTCAACACCCTGGAACCATGCAAACAAATGATCAAGATCCATTTCGCTTAGCTCAGCAATATTTTTTTCATCTACTTTAAACCAGAGACTCTCCCTTCGAAGCCTTGTTCCAGCGCAGGTTTCGCAGGCTTTTAGTTTCATGTATTTTTCTACCCAATCTCTCATGGCCTCTGTGGTGCCGGGGGAAGAAAACCAGCGCTTCAGCATATTTACTATTCCTTCATATTCGGTGGCATAATACACAGATCCATCCTGCGGCACATCCATCTCTATGTCGGCATTTTCATCCTCTACCACATCTTCCTTTCCATACAACAAAATATTCAGCGCTTTTTCAGGAAGATCTTTAATGGGCTTATCGAGAGAAATTTTATGTTTCTTAGCAAGCTGTTGCACTTGTTTAAAAATGTAAGCCTCTCTCTCCTCACCAAGCGCCGCAATACCGCCGTCTTTCACGCTTACTTTTCTGTCTGGTATAACAGCATCCATATTTACCTGGTATACAGTGCCCAGCCCTTTACAGGTGGGACAAGCGCCATATGGGGAGTTGAAAGAAAATGCATTGGGGCTTGGTTCCTCATAACTGATGCCGGTTTCTATACACATCAGCTGTTTGCTGTACTGCACTACCTTATTGTCTTCATTAATAAGCAGGAACAAAAGATCTTTGCCCATGGCCAACGTTTTTTGAACACTTTGACTCAATCGAAATTTCATATCGTCCGTTGCCTGCAGGCGATCAACCACCACTTCTATATCATGAATTTTATAACGATCCAGCTGCATGCGAGCCGTAAGGTCAAGCACTTCGCCGTCAACCCTTACTTTTAAAAAACCTTTCTTTCTGATGTCTTCAAATAATTCCCTGTAGTGTCCCTTGCGGCCTCTCACCAAGGGTGCCAGTAAACTAATTTTTTTATTTTTAAACTTAGCGTAAATCGATTGAACGATTTCTTCTTCGCTGAATTTCACCATTTTTTTTCCGGTGTTGTAGCTGTAAGCCTCTCCCACACGGGCATATAGCAAACGAAGAAAATCATATATCTCTGTGATGGTACCAACAGTACTCCGGGGATTTTTGTTGGTTGTTTTTTGTTCGATAGAAATTACTGGCGAAAGACCAGTAATCTTATCTACGTCGGGCCGCTCCATATCTCCCACAAACTGGCGGGCATAGGCACTAAAACTTTCCATATACCTGCGCTGCCCCTCATTGTAAATGGTGTCAAATGCGAGAGAAGATTTTCCACTGCCACTAACCCCGGTAAAAACAACCAATTTATTTTTAGGGATGCTGATGTCGATGTTTTTTAAGTTGTGCTCACGTGCGCCAAAAACTTCTATAAACTCCTCTATATTTTCTGCTGCAACAGGTGTTGCTTTTTTTGTAGCCATTATAATATTCCTTATGGTAAAGATACAAACAATAGCAAAAGGGTATTGTTAGCCGACAGCTAAAGTATTTGATCATTACTTGCAAAACCGCTGTGTGACTGCTTAAAAATAAACAAGAAAAAAATTACCGGATACTCCATCCCTATTAAACTCCCGCAGCCATGTAGCAACAATTATATCAGGGATTTGCAAAATTTATTTGGTTGATAAATATTTACCCCCATACCTTTGTATCAATCTACCAAAATGGTAGGGAAGTTCTTTAATCATTCACTTATCAAGAAAGGCAGAGGGTAATGGCCCTGTGAAGCCTTGACAACCTATCCCGATTTTTAATGGGGAAAAGGTGCCAATTCCATCTCAGCAGCAATGTTGGGAAAGATAAGTCAGATACATAGCCTCAAAATATTCTACAATATTCAAAGCTCATCTGATTTATCGGGTGAGCTTTTTTGTTTTAACGAGTAACCTCCGCAGCTGCTTTGGGACCCGGCTACCGCAGCAGGCCTGTGGCCAGTTATCCATCCTTAAAACTGAAAACCTTCCCCGATAATTTTCTACGGATCACTCTTGTTAGTGCTTACATTTTATTTTTTCATCTGCTGCAGTGAAATTCCACTAAAGCGACAAATCAAAAAAAATTATGAGCAACGCAACACAACTCATCCACAGCATTCCTACAGACCCTTTAACAGGTGCCTTAAGTGTGCCCATTTATCAAACAAGTACATTTGAACAGGAAGCACCGGGAGTAAACCGTGGGTATGATTATGCACGATCTAACAACCCCACCCGCCAGGCACTTGAGACCTTGGTGGCCACCCTGGAGAAGGGCCAGGTAGCCGCAGCTTTCGGCAGCGGATTGGCAGCTATAGATGCCGTAGTAAAATTGCTAAAAACCGGTGACGAAATACTGGCGGTAGATGATATTTACGGAGGTGCTTTCCGCCTGTTTACACAGGTGTATGAAAAGTTCGGGATTAAAGTGAATTATGTAGACACAACAGAAGTAGAAAACGTAGTGAACGGCATAACAGCAAATACAAAGTTGATATGGGTCGAAACGCCTACCAATCCCACACTAAAAATAAGCGATATAGAAGCTATTGCTGCGGTGGCTAAAGGCAACAATTGTCTTCTTTGTGTGGACAACACCTTTGCATCCCCCGCCCTGCAGCAACCCTTGGCACTGGGTGCCGATCTTGTGGTGCATAGTGCCACTAAATATCTTGGAGGGCACAGCGATCTGATAGCGGGTATTGTGGTAGCAAAAGAAAAAGAACTGGGAGACAAAATTAAATTTTTACAAAATGCTACCGGCGCTATACTGGGGCCATTCGATAGTTGGCTGGTTATTCGTGGCATTGAAACCCTTCACTTGCGCATTCAACAACATTGCCGGAACGGGCAGGCTGTAGCAGAATTTTTAGCTACACACCCGGCTGTTGATAAAGTTTTCTACCCTGGCCTAACGTCGCACAAAAATCATTTGATTGCAAAAAAACAAAGCAAGGGCTCTGGCGGCATTGTGTCGTTTACATTAAGAAATGATACCGAAGATGCTGCTATTAAGTTTGTAACCTCTACTCAATATTTCAAACTGGCGGAAAGCCTTGGCGGTATTAAAAGTTTAGTGTCCCACCCGGCTAACATGACGCATAAATCAATTCCAGTAGCCAAAAGAAGAGCTGCGGGTGTAGCCGACAGCCTGATCAGGCTAAGTGTGGGCCTGGAAGAAGCAGATGACTTGATTGAAGATTTAAAAAGTGCTTTTATACATCTTGAAAACAATGATTTTTTTTCGAAAGAAAGCAGTTTAGTTACAAGCATTAGAGCATAGCCCGACTTCTGTTGTGTCACCTGCCTGCCGCAGGCAGGCTCTCTTGTACTGTATCAAATAATTGAGCACCTAAAAGAATATAGATCAAATAATTATGTCCACTTTTATTACTCTTCCTGTCCTACCTGCTTCAAAAAGATTAACCCTTGGCTTGTTTGGCTTCGGTGTGGTAGGCAAAGGCCTATACGATGTATTGCAAGCTACACCTGCATTACAAGCCTCTATCAAAAAAATATGCATAAAAGATCCGGCTAAATCCAGATCGATTTCGGCAGATATATTTACAACCAGCGCTGGCGCCTTGTTAAACGATGAACACATCAATGTAATTGTAGAATTAATTGATGATGCAGATGCCGCATACGAAATTGTAAAAGCTGCCTTACAAAAGGGAAAAGCCGTTGTAAGCGCCAATAAAAAAATGATTGCTATGCACCTTGAAGAACTACTGCACTTGCAGCATGAACACAAAACAGCATTGCTGTATGAAGGCTCCTGCTGTGCCAGTATACCCATAATTCGAAACCTTGAAGAATATTACGACAATGATCTTCTATCCTCAGTAAAGGGCATCGTAAACGGTAGCACTAATTTTATTTTGACAAGGATAGTTGATGACGGGCTCTTATTTAAAGATGCCTTCCTCGAAGCACAACAGCTTGGCTTTGCCGAGAGTAATCCATCGCTTGATATTGAAGGGCATGATGCCGCAAACAAACTCACGATTTTGCTTGCTCACGCATTTGGTAATATAGCTTTGCCGGTAGATTTTATTTACAATGGGATAACGGCCATAAAGAAAAGTGATGCTACACTTGCAAAGCAAAAGAATCTTAAGATCAAATTAGTTGCTACCGCACAAAAAATTAGTGATACACAATTAGCGGCTTTTGTATTGCCACAATTTGTAGAGGCACACGACGACCTCTTCAACGTGGCTAATGAGTTTAATGGCCTTGTAACAGAGAGTAGTTTTGCAGACAAGCACTTTTTTAAAGGCAAGGGAGCAGGGGCCTACCCCACTGCTGCGGCGGTACTAAGCGATATCGCAGCTTTAAGATATGATTATAAGTACGAATACAAAAAATACCTACAGAGAGAAAAACTTTCACTAACAAACGATTATTATCTTAAGACGTTTGTAAGTGCCGACGCTGCACAGAAAATAAAACAAGAAGATTTTGAGTGGATTGAAGAAACGCATAATGAGCCAGGGAACCACTGGATGATTGGCATCATTCACGCAAGTAAATTACTAAGCAGCGACTGGTGGAAGCGAGATGCTGTATCCCTGATTTTGCATCAAAGGCCGCTAGTAAATGATATAGAATACAAAAGAATTGGAAAAAAGAGTTTGCAACTAGCAGGCGTGTTTTAGCAGTAGAAAAACAAGAATGCGGGTAAGCCTTAACCTATTTGTTTTAACTTTGGAAAAAATATTTACCTATGATATTAAAATTTAAAGGACTCTCTCGCACTCTCTTACTTTTAGTGACTATTGGCTGCTTGTTTTCTTGTACCAGTACCCGCCGCACACTTACCATTGAGGAAGGTTGGGAATTACTGGGTGAAAGCAAAGCTAACTTTGTAAGAGATAGAGACCAGGTAGATGTACTGAGTGCCAATCGTTTTACCGCTATCAGATTTAAAGTAGAAGACAAGAACATTCACCTGAGTGATTTGAACGTGGTTTACCAAACCGGAGACAAGCTGAGCCCTGTGATTGATGAAGAATTAGTAGCTAATCAATATAGCAGGGACATTGAGCTGGGCCCGGAAGGAAAATCCATTCGCAGTATTGATTTTGCATACCGCAGCAGGGGCAATCTTCTTAGAGGTCGTGCTAAAGTTTTAGTTTTTGGGAAGCGCTATGTGGCACCTACGGTTTCCCAGGCAGGTCAATAAATTTTTTTCGTTACAAAAAATCCTGGAACGTTTGCTCCAGGATTTTTTATGTATTACCGTTTCCATTCATGCTCCAAAATGCTCATCTCTACTAAGCTCCACCATTGGTTTTCGTGTAAAAGAATATCCCGTGATATCCCATCTACACTAAACCCAGACGACTTATAACATTTAATCGCAGCCGTGTTAAAGTCATAAACTCCCAGGCTAATCCGATGCAGGTTGAGCTCCTCAAAACCTATCTTTAAAACAGCCATGATCATATCTTTGCAGTATCCCTTACCCTTGTGCTTATTATTGCCAATTAAAACCCTGCTGATTCGGGCTGATTTATTTTTACGACTATAGCCTCCCAGGGAAATGTGACCAATTACATCCCCTGATTCTACTTCTACAACTTTATAAACAAAGGCATCGGATGTAGCCATATCGTTGGTATTTGTAACATACCAATCCATACTTTGCCAGGTAAGTGGGAAGCTAAACAACGACCCTGCCCAATTGATCAAGAGTTCTTCGTTGTCTATCCAGTTAATTAATTGACGAAAATCATCAGGGGTAAAATGCTCAAGTCTTATCATATACAGGCGAGGTAGAAAAGTTTTCTCTTTCAGCAAATGTAAATGATAACTTGAATCCTATTTCACTTAGTTTATACCAGTTAACGCAGTTACAACGCAGCTTTTAAAAGGGGTACAAGCAAACTAACCCATCGGGAATATTGTTTATCGGAAGGGTGCAAACCATCCATCTCATTGAGAGATGGATCTATGCGGGCTTCCCTCGAAATGCCCGTAATATCGAGATAGGTAACCCCCATGTTTAAGCTAATCTGTTTGTTGATGGCATTAAACTCATTTATTTCCCTGGCTATCCTTGCAGTATCGCTGCCTTGTACAAAAGGGGTGACGCTATAATCTGGTATCGATAACACAAACACCCTTGAGGTTCGTCCTGCAGCATAACCAATAGAAACAGCATACCCAGGGTAATGCTGGCCAATACCGACGACACTTTTATCTTACAAAACTTTATGTTTAAAATCACGATATTCTTAGAGGAAGGGTTCGTTCTGTTGGCAACTGCAATGTTAAACGTCTATGGAAAAATCCTGATGACTTTTACAAGACGAAGTGTAAAATAAGGGCTAAGGCCAGATAAAATTACACCCTTGCTGGACGATGCATGAATAAATGTAAACTGGTTTTTACGATTTTCTGTGACGATACCCATATGACCTACCTCGCCACTATCAGCGTTGGAACCTGTGAACAAGATTAGGTCACCAGGCTTACTATCTGCTGGCTTTACCTCTCTGCCAGCATTAGTAAATTCTACAGAACTACGGGGAACTGAAATTTTGAAATAATTAAACACATAGTTGATAAAGCCGGAGCAATCAAAGCCATTTTCTTTTTTAAGAGAGCCATATCGGTAGGGCACTCCCAGCAATGTCTGCGCAAAAGCAACCAAATCGGCTGGAGTTACCGCCTTTACATTAATCGTTCTAAAAGGCTGCTTTTTTTTAATTACAACTGTGCTCTTCAGCTCATGGATGTTTACAGAAGTAGAAGAATTTGTTTTGCGGCTTGCTCCGCAGCTTACCAGCATCCAACATATAAACAACAAACAGGCGGCTTTTACTCTATTCAAATTATAAGAAATTTAAACTGTTAAAGTATCTGTTCTAATCCCTGGAAATATTTTCAATCTTTATTTCATTTATAAAGCGGTCCCCATCACTACGGGCATTTTGAATTTTCATAACCACATCCATCCCACTTATAACCTTACCAAAGGCGGCATAGCCTTGTCCATCACCGTTGCCCCTTCTACTGCTATCAAACTGCTTTTGATCGCCGATACAAATAAAAAACTCTGAGGTAGCCGAACCAGGCGTTGTACGTGCCATAGATATGATTCCACTTTCATGTGTAAGCCCCGTGAGTTTTGGTGATTCGTGTAAGGTACCTTTTAGAGTAATTTGCTTAGCTGGCTTGGTTGTACTAATGCCCCCCTGTATGAGTCCACTATTGTACTCTGCGGGTAGATTGTCGTTCTTAAGCACCCGGTAAAAACTTCCATTTTTATAAAGGTCCTCATCTACATATTTTAAAAATGCTGCCACCGTAGCAGGAGCTCTCTCAGGATACAGCTCCACTTTTATATCACCGTAGCCGGTTTGTATCAGCAGCCTATTTTTGCTTTTGTTGCCTGTGGTGCAGCCGATCAAACAAAATAAAATAATTATAAATAGGTAAGTTTTATTCATTAAAAGCAATTTACTATTTATTGTGTCACTATTTTTTCACGAATGAAAAAGGCAGCCCTTAGATGCGGGTTAAAAAAATGATATTGGTTGTTTATGATGAGCCGTTTTAGGACCTTCGCAAAAAGAATTTTATGCATATCGAAGTTTTAAAGTCAAAAGTGCACAGAGCGGTAATTACAGAGGCGAATTTAAACTATGTGGGAAGCCTGACCTTAGATGAAGACCTGATGGATGCGGCCAACCTGATTGAAAATGAAAAAATACAGGTTGTTAATGTAAATAATGGCGAGCGCATCGAGACCTACATTATAAAAGGAAAACGAGGTAGTGGTGTGGTGTGCCTTAATGGACCCGCCGCAAGACGTGGTGCAGAGGGTGACATTGTTATCATCATATCTTACGCAACCATGGATTTCGAATTAGCCAAAACTTTTAATCCAAGCATTATTTTCCCTGGTATTGGTAATAAATTGGCATAACGGGGATGCACTCGCATTGCCGATTATTGGGATCCGCTTATATTTCGTTGCGTGATTTCACGTCACTAGATGACTGTATGTTGGGGAGATTGACAATGGATATCCAAAAGTTTTCGATCCGGGTAACTACGGAAAGAAAATCATTGACATCCACCGGTTTAGTAATGTAGCAGTTGGCGTGGTTTTGATAGGAAAGATTAATGTCTGTCTCAGAAGAAGAAGTGGTGAACATAATTACCGGAATGGACTTCAACTTTTCATGTTCTTTGACAAACTGCAGTACTTCATGTCCGTTTTTTTTGGGTAGATTCACATCCAACAATAATAGGTCAGGAACCTCAGCCTCGGCAAAGTCTCCTTGATTTGTCAGAAAATCAATGGCTTCTTTTCCGTCTCTTACTACGCTTAAACGGGTTAGCAACTTTGCTTCTTCAAACGCTTCTTTAGTAAGCAACACATCGCCTTCATTGTCTTCCACCAATAAAATATGGATTGCTTTCATACGTGTTTCTTTATGATGACCAATTAGTTGAGAAACTCTTCCCCATGCTTACAATTGTATATTTCAGTTATTATGCTTTGCCGCCTGTTGCACTCGTGTCTATTTAAAGATGCAGAAAATTTTTTATTCAAGCATAACAACCGCCTACTTTGCGACTTATCTGTATCTTCCAAGAAATTATCTCACTACAAAAAAGAGGCCTTTTACTAAACTAATAATAAAATACCTCAAAAGAGGGCTTTGGCCGAATAACAGTTGACATATTATACCAACGGAAAAATTCCAGCCTAATCAGGTCATGACGTATAGGATACAAGATGCGGGTATTTGATATGGCAAGCTGTAAGGCACCAACATACTAGACAATCATTTTAAACATTCTTACCTGTGAGGGACGGTAAAGTAAAATATACTTCCTTCTCCTCCGGATGAGATCCAGATGCGCCCTCCCATATTATCAATTATTTTTTTGGTAATGGCGAGGCCCATACCTGTTCCCGAAAATTCATCTTTGTGATGGAGCCTCTGGAAAATGATAAAGACCTTGTCAAAATACTCTTTTTCTATTCCAATTCCATTATCCTGAATTGCAAATTCCCATTCATTACCCTTATCCTGTGCGGTAATATGCACTTGCGGGGGCACGCCCGGGCGAGAATACTTTAATGCGTTACCGATCAGGTTTTGAAAAACCTGCCGCATGGGCGATACATGCCCCAGCAACACAGGAAGTTTATCTACCAGTAACACAACTCCCTTTTGCTCTATTTGCGTTCTATAAAGAATTTTGATGTCGTCAACCACCTCATTCAGATCAATATTTTCTGGTTCTTGTTCTGCCCTACCAATCTTAGAATATTCTAATAAATCTAAAATGATTTGTCGCATCCGATGCGCACCATCTACAGCAAATGCAATGTACTTTTTGCCCCGGTCGTCAATGATGTCGCCGTATTTTTTTTCTAGCTGGGTTACAAAACCAGTTACCATTCGCAGTGGTTCCTGCAAATCGTGGGAGGCTACAAAAGCAAACTGCTCCAGCTCCGCATTTGAGATTGCCAAGGCCCGCACATGCTGCTGCAAACTATCGTTTAGATTGTTTAAATGAATTTCAGCCAATTTTGACTCTGTAACATCTCTTTGCACCGCAATCCAATGTGTGTACCATCCTTTTAAATTTGCCACAGGGCTTACAGAAAAATTAACCCAAAATGCCTGGCCATTTTTTTTGTAATTGATGATGGTGGTTTCACAAGGCTTGAAATTAGCAAGCGCCTCATTTAATTTGTTAAGCTCCTCAATATCGGAACCTGGCCCTTGCAGAACTTTGGGAGTTTGCCCCAGAATTTCATCTGCCTCGTAGCCTGTCATTTTTGTGAAGGCCTCATTAATATAAATAATTTTATTGGCCACCTTGCTACCCACAGAACCTACTTCTGTAATTACCACCGCATCATTTGCATTGATGATCACAGATTCCAATAATTTCAAATGCTGTTCTTCTTTCTTGCGCTGGGTAATATCCATCATACTACCAATCTTCCGAACCACATTGCCCTTTTCATCATATTCCATATAGGTGCGGTCATAAAGGTTGATCCACCCTTTGTTATCCGTGCGCATTCTATACTCTCCATACCACATAGCTGTTCTGGTGTCAGCCGCATCCTGGTAACTTTGCAAAATTCCCTGACGATCGTCTTTATGTAATCTACTTATCCATTCAGGGCGGGCAGGCACAGGATCCTTTAAAGTGAGCCCATACATTTCCTGGTGTGTCAAATTGGCCCATCCCTGGCTGGTAACGAGGTTCCATTCCCACACCGCATCGTTGGCAGCTTTACCTAGCAACTCAAAGCGTTCGTTAGATCGCCGTACTTCGTCTTCTCCTTCCTTTCTGTTGGTTATATCCTGCATAGCGCCTACCATGCGCAAAGATTTTCCGTTTTCATCTCTGATAACAAATCCTTTGTCTAACACAAACGCATACTTTCCGTCAGCCTTTTTAAACCGATACTCCTGCACCCAGTTTACTTTATCATGCTCAGTGGCTTTGATGAATTTTTCTAAACTCCTTACCACAGTTGATCGATCATCGGGATGGATGTTTACTTCCCAAAGATTTATCCGTCCATTCATCATCTGATCGCTGTAGCCAAAAGTGAATTGAATACCATCCCCCCAATAAATTTCGTCTAGTACAAGATCCCAGTCCCAAATAGCATCAGACGTTGCTTTGGATACGAATTGGTAACGCTTGTTGCTATCTTCCAGCGAAAGTTCTAATAACTTTTGTGGGGTGATGTCTTGCACAGTGCCCGACAAAAAACTCAATGATTTATCATAATCGTCAACATTTATTTTACCAATGTCATGCACCCATTTAATAGTGCCATCTTTTGAAATAATTCTAAACTGCACATCAATGCCAGACCCGCCAGCCAGCGCTTTATCGTGTGCAGCCATAAACCGCTCCCTATCATCAGGATGAATACTTTCAACGAACAACTCAAAGCTGGGACGGATGGACCCCGCTATACCCCAGATCTTAAAAAGCTCCCGGGACCAGTATAAATTTTTACTGCGCAAGTTCATCTGCCAATGCCCCAACTTAGCAATTTCGTGCGCTTTGCGTAGTTTGGACTCATGATCCAATAAAATCTCCAGGGCAATCTCCCGTTGGGTTACATCATTACTAACTACCAGCATGCACTCCTTATCCTGGTAGGTTATCTTGTTGCCTGATACCTCTACCTGTATAGTAGATCCATCCTTTTTTAAATGCGTAAAAAGACCAAAGTTGATTGCCTCCTCTCTGTCAACAACGGCTGCCTGGGCTTTCTTCAAATTGATCACCTCATGCGGGGGTCTAAGGTCCTGGAGAGTCATAGACGTAAACTCCTCTCTTGAATAACCATAGTGCTTTATGGCGGCTTGGTTTACGTCTTGTATACGAAAGTGCTTAAGATCATAAATCCATTTGGGTACAGGACTGGCCTCAAATAAAATGCGGTACTTTTCCTCAGATCGTCTTAATGCTTCTTCAAAGTTTTTACGGTGGGTTATATCCTGGCAAGTGCCATGCACGCTAGCAGCTATCCCGTTGTCGCCCTCTGCTACCTGCCATCTTTGTTCTATGGTCTTAAGAAGGCCTGAGGCTGTTCGTATACGGTACTCGATATGACTAACGGTTCTATTTGTCAATGAATTCTGTAATGCGGTGTCTACTTTATCACGGTCGTCTTTGTGTATTAATTCAAGGAAGTGTTGATAATCCCCTCCAAAATCCTGCGGCGACAGTTCAAAAATTTTGTACGTTTCATTTGACCATTTCAGATTCAAATCAGGCACATCGGTTTCCCAACTACCAATATGTGCCAGCGATTGTGCCAGTGATAAACTTTCCTCGTTGCGCCTGATTCTTTCTTCAGTCACTTTATGCCTGGCTGCTACACTCCCAATCAAATCATCGGCGTTATTAACATGCGCAGCCTCGTCGGAAATCTCCTGGTAAGCGGCACTTGGCATGGTCGATTGTAGTGTGATATAGTTGATATAGCCTACCGCTTCCTCTCCTGATAATACAGAAGTGACATCTACCGCTATTGTTGAATTGGTCCCTTTGGTAAGCAGCTCCACTCCGGGTTGATATTTTTTCGGTTCGGTTCTGCGTTCATAAAATTCGCGGGGAAAACCTCTCGACAGTTTGAAGATGTCTGCTACTTGCTGAGATTCCATTTCGAAGATACTATACCCTGATAGCCTGGAAGCTGCACTATTTACTTTTAAAATTTTCCCTTCCACTGAAACAATCAGTTTTGCTATGGGAGAATGCTCAAAAGCGAGTTTATAAACAATAGGGTCTGTGCACATGCAATAAGTATGAACAAGGTGATATCGGATTGGCCGGTAAAGTTAGCCTATTTGTCTAGAATCTGGATAGAAAAATCTGCTATCAATGTGCATTTAAATTCCATACCAATCTGCCTAAATGCCAATGCCAGGACTTCTTAAACTGAAATGAGTTATTAAAAAACTAATACAATTACCCTGCACAGGAACGGAGTAGCATTGAAATCAAGGTCAGGACGATCCTGCAAGCCTGCTGGACGACCTCCTGAACCAAAATAAAAAAGCCCCTCATTTGTAATAAGGGGCTTTGCATTGTGATCAATGTCGGGATGGTCCCGCAAGTTTGCGGGACGACCTCCTCAAACAAAATAAAAAACCCCTCATTTGTAATAAGGGGCTTTGCATTGTGATCAATGTCGGGATGGTCCCGCAAGTTTGCGGGACGACCTCCTGAACTAAAATAAAAAGCCCCTTATTTGTA